>DATCJV010000037.1:0-67890 GCA_036562625.1 Bacillota bacterium | reverse complement strand
GTAACAACTCACCGTTTAAGGAGGCGTTCAATAAACCGAGGCGTTCGGCTCTGATTCCGACCTGAGAAGCGGATTCTTCGGCGCTTACATAAATCACCTTTCCATAGTTTTCGGCAAGACCGGCTGCAGTCTGCAAAAGTAGAGTAGACTTGCCGATCCCAGGCTCTCCACCCAATAAAATCAGTGAACCGGGGACCACACCACCGCCGAGGATCCGGTCTAAATCCGTCTCACCGGTCTGCACCCGGTTAAAACTTTCGGGGAGGTCTTGGCCGAGGGCCAGCAGCACACTCTCACTCCGCCTTCGTTCTTTCCTCTTCGCTGTTTCCTGAGTGATCTCGTTCAGTGTATTCCAACCGTCACACGCCGGACAGCGGCCCAGCCATTTTAGGGACTCGTAGCCGCACTCCCGGCATACATAGAAAACGCCCATTTTCCCTCCCTCACCGGTAAAAGCAAAATTCCTCTTGTTTGTTCTGAATAAGTTGATCAAGAAGAAATACCTGTTGTTATGACAAATATTCTGATAATAGCAGAAAAATCCTTCCAGTTTGGAAGGATTTTTCTGCGTCCGTTTTTAAAATCCAGTTTCTTACACGTCAGTCCCAAACAAAGCCCGCCTCTTTTTACGATAGTACTGCCTTCGCCAGTCAGGCCTTAATAAATTGAATCTTTCCCTCTTTCGCTACTGCCTTGATCCGGTCTCCCCGTTTAAAGTTACCCTTCAACAGCTCATCAGCAAGGGGATTTTCAATCAATCTTTGAATAGCGCGGCGTAGCGGTCTGGCGCCAAACGCCGGATCATATCCTTCTTTGGAAAGAATAGCTTTCGCTTCTTTGTCCACCTCAAGATGGATCTCCTTCTCTCCGAGCTGCTCATAGACTTTCTCCAACATCAGATCGACAATGGACTCCAGTTGTTCCATGGACAGGGAGCGGAAGACAATCACCTCATCAAGGCGGTTAAGAAACTCTGGACGGAAAGTTCGCTTCAACTCGTCCAGCACCCGGGTCTTCATACGCTCGTAATTACTCCGGTCTTCATCCCGATCAATCTGAAAACCAATAGTTGTAGAGTGGTCAATCAGGTTCGCGCCCACATTCGAAGTCATAATTAGGACGGTATTTTTAAAGTCAACTGTACGTCCTTGGGAATCAGTCAATCTTCCATCCTCCAAGACTTGTAGCAGGATATTAAAGACCTCAGGGTGGGCTTTCTCAATCTCATCCAAGAGCACCACACTATAAGGCTTTCTTCTTATCCTCTCGGTTAATTGTCCTCCTTCGTCATATCCTACATAACCCGGAGGAGCGCCGACCAGGCGAGAGACAGCGTGTCTCTCCATATACTCGGACATATCGATCCTGACCATGGCATTTTCGTCCCCAAAGAGCGCCTCAGCTAACGCTCTAGCCAATTCAGTCTTGCCAACCCCGGTCGGTCCAAGGAAAATAAACGAACCAATCGGCCGTTTCGGATCCTTCAAACCTGCTCTAGCCCGACGAACAGCCCTGGAGACTATGTCTACAGCCTCATCTTGGCCTATAACCCGGGCATGCAGAATCTCTTCCAGCCGTAACAGTCGTTCGGCCTCGCCTTCCTGCAATTTAGTGACCGGCACTCCCGTCCAACTGGAAACGACCTGTGCAATTTCCTCCGCAGTCACCATAGGTTCTTCTCGCCCCTGCTGATTCTTCCATGAATTTTTCTCCTCTTCCAGCCTGGCGCGTAACTGTTGTTCCTTATCACGGAGTTTGGCCGCTTGCTCGAATTCTTCATTCCCGATGGAGGCCTCCTTCTCCTTTTGCACTTGGAGGATCTCATCTTCTAAACTCTTCAGATTAGGTGGTGTGATGGTAGTCTGCATCCGCACTTTGGAAGCGGCCTCATCCATTAGATCAATGGCTTTGTCAGGAAGGAAACGGTCGGATATATAGCGATCCGAAAGGGTGACCGCTGCCTCAATCGCATCATCAGTGATTTTTACTCTGTGGTGCGCTTCATATCTGTCCCGCAACCCCTTAAGGATTTCCACAGATTCTTCCCTGGTCGGTTCACCAACGACAATCGGCTGAAATCTGCGCTCCAAAGCTGCGTCTTTTTCAATATGCTTTCTATACTCGTCCAAAGTGGTGGCGCCGATGCATTGCAGCTCGCCTCGGGCTAAAACGGGTTTTAGGATATTGGCCGCATCGATGGCGCCTTCCGCTGCTCCGGCTCCAATTAAGGTATGCAACTCATCAATAAAGAGAATGACGTCACCGGCGTTCCTGATCTCTTCCATCACCTTTTTCATACGTTCCTCAAATTCACCACGGTATTTGGAACCGGCGACCATAGCGCCTAGATCAAGAGTGATTACCCTCTTGTTTTTCAGAATTTCCGGAACATCTCCGTTAATAATCTTCTGGGCTAAACCCTCTGCGATGGCGGTCTTTCCCACACCAGGTTCTCCTATTAAAACCGGGTTGTTCTTTGTTCTTCTGGATAGGACCTGTATAACCCGTTCAATCTCCTTTACCCGACCGATCACTGGATCCAGCTTTCCAATTCTGGCCAATTCCGTCAAATCCCGTCCAAACTGGTTCAAAGTCTGGGTTTTATTTGGTCCCCCCGTCTTACCGGGGATCCCGGCGCCGACCGCGCCTCCCAATAAATTCATCACCTGTTTTCTGGCGTTCTCCAAATCCACACCGAGGTTTTTCAGAACCTGCGCGGCCACTCCCTCCCCCTCTCGGATTAATCCTAAGAGGATATGTTCGGTGCCGATATAATTATGCCCCAGCTGCCGAGCTTCGTCAAAAGCCATTTCCAACACCCTTTTTGCCCTGGGGGTAAAAGGAACCTCCCCGATGATTATCTGATCGCCGACGCCGATGATCTTCTCAACTTCACTCCGAACTTTCGATAAATCTATCTCCAAGCCTTGTAGTGCTCGACCGGCGATTCCCTCACCTTCTTGCACCAACCCCAAAAGAAGATGCTCTGTACCTACGACATTATGCCTTAGCCTGATTGCTTCCTTTTGCGCATGCAACACCACTTTTCGCGCTCTTTCCGTGAATCTTTCAAACATCCCAACTTCACCCCTTTTTATTGTCTTCCTGGAAAAATTTTTCCAGTCATCGTTTTAGTACTAAATACAGGCCTTAATAATTTACCCTTTGAGATGGTCTCTAATCACTGCCGCGCGATAGTAATCCCGTTCTTCAGCTGTCATTTCCCTTCCGATCAACTGCTGCAAAATAGCGATGCGAATTAGCAGAATTAATTCTTTGACCTTCTTCGCCGGCAAATCCGTGATTAACCCACACTCGATCCCCAGCCAAACATCGGAAAGCAACCGCATGGCCTCATCAGAGGAGATGATCCGAGCTTGAGTCAGTATCCCGTAAGCCCGGTGTACTCTATTTTCCATCTGCACTTTGGATTCTTTTAATAGCGCTTCCCGCACAGCCTTTTCTTGGTCTATAACTTGTTTGGTCAAGGAGAGCAAATTACTGATCAAATCACTTTCACTCTGCCCTAGAGTAACCTGATTGGAAATTTGAAATAAATTACCTTTTGACTCCGTACCCTCTCCATAGATCCCCCGGACATTCAATCCTACCTGAGGCAGGGCGGAGAGAACCTTTTTCGCTTGATCCACCATCACCAGTCCGGGCAGGTGCACCATGACCGAAGCCCTCAGTCCGGTACCTAGATTAGTAGGACAAGAGGTTAAAAAGCCCCTGGTCTCATCAAAGGCATACTCCAAAGAAGCCTCAAAAAAGTCGTCAATCTCATTAGCTGTCTCCCAAGCTCCTTCCAATTCCAGGCCGGGAGTAAGAATTTGGATGCGAATATGGTCCTCTTCATTCACCATGACGGCGAGCGTCTCATCATCATTGGTGACCACCCCACGATGGGCAGGGTGGTTGATCAAATTTGGGCTGACTAGATGCTTTTCTACTAATACCAACCGCTCCAACTGGTTTAATGAATCCAAACGAGTAAGTTTTAGTCTTTGATTCTGTGCTCGGATATTTTTCTTATTCCCCGATAGATCGATCGCCCTTTCCACTTGATCCAAGACGCTTTCCAACGCTTTCTCCCCCGCATAATGGGGAAAGGGTATATTCTTCAAATTTCTGGCCAGCCTGATCCGGCTACTTAAGACCACCCCATCCTCTGGGCCGGAACTTCTGATCCAAGCAGGAATCAATTGAGCCTTCTTGTCTTGAAGCGACATGAAAACACCACCTTCCGTAATAACTCCTTATAACTCCTTCTCTTTGGCTTTTATCTCATCCCGAATTCGAGCGGCCTCTTCATAAGCTTCTCTACTAATCGCCTGCTGCAGTTTCTTCCGCAACTCCTCAATTTCTTTACGGACGCGTACCTTGCCTCCGGTTCTTCTCGGCACCTTGCCAACATGGACCGTGCTGCCATGTATTCTCTTCAATAACGGATCAAGGCTTTGACCGAATCCTCTATAGCATTCACTGCACCCTAACTGACCGACTTGACGAAAATCAGAGAAGGTCAATCCACAAGAAGAGCACTTAACCCCTTGTTGCAACGTGGAACTACCTAATACTCCAGTGGAAAAAAGACTTTCACTGTCCAAGAGCCCGGCCAGAAGATTCGGGAAGGAAAAATTCTGTTCAAATAAGAACCCCAAATCACCACCAGTTTCCTGAGCGCAAACCTCACACAGATGCATTTCGGTTTTTTGATCATTAACGATTTTAGTCACATGTACAGTCGCAGGCCTTTCACTACAACGTTCACACCACATAAACTTTACCTCCTTTCAATACTCCCTCACCCACACGTCAGCGAGCGGGAGCTCTGCCAGAAACAAACAAGAGCAATGCTCGTAAGACTCTGGCTCGCAGTTGATTTTGTTCCTCGCTGTCCAGACCACTTCTCTCCGCTTCATTATTCAGCACATCCTGTAATACCTGATTCAGCAAGACGGCTTCCTTATATTCGAGAACGGCGGTTTGGATCAGTCTTTTCAGAATAAATTCCGCTTCTTCTTGAGAAACCCCGATCTCCAGTAGCTCTTGGAGAATTTGGGAGAATTCTTCTCCAGGTTCCCAATTGAGCCGGGTAATCCGGATGAATCCCCCGCCCCCCCTTCGGCTTTGCACTAAAAACCCATGGTTTATGGTGAACCGTGTCTCCAAAACATAATTAATCTGAGAGGGGACGCAGCGAAACATCCGCGCTAATTCTCTTCGTTGTATTTCCAGAGTTTCTACTTCTTTCAATTGCTCACGCAGATACTGCTCAATCAGGTCAGATAATGAACGCATTGCTCACACCTCTTTTTGACCTTTCCTGACCTTGGTTTCATTGTAAAACCTTTTTTTTATGATGACAAGATCAGTCCATTTTGTCCTCGGCCTAATTAAGGTCAAAAAAAAACAATATCATAAATTTTTATGGTTTTTGAAAACTATAAGCCGAATATCAATATTTTTCTCCCTATTTCAATCTTGCTTCTCTTCTTAAGCTCATGTTTACGCCTATTTTTTCTCTTCCCTCATTTACCTAAACATAGAAAAATTTTCTACCACCCCTATGACACCAAACTGCCTTTTCTCCTTTTGTTTAAATTAAAAAAACTATCCCTCCAGGGATAGTCAGGGATAGTTCAACCTCCATTCTCTCTTTGTCTCTTCGTTAATACATTCTCCGCAAAAGATGAATTCAAGATTAACTCCTGCAACTCTGCGTTGGAGGCGGTATAGTTCATCCTATCCAAGATTAGCTCCATGGTTTCCGCTGGGCCCAAGGAACTTAAGAGTTTTCGTAAAACCCAGGTCATCTCTAATTCCCTGGTATTCAGTAAAAGCTCTTCTTTACGCGTCCCGGAACGCATAATGTCGATGGCCGGGAAGATACGGCGGTCTGCTAATTTACGGTCTAGATGAAGCTCCATATTACCGGTGCCTTTAAACTCCTCATAAATGACGTCATCCATTCGGCTACCGGTCTCAATCAAGGCAGTGGCCATAATAGTCAGGCTTCCGCCCTCTTCAATATTACGGGCCGCCCCAAAGAATCTTTTTGGTTTGTGTAAGGCCCCAGGGTCAACTCCACCAGAAAGTGTTCTGCCGCTGGGGGGCTCAACCAGGTTGTACGCCCTGGCTAATCTGGTAATGGAATCCAGGAGAATAACCACATCCTTTTTCAGTTCCACCAAGCGTTTAGCCCGCTCCAAGACCATCTCCGCTACACGCACATGATTATCCGCAGGTTGATCAAAGGTTGAGCTAACTACTTCCCCCTGGACCGACCGGAGCATATCCGTTACTTCCTCCGGACGCTCATCAATCAAGAGCACAATTAAATGTGTATCAGGAAGATTCTTGGTGATGCTATGGGCAATCTTCTTAAGTAGAGTTGTCTTTCCCGCCTTGGGAGGAGCGACAATTAAACCCCGTTGTCCCTTCCCAATTGGCGCAATGAGGTCAACCAAACGCATGGCCAATTCTTTCCCATCCGTCTCCAAAGGTATGCGCTCCTGAGGATAGATTGGTGTCAGTTCTTCAAAAAAGGTGCGGTGCCGATATTCTTCAGGATCTTGATAATTGATCGCCTGAATCCGCAATAAGGAAAAATACCGTTCCGCTTCTTTCGGCGGACGTACCTGTCCGGCTACGAGATCACCGGTCCGTAAGTGAAAACGGCGAATCTGCGAAACGGAAACATAGATGTCATCCGGCCCGGGCAAGTAATTCTCCACCCGCAAAAAGCCAAAACCCTCCGGCAGAATCTCAATAATTCCCTGGGAAAAAATCCGCCCTTCTTGTGTGGCCAAGACCTTTAATAATTCAAAGATCAGCTCCCGCTTTCGATATCTGGTATAATTCTCGATTCCGTAATCACTGGCCATTGATTGCAGTTCTACCAGAGTCTTTGTTTCCAAGTCAACCAATTGCATCTCTAATAAACCACCCCATCAATTTCCTAGGTATATCACTTATCCCGTCCTTAAAGGAACCAGGTTCACAAATTCCGCCGCCTTCTTAATCTCCTTACTCATCTCCTGGAAGACTTCTTGCCTTTCGGACCAGGGCAAGCCTAACCAAGACCACACTTCCGTCTCCAAACGTTGATCGGTTATATCTCCATCCATCCCCTCCCCGAACTGGCGGCAGAGGGCATCGGCCGCATAAACCAAGGCGATATTGGCACAATAGTTGTCGTGCTGAAAAGGTTTATTATGATAACCAATCGTCTCCACCAACAGGTCCGGAAAATTCCATTTTTTTACAACCAACTTTCCCACCAAGGCATGGGTAAAACCTAATACTCTTAGTTCGGCTTTGATGAGAGGAATATGTTCTCTCTCCATCATTTCCAATATTTCCTCAAATTTTTCCGGAAAATAGTAATCAATGATGACAATCCCCACATCATGGAGTAAACCGGCGATAAAAGCCTCTTCCAACAAGGGTAGGGAAGCTTTTCGGGCTAAAAGTTTCGCACAAACCGCAGTGCCCACAGAGTGCTTCCATAAGGATGAACGGTCAAAAATCGGACTATTCCCTTTCAATCGAAAAATATCTGCGATTGAAACGGATAATGTCAGATGCTTAATAACATCAAATCCTAAAATGACTACTCCTTGGGCCACTGTAGTAATTCGGCGGGGAAAACCATAATAAGCGGAGTTAACCAGTCTCAAAACTCTAGCGGTTAAAGATTGATCAATGCTGATCACCTTTTCCAGATCATTTGCAGAGGAGCGGGGATTATCCAAAATTTCAATAATTTTATTGGCTACCACAGGTAAAGTGGGGATCTCATTTATTTTATTTTCCAACAGTCTCCATAAACTCATTTTTGTCCTCCAATTGTCCTTTTATCCGATGGAGCACAGTAGAGTTTGAAAGCCGAACAATCCCTGCGTTTTCTATGACGGGATTGTTCCTTGATTGACTAGACTGCATAATAGTTCCGGAATACGATCCAGTGGATAAATGTATTCCACCGCCTCCATCTCTACGGCAACCCGCGGCATTCCATAAATCACACACGTCTCTTCCGCTTCAGCGATGGTACGGGCGCCAAGTGAATGTAACTCCTTTAAGCCTTTCGCCCCATCAGCCCCCATCCCGGTTAACAAAATAGAGACGGCATCTCCCTTGAAAACTTTAGCCACAGAGAAAAAAAGATGATCAATGGACGGCCGGTAAATCGTTGACTCCTTAGTGAGCTTGATCCGCACCTCATTACCTTTCTCAACTAAGCCGGTCTGCAAAGCGGATGGAGCAATCAGCGCCCTCCCTGGCACCAGCAAATCTCCTTCTTCAGCCACTTTGATTTCGATCGACACCAAACCATTCAACCGGGTGGCAAAAATTCCTATAAAATCCTCCGGCATATGCTGGGCAATTAAGATCGGTAACGGAAAATCTGCAGGAAGGTGAGTAAGAATATATTGCAGAGCGCGGGGTCCACCTGTCGACGCTCCAATACACACCACCTTGGGGTTGTTCGTCTTCAGATGTGTGGAAGCGGTTTTTCTAACCTTGACAATTTCCGTAGAAGGCTTCTTTTGTGTGATCACATTGGCACGTTCCGGATGAGCCAAAGAGGCGTTCTTAACCTTCTGAATAATTTCGTCTTTGAGCTCCCAAAAATCTTCCGGTGAAGTAATCCCGGGCTTAGTAATAAAGTCAACCGCCCCTAATTCCAGGGCCTTCAAAGTTTCCTCCGCGCCTTCCTTCGCCCAAGAACTAATGATCACCACCGGACGAGGGTTCTCCATCATCAGCCGCTTCAGGCAGGTTAAACCGTCCATCTGTGGCATTTCTAAATCGAGGGTAATAACCTGAGGATCAAAAAAGTCCACTTTTTTCAGGGCGTCTTCGCCATTAATTGCTACCCCGACAACCTTAATCTCAGGATCGGTCTCCAAAATCTTCTTAATCAATTGTCTCATAAAGGCAGAATCATCAACAACAAGCGCTGTAATGCTCATGGAGAACCAATCCTTTCTTTTATCTGTTGTTAGGTTGTATGCATTGCATCCGCCCTTTAGTACATATGATTTTCGCTAAACTTTTCCGTAATCCTGCAAAGGTTCCATAATCTCGACAGGTTTACAGACCCGTTTACCTTTACGGACTGAGCAAAATGTAGCCAATCTCTCCATTGAGATTCAGTTGATAGTAAAGACAGGTTTCCGGGGGGATACTCTTGATTACCTCATTCAGTTCTTGACTTACCAAAAACCGTCTTTCCTCAGGGGTATCCAGGGCTCGAAGAGTAATGGAAAAATACCCGTCCCCATCCGGTGGATGCAAACGGACTAATTGCCCTTCCCCTCCGATATACCAGGCTTCGACTACCTTTACCCTGTCCTCTTCATCTACATAAAGGCGAGCTTGAAAATTCCTGCCTGGATAAACTGGGCGTAAAGCCTCTCCACTGCTTGGTTGCCCGTTTAAATAAAGATCCGTGCCAGTGAGGGAAAAATCTTGAATGACCCCTTCCTCAGTACACAAGGTTAATTTGGTTTTTCCCGCCACCAAAACCTCGCCGGTGATCCGGCGAAGCCGACCTCCGCCGCTTTCCGCTTCTAGAATCTTCTGCTCGATTACGGTTCTATTCATATAAGGCAGATCCGCGATCGTGGCTTGACATGAAGTTCGGGTCAAAAAGGCTAGAGCCAAAAGAGTAATCATTATTCCCAGCTGATGTAAGCAAAACCTATACATCCAAATAAACCCCCTTCAGTAACCATTTTAGGTCTCTGAAGGAAGATTTATACATATGATCTCATGGCTCAAAGGTGAAAGACCGCCTTCACTGGTCTTTTGTGGCTCGTCACCCGTGTTGAAAGCATGCTGTTACTGGTTCCCTTTGATATTTCTTCTCGGTGCAGGTAATTTTTTAGTGTAGTAAGGTTACCTACGCGCTAGTATTTGCGCGCCTCGTCGCTCGATATCTCCTGATGGCCCTGGCTCGCTTCTTTTCTTCCCAGCGCAACTTGTGAATGCGCCTGTGACACATTAGAAGACTTCGTATTAGAAAACTTCTCCCAAACTAAAATGCCATTTAGCATCCTCTCCCGGATCAAAAGGCACCGCATAATCGATGCCCAACATCAATCCACGCAGAATCAAAAACTTTAGCCCAACGCCATAGGCGGCCGGTGGTTTGGAGGCTAACTGCTTTTGCTGACGCCAAATTTGGCCCGCATCAATAAATAAAGAACTGATACAGGCAAAACCGCCAATGTTATAGTAGTCACCAGGCCAGAGCAATCCCCTTAATTCCAAATTGGAGATGACAAAGGAGTCACCCACAAAGGCGTCTGTGTCGTATCCCCGCAACACGGAATCGGAGAGAAAACCTAAAAGGCCCGTATTAATCAGGCTACCAAGAGCGCTAGCACTGGTATGCTGAATTCCTCCTACTAAAAACCCCCGGTGTGAAGGATAATCTCCCCAAATCTTACCCGCCCGCGCGCTCCAAATCAAGGACAATCTCTTCCCCAGTGGATGGTAGCTGCGGTGGTCCCCTTCAATCTTCAAATAATCGTAATCTGTGCCGAAAATGGGGAATGCCCCGCCTACACTTAGATACTGCCTGGTTCCATTCTGCGCGAGCAAGTCATGAGTATCCTGATTCAAGGTAATATCCCACCCGACAACCTTCCCATCTTCCGGTAGATCTTTCAGAACCAAAGAATAGGCCTTTGTTTCAAACTTCTCCCATTGCAGACGAAAATCTATGCGTGATTCATTATTCCAATGATAACTAGCGAGCAGACTCAGTCCATTTTGGTATTCAGAAAAGCCCGGAGACCAAAGACAACCTAAATAAACAGGCCCCGAGTAGAGGTTGGCTCCTATAGACCACAGTCCGAGGTGCCTAGTGTATCCCACCACATACTGCGCTTCGTCATCCCACTCATTGATATAAAAAATAAATCGTAAATCATGTTCGCGTAAGACATCACTCATCTGTCCATAAAGCAGGCCCAAAAACCCGTCTTGCTCATCATAATATAGAACGGGGTAAAGCATCTCCATTTCCAGTTTCGGACGATAACTCTCCCAGGGCGGATCATCCTCCGCTCCACTCTCTGCAGGAAAGAGCAGAAATACAGGCAGAAGAAGAAAGAGTATTTTCCAAAATTTAATGAGCACATGTCTACTCATTGGACTTCACCTCCTGCGGCGTCCAGAAATATATCTTGGTCTCCTGTCCGGTGTAGACGTCGGACAGAATTTGCCCATCCGGCGCCGGGACGGCATGCAAGAGTGTTTCTTGAAAGCCGGAAACCTGATGAACCTCACCGTCTTCCGGATCAATAGCCACCGCCTGGTAATAACCGTTTTCTCCGGTAATACACCAGATAAAATCATCCGTCCCCCAAAACGGCTCCAAGTAGTCACGATCCGGGACGGTCAAAGGTCGACTTGTTTCTCCATCCCAGATCATCAGTTGGTGACGGCCTAATCTGGTCAGCATATAGACGAGTCTCTCTCCATCAGGCGCCCAGGCCGGCGCGCGTTCATCCGTAGAGCCGGCCGCCACCTTCATCAAGACCCTTCCCTGAAGATCGATGATGAATAAATCCGTATCGCCTCTGGTATTCACAGCTACGGCCAGTTTGTCTCCTTGGGGAGACCAAGCCAGATCAACCGGGTTTGCCAAATCCATAGGGAACGGAGTGATTTTTCCGGACTCAATCTCCAGCTTGTATAAGTTACGTTCCCCATCTGAATCGGAGATAAAGATTACTTCTTGCCCGTCCGGGGCTATGTCGTAGGTGATAACGGTTTGTTCGGTCAACCGTCGACACCCATCCGGTGTCCACATATAAAGGTCGAAAAATTTACTCTGATGCGTAGAGAGGAAAAATACCCGGCCGTTCCGATCGATCTTTGGATCCTGTTGGTGACCGTAACCTTCGATCAAAGGAAGGTGTTCCTGTTTTATACTGGGATTATCCTTTCCTGCCACATAACGTTTCTCCAAATCCGTCTTCCAGTTCTCCCACAGCTCCTGTTTACTAAGACCCAAGGTCCGTTCATAGGTTGTATCCCTGTTTCCCCGTTTAAACATTTCCATCAGCAACTCGGGCAGCTTATCCTTACCATGGACACGGGCGATATAATCCACCAACGACCATGCCTCTGCATAGTCCAGGTTGCCCCCGATCTGTTCCAGATGGGATAAAGTATGCAACTCCTCACGAAGCACCGCGTCTCTTAAGGCGACCTCACGCATGAAAAACCTGGTGTCTTCCGGTTCATAGAATTCTGCCAATCCCTCGGCCATCCAGCCCGGTACTTGCCCCCCTAACGAAGAGGATAAAGCCGATCTATTGCCTAAAGTAATCAAGTGCGTCACTTCATGTGTTAAGACACATCTTAAATCCTGGAAGGTTGGTTGGCGAATGGCCACAATCCGATTGTTCAGGATGTTGGCCACCCCCTCGGAGGTGGTCGAAAGTGGGAGCCCGTTCGCACGGGAGTTCTGATACTCCTTTCTTGAGGTAAAAATGATGACCCTGATCTTTTTATAGGGGTGAAGAGCGTAAAAACTTTCAAAATCCGGGTATATGCGCTCATAAGCTTCATTTTCCAAAATATCTCGGCAACGCATCACCAACTCTTCCATACCCTGATAAAAGTAGATCTCAAAATGAGCAGTTTTCAGAACCTTCCACCGTAAAGGACGAGGCGGGGCCTTTACCTTCCCAAAACGACTTTCCGCCCCGGTATCGGTTATTTCCAAGGCCGACCATGTGACCCCTGCGTTCAGAATAAAAACCAGTAATAAACATATAACAAGGAAAACACCTTGCCTTCCTCTGCGTGCCATCTAATCCCCCCAGTAATGAAATTCAAAATACTTATAATAATTCCATATCTCGGCAATCAATCCTTCCGGAATTAATAGGATAAAAAAATGAACGGGTTTTCCCCGTTTTCTACGCATCTCCCGAAGCTGTCGACGCTCGTTAGCGCATGACAAAGGCCTTAACCTGTACCTTCATTTGAATCGGTAAAGTAAAAGGTTACTTAAATATCTTTCCAAAGAAGCCTTTATTTCTTTGGGCCAAGGACTCCTCGGAATAGACCAAGGAGTCGATCCGTCCAGTCAGGGATAGTTTCCCTTGTTCCAAATTAAGTTGTTTCATGTGTAGTTCGTCTCCCTTGATGGTCAACACTCCCCTCTCCGTCTCCAAGATAATCACTTCCCGGTCAAAACTTCCGACATTGGTCACACCCTCCAGTGACAATCTTTCCCGCCCGGAGAGGGATAATTGGTGTAGTCTCTTGGTGTTCTTCTCCTCCATAATCCACCCCCCAATCTTCTGTCCTTTCCGGCAAAGCGCTACATCTACTTCAATCTTGACAAAACGCCTCGTATTCCCATGGGCTATAATTATCATATGCGCCTTTCGGGACTTTGTAACACAAGGGATGGAAAAGAAAGAGCCTTTTTACCAAAGATCCTTAATCTCCGCCAACGGATAATAATGCTTGATGATTTCTTCTGGAGATTTTCCTTCCTTGGCCAGAGCATGGGCTCCCCATTGACAGAGGCCGACTCCATGGCCATATCCGCGCCCTTTCAACTCAATACCGGTACTCTTGTTATTAATATCCGTAATCCATATTGAACGAACCTTTTGCGGATCTAATGCTACGCGGAAATCCGCGCCCAGGACAGTGGCGCGCCCCTCCGTACCGATAAAATTTAACTTTGTCGCCCTATGAGATTGTTTACTCCTCTCCTCTACTTCCAGCCGTTGAATGGTTCCAATGGACTTTCCCAACTTCTTGAGGGCTTCCGCCATCTCTGCAGAAGTTAAAGTGGCTTTCCAATACAATTCTTCCTTGGGAATGACTTTTTCCTCCGGACACGATACGGATCGCATATAAGGAGGCTCTTTTCCCTTATAGCCCAACCCTTCTCTGGCTAAAGCGGTTCTCCCTCCGCAACTGGCGGAGAACCATCCCTTTACATATCGATTGCGGTAAGTTATAACCTTTCCCTTGGTCATCTGTACCGCCCGTCTGATGATTGGGGTGATTGCTTCAGCGTTATAGGCCTGAGCTTCTACCTCGTCCGTAGAGATATCAGTATTATGCTGTTTTCTGGTGCCGCCCTGCGCAATAAAGTCCATAGTAAAAGTACGGGCGACAATGGCTTGAGCGGCATAGGCCTCTAGCGGCCACCCTTTCTCCATTTCACCGGCGACCACTCCAAGCAGATATTCCTCAATAGGCATGGTCTTTTTAGTCTTGGATTCGTGAAAATAAACAGAGACTTGAGGTTCCTCAGCCAGCTTTCTGGCGATCCGGTCAAAAATCTTCCGTTCCGGTCCGGGACAACCGATGAAGGAGACTGTAATCCCAATCATCACAGTCAGTACCGCCAGCCCAATATGCTTATACTTATGCTTCAATTCCTTCTCCCCTCTTTCATTTTAAACAGCGATCCGGCTATTGGTAGTAGCGGCGAGCGACACCTAAGGCCAGCCGGTTAGCAGGCGTGTCCTGAACGGATCGCCTATCTTAGTTTAGCTAGGTGGAGGGGAATTAATACTCAAATCTCTTGCGAGCATCCATAGGAAAACCCTCTTTATTTTTGCCCGGTGTTATTATCCTCCTTCTTCTCCTCTTCTGCCTTGCTCTTCTCCCATAATTCATCCATCTCCGCGAGAGTCAAAGCGGCAAATTCTCTCCCTTCAGTCTTTGCCTGCTGCTCCATCCGTCGAAACCTGCGTCGGAACTTTTCAATTGTCCGCAGGAGTGCGATTTCCGGATGCACCCCCAAAAAGCGGGCGGTATTTACTAGTGCAAACAAGAGGTCGCCAAATTCTTCTTCTACCTTGGACTGGAGTCTTACGGCTATTTTGGGGTCCTGACTACCCTGGTTCGCCTCAGATCCTTTGTTTAAAAAACTCTGCCACTCCTCCCAGGCTTTTCTTACTTCATCAAGCTCTTCCCTGACCTTGGACAAGGGCCCTTTTAGATCCGACCAGTCAAACCCTACCTGGGTCGCTTTTCTTTGGATCTTTTCCGCTTGAAGTAGAGCGGGGAGGTTGATAGGTACCGAATCCAGGATAGACTCTTCTTCCGTGCCTTGCCCGTCCGTTTCCCCGTTGAAACCACCGGCTCTTTCCTCTGCTTTAATCTTTTCCCAGTTATCCAAGACATCAGCCACTCCGTGCACCGGACGTATCTGTGGGTTTTGATTGCTGATGCTACTCCTGAAGACATGAGGATGGCGGCGGATCATTTTTTCATTTACCCCTCTGATCACGGATGCTAAATCAAAGACGCCCCGTTCCTTTCCAATTTGCGCATGGAAAACTACCTGCAATAAAAGGTCTCCCAGTTCCTCCTGAATATGCCCAGGCTGATCTTCCTCGATAGCCTGTAGAACCTCGTAGGCCTCTTCCAACAAATAAGGGCGGAGTGATTGATGGGTCTGCTTCCGGTCCCACGGGCAACCGTTATCTCCCCGTAACTGTTCCATAATTGACTCCAACCGCTCCACTTCTTCTCCAGAGCTTGTAGTAGTGTGCGTTTTTACCATAAAAAAATAACCTCCTCCTCACCAGAAGCACTACTATCTTCTATCCAAACAGATGAGCAGCACCAGGCATATTATTCAACTATAACAGTAAAACTAAGACGCTAAAAAGTACACTACTTCATCCCCGCTTGGTTTGATTTGCTTTGCGACGCTTTCGTCGCCAATTCAGGCCTCCCCCGAAAACAATCGCCAGTAAAATGCCAAGGACAAGCGGGCCGTAGCGGAATTGAACAAACAAACGTTCTTTAATTATGAAAACCGCCAGACCGCTCCCACCGACAAAGGTTAGAACCCCGCCTGGAATGAGCAGGC
This sequence comes from Bacillota bacterium, assembly GCA_036562625.1. Classification (GTDB taxonomy): domain Bacteria; phylum Bacillota; class UBA4882; order UBA10575; family UBA10575; genus DUOH01. The sequence continues at coordinate 52,004 of DATCJV010000037.1, read as the reverse complement.
CTTGATCCTGTCTGTCAACGCAGAAAGACACATAAAAACCGAACCCCAGAAAAAGCAGGAAGACCGGCCACAATCCACTTAAATAAGTCCATGGCAGATATTCCAAGGAAAACAAGAATAAAAAGATTCCTGTTCCTGTACAAAAAACTCCTGGCACTAATAACTCTTTTTTTTCAGTCGGATCTTTATGAATCAGCCAGCCACTAAAATACTCCAATAAAAACAATAAACCAGGGCCTAAAATGAAAAGAGGCCAAAACCCAATCCACCCCAGTTTTACTAGTTTGTGACGGGCCAATAGCAGAACAAAGCCGAGCGCGGCCAAGATTACTCCGGTATTTTTTTTTGATCGCATCTTCATTCCTCACTGTCGACAATGATTTCTTGTTTCCGAAGCCCCACTCTGATCAGGCACGGTTTTGGTTTATATACACTTAGCCCCAGTCGCTCACTACGCACTTCTTTTCCGTCTAGAAATACTTTTCTCCATAATTCCACCTTAAACCCTTCCTGCCCTTCTTTTTCTACAACCTCTTGCCCATACTCTAAAGAAGGGTCCTCCACCCGCACTAGTTGGGGAGGAATTCTCTCCACGATTTTTGGTTCCAGCGTATAGCGGTATTTTTGCACAACCTTGCCTAATAAAGCAATGGTCAAAGTATTACCCTCAATAAAGCCGGAGATCAAAACCGGAGTTTTGAGGGGGTTGGTAAAAGCCAAATCCTGGGCGCCATAAACCACCGCGGCATCAAGGCCCATTCCCACATAGGTAACAGGAATCGAGTGGTTATGCCGTTTATCCACTCGAAAACCAGCCAGTAACCAAGCGTTATACAGAGTGGTTGATACTTGGCAAATACCGCCGCCCACTCCGGGAACCAACTCGTTCTCTAAGACCACCGGAGCCTCCTTGTATCCGTGTTGCAGGCTTCGTGGACCGATCCAACGATTAAAAGAAAATTGCTGCTTCGGGGGGAGCAAAGCGCCATGCAAACGGGCCACGGCCACCTTTAAGTTGGTGGTTCGATCCGGATTACTCTCATCAAACTCAGTGGTATAAGCACTTATTATTCTAGTCAACTCCCAGCTGGCTACTTCTTCATCAACCAGGGATGGCTTCACCTGATCAACCGGCAGAGTTACTTCCTTCTCTTCTGTTCTACTGATGCCCTCGGATAAAAGTTCCAAGAACCGGCCGGTGTTTAATTGCCTTCCCATCCGGCTGGGAGTATGCTGTACCTGTCCTTCTTTATTCACAATAATATTTGACTTGATAGGTTCCACATTGACCTGCATCTCAAGCAGACGTATTAACTCCCCTAACAGCGTTTGGTCGGTAATGACTTTTGCTTGACACTCCACGGGATTTTGCTTAATCTTTCGCCTCTCTGCCCACTGTCGAAGGATATTCCCTTCATGCCCCAGTGCGAAGGCCTCGGTCATCATTGCCTCATAATCGAAAGCAAAGCCCCATTCTCTCGGCAGACAATAAAATCTGAAACCATTGTCCACAATAACCAGGGGTTGATCAAGACATGGTTCAAAGCGCTCCCGGAGAGCTTCTAAAGCTTGATCCTTACGCAGCCCGGTCAGGTCTACGTCTCCTACTTGTACGCCGGCGATAAAGATATCTTGCTCAAAAACGAAAGGTTGGTAAAACCAATGCATAAAAGAGAAGACTCCCAGCAGAACAAAGACAAATAACCAAAATGACCAGGAGCCAACCAGGCTTTTCCACCAGCCGGAGCTGTTAGGAGACAGCTTCAGTAAAAACCTATTCCAGAAGTCTTTTCCCACTGCTCTTTTCCATCCTTATTACAGTATTAGACGCAATCCATAATGGACGGTAGTGATCTGTAGAGCCGGAGCGGTCAATAAACTTCCTAAAGTAGACTGTATCTTTGTGGATAATTATACCATAAATTTTATATACCGCCAATTACAGCGCATTTTGAGAATTTATGTATACCATAATCTGTTTGTACATACACTATATAGAACTTTTTCTGAAGAAAGGTGGATGTCAAACCGATGTGGTTTCCATTTTACAAAAAAACCTCGGATCTTCACAGTCTCTTTCCTTACCGAGTCCATATAAACCATCCAGAAGCTCAAGCACTGATTACAAAACATTTGAAGATCTATTTAAACCGCGTTTATGATGAGAATCCTTTTTATAAAAGACCGTCTTCCTTTCCGGATCAAACATTGACTGCAGCCGGCAATTACCTGACTGTTCTATGTATCGGCACTGACCGCTCGACCGGCGACAGCCTGGGACCGCTCATTGGTTCAAGATTAACTGCAGCCAACCTTCCCAACATTAAAGTCTATGGTACTTTAGATAATCCGGTTCACGCGGTTAATCTGGAGGAAACACTGAACAAGATCTCCACCGAAGACCCGCAAACGCCGGTCATTGCAATCGACGCCTGTTTGGGGAAGTCGGAAAGCATCGGCTGCATCAGCATCAAGCCGGGTCCTCTACAACCCGGTACCGGGGTGAATAAAACCCTGCCGGAGGTTGGCAACTTTCACATTATTGGTGTAGTCAATGTTGGAGGGTTCATGGAGTATCTGGTGCTGCAGAATACCCGCTTGAGCCTGGTGATGAAAATGTCGGAACTGATCAGCAACAGTCTGCTGCAAGCGGTTAGAGAGTTCTATAGGATGCCTTATCCCTACTCCAATTCTGAAAGTAATTTTACTCCTGTTTATGGCGATAGTTCCCGAGGATAAGAGAATGCTCCCCGACAAGGGGAGCACTTTCATATTACAAATTTAGTCTCTTCCGCACTAAAGCTACCATGCCCATGGTCCCTGCTCTCCCCGCCAAGACCGCCGGCACAATACCGACTCCTGACACCATATGCGGAAAAGCGTGACCCTGTAATACCCGGCTGATCCGATCAAAGAGCAAATCTTCCATCTTGGCTACTCCTCCTCCGATCACGATCGTTTCCGGATTCAATATATTAATTAGGTTCCCGATCGCTATTCCCAAGTAAAAAAAGGCCTCATCCAGTAGGGAAACAGCCAGCCGATCCCCTTGTCGGGCGGCCTCGGCCACTTCACGGGAGGTGACAGCATTAAGGTCACCATTAACCAGATCCGAGATAATACTCTGCTCTCCAGCCCCCAACCTCTCTCGTGCCGCGCGGGCAATAGCCGTTCCGGAAGCCAGCGCCTCTATACAGCCATGTTGTCCGCATCCACAAAGGGGACCACCAGGTAAAACAATCATATGACCTACTTCACCGGCACAGTAGTCTCTACCGTACACCAACTCGCCGTTGGCGATAATTCCTCCGCCAATTCCAGTGCTCACAGTCATATATAACATATTGACAGCGCCTTTCCCAGCCCCGTAGATACACTCACCATATCCGGCGGCATTCGCATCGTTCTCCAAGATAACAGGCAAACCGAACTCCCTCTCTAAAATACTGACAATCTGTACATTCTTCCACTTAAGGTTGGGCGCATGCATTACCTCTCCGGTCTTGATGTTTAACGGCCCCGGGGCGCAAAGACCAATTCCTTTGACTTGTCCGGAAGAGACTTCCCCCATAATCTCCCGGATTAAATTTTTTATTCTATTGATGACCGGCTCCACACCCTCCTCGGCCAAAGTGGGAATGGTCTTCTCCGCTATAATCCTTCCTTGCTCATCCCCAAGTAAACCTGCAATTTTGGTTCCCCCTAAGTCGATTCCAAGATAGTATTCTCCCATACTGAACCTCCTTCAATACAAGAATCCCCCACCGGAAGTGGGGGATCTTTTTTACTTTCGCGCCTTCAGAAACCTACACGGAAGTCCACTGCTTATAGAATGGCCTTTTCGGTGTCTTTATCAAAGAGATGCATCTTATTATTATTGATGATCACCTTGGTCTCAGCGCCGTCTTCCGGTCTAACATGCGCATCAACCCGGGCTACGAAACTATGCGGTCCTTTGGAAACATAGAGATAACTCTCGGCGCCAATCAACTCGCTGACATCAACAGTAACGACAATGGCGTTCTCTTCCGTACCGGCAGACTCCGGATCCAAAATATTCTCCGGACGAATTCCAAAGATTACTTCTTTATTTAAATAGTTTCTAGCGGTCTTAAATCTGCCTTCCGGCACATCGACCCGGAAGACGCCAAAGTCCACGTAGAGTTGGTCGTTTTCTTCCTTTAAAACACCGTCTAAGAAGTTCATGGGCGGAGTGCCGATAAAGCCGGCCACAAAGACGTTAACAGGATGATCATAAACTTCCAAGGGCTTTCCAACCTGTTGAATAATACCGTCTTTCATCACAACCATCCGGTCACCCATGGTCATGGCTTCAACCTGGTCGTGTGTAACATAAATAGTTGTAGTCTGTAAGCGGTTCTGTAACTTGGAAAGCTCGGCCCTCATCTGGACACGGAGTTTCGCGTCCAGGTTGGAGAGGGGCTCATCCATCAGGAAGACTTTGGGCTCACGTACGATAGCCCGTCCCAGAGCGACACGTTGCCGTTGACCACCGGAAAGCGCTTTCGGTCTCCGGTCAAGCAGGTTTTCAATACCCAAAATCTTGGCGGCCTCTTTTACCCTGCGGTCAATCTCCGGTTTAGGAAATTTGCGCAGTTTCAAACCGAAAGCCATATTATTGTAGACATCCATATGGGGATAAAGAGCATAGTTCTGGAAAACCATCGCGATATCCCTGTCTTTGGGCGCCACATCATTGACGATATTGTCACCAATGAAAATATTCCCGGAAGTAATCTCTTCCAAGCCGGCGACCATCCGCAACGAGGTGGTTTTTCCACAACCGGAAGGACCGACAAAGACGATAAACTCCTTGTCTTTAATCTCCAAGTTTGCGTCATTAACAGCTAAAATACCATTGGGGAACTTCTTGCTTACATGCTCAAATATAACTTTGGCCATTCAAACTCCTCCTTGTTTTTTAAATAATTTCAAAAAAATAAAATACTGTTGTATTTTTTTACTATTTATTTGAGTAAAAAAAATAAAGATACCACCTCCTGTTCCAACCAGAACAGGACTTGTTTCGTTTTTATCTTAGCCATAGATTAGACCTAGTCTTATCATATACTAAATATTATTACGCCATTTCCCATTCTGACTGAGAAATACAGATTAGACTCATTTTCTTGTTTTAATTATTCGACATAAAGTCAAAATTTCCTGCTCTTTTTTTCCTGTTTTCTATCTTGCTTATAATGACCTGATCGGTCTGTTTATACTCTGACTTACTAGGGTGCAAGTCAGATTTGACTGTTTCTATAACATTTTATTTTTTTCTGGAGAAAATATGTAAAATAAAAACAGAGGGAGCATCGCTCCCCTGTTTTTATCTTATATCACTTAGAAAGCCATTGATAAACCAGCTGTGAAGGTGGGATGCTCATAGACGAAATCATATCCGGCGGAGATGGTCATCCCGTTCGGAGCAGCATAGCCAATAGTCGCATCCAAAGCGAGCATCTCGGAATCTTCTATACCGTATTCACCTTCAAGTTTAGTGTTAAAGTTCATACCGGCCAGAGTAATCCCACGAGCGGCAGAGAACTCGACGCTGTCGCTATACAGGTGATAATCTCCGGCCAATTCGAAACCAAGCTGTTTTGTGGTGGCGCCGACACTGAATCCTTCTTCCCCGTTGTCCACTGGAATGTCGTCTTCATTGGCATATACGGAAGTATCCACAAAGTTCTCAGTGACTTTCCGGTATCCGGCTCGAACTGTCGTGTTCTCGGTTACCCGCAACTGCCCTTCGACTAGTAAAGCATTTTCTTCGTTTTCACCCGCAGCATAGGTGGCGGCGAATTCCAGGTTCTGCACGGGGATGACCTTTCCAGCAACTTCGTAGTAGAGCTGGTCGGCTTCGACTACGGTCCCCTTGACTTCTACTTGTTCGTTAGGATTGATTCTGATTTGCGCGCCCTTGTCCTCCCGCTTGTTATTCCAGCCATAGAAAGCGCCAACGGAGACCGGACCGATGTTGATATTGTCAACGCTGATTCCGTTTACACCACCGGCGTTGTCCAGGTCGGCGATATAAGGAGAGTAGTTGGTGTTCAATCCGCCTAACCGGGTGGTCATGGCAGGAGCGCCGGGAAAGATGGAGCCTTTGGCTTCCAACCAGACACTTTCTAAATCAAGAAACTTCTGAGCCCTGTCTTCAACAGAAATATCTTCAGTCCACGGTTCACCGAAGATGTGTTCCAGTCCGCTCAGAGAAAGACCGGCGGTGAGATTCTCACCCAAAGAAGCGCTGAGCGAGAAGGTGGAGTCGCCGTGGAAATATGAAGGAAGATCTTCTCTATCCTCATCGATTTTATAGTAACCGATTTGAGAAGTAATTTTTCCGGAGAAATCCAGTTCAGCGGCGAACACCACCGGAGAGACGACGGTTAACATTAATGTTGCTAAGACTAGTGCTATGATGCGTTTCATGAATCTTGTTCCTCCTTGGTTGTGAATATTAGTCTGATTCTGATGCGATTGCTCTTAGGCACCGATGATTGCTGCGATAAGAGAAGGAACCTGATGAGCCTTCCTGGTTACCTCATCTTCTCCTTCTCCGGCTGTGTCTATTGTTATGATGAATTACTACCCGGTCTCCCGGTCAATGCCAAGTCGTTTTTCACCTCCTCTCACATCAATCCGGGAATACGGAGTAGCAAAGAGTGAATTATTTGCTTTTCAAAGTACCGTCCACTTACGCCGTTATTTTTCTTTTTTTTTATTAAAACTCCTGCTAAATCCGGTAATGTATATAATGGCGCCTCTGGAAAGAGCAGTTATAATTGGAGAACATTACGCAATTGCGTACCAACCCGTAGATACTTGTGAAAAAAGACACCTTTGATCGGCTTACAAACGCTTAAAGTTCCCTTAATTCCTGTAAAACCGCGCGAGCTGCCTTTTCAGTCATCCCTTCCACTGTCATCAGCTCCTCCAGGGTAGCGTCTTTAATTCGCTTGACTGACCCAAAATGCTGCAACAAGGCTTTCTTTCGCTTCGGACCGATCCCTTTCACTCCATCCAAAGCAGAATGTGTAGTCTTTTTCTCCCGTAAACTACGGTGAAAGGTCACAGCAAAACGATGAGCCTCATCACGCACTCTTTGTAAAAGTTTTAAGCCTTCATCAGTTCTGGGCAGAACAAGTGGAGCAGAACGGTTAGGAAGAAAGATCTCTTCTTCCTTTTCTGCCAGACTAATTACTGGTTGCTCTTCTAATCCCAGTTCAGTCAAGACCTCCATCACTGCGCTGAGTTGTCCCTTTCCCCCGTCAATTACCAATAAGTTCGGGAAAACGGCAAATCCTTTTCCTTCCATTTCTCCTGTTCTTTCTTTCAAGCCACGGGTAAACCTCCGCCTCACCGCTTCCTGCAACATAGCAAAGTCATTGATTCCGGTCACTCCTTGTATTTTAAAACGGCGATAGGCTTCAGTTTTCGGTAGTCCGTTCACGAAGACAACCATTGAGGCCACAGGTTGCGCTCCTTGAAAATTTGAGATATCAAAGGCCTCAATTCTTTCAGGCTTTTCCGGTAAAGCCAGGACTTGAGCCAGCCTGTCCAGGCTCCGGGCGGCCGTAGCATCCTCTTCTGCCCGCCTGATCAGTTCTTGATTCAGAACAGTAGCTGCATTATCCATAGCCATCTTCAATAGGCGGCGCTTCTCTCCTCTTTGAGGATGAATGAGCTGAACCGCTCTTTGCATCTTCTCCCGAAACCAGGTTGTGATTACCTTTTGATCCGCCAATGGGCAGGGGATCAGGACTTCCTTGGGGATAAAATCCCGGTCATCATAGTATTGCAAGAGAAATGCCCGGAAAAAATCTTCCTGTTCCTCCAAATCACCCCCTGGAAAATAATATGAGTCACGAGCGATCAATTTCCCCCTACGGATTTGCAGCACTAAAACCATGCAGCCCTCTCCGGCTTTGGCTATACCGAAAACATCCCTATCTTTGATTTCTGTAGAGACCACCACCTGACGTTCAACCACTTGGCGCAAAGCCCGTAATTTATCCCGGTAGGCCGCAGCCTTCTCATACTCCAGATTGGCTGCGGCTTCCTCCATCTTCTCGGTCAAAGCCGTGACTAATCCTTCAGAATTACCCTCCAACACCGAGCAAAAGTCCTGAACATTCCGCCGGTACTCCGCAGGATCCACCGTCCCGCTGCAAGGTCCCAGGCATCTTCCAATGTGATAATTCAGGCAAGGCCGTATTTCCCGTGAGCGCGCGGTCTCCTCCTCCGGTGAAGAAAGCTGCTTCTTACAGGTTCTAATAGGGAAAACCTTCCGCAACAGACGAAAGATCTCCCGCAGGGAACCGGGATTAGTATATGGTCCGAAATAGCGGGCTCCGTCTTTCTGCGGACGCCGCACTATAAAAACCCGGGGATAAGGTTCCTGCCAGGTTACTTTCAACCATGGGTATTGTTTGTCATCACGTAAGCGTACGTTATATTTGGGCCGGTTGGCTTTGATCAAGTTGCATTCCAAGGCTAAAGCCTCCACTTCGGAGGAAGTAGTGATGACCTCCACTCCGGCCACTTGTTCCACCATACTGGCGATCCGAGGCGAATGTTTAGCCGAGGGTTGAAAATATGAACGAACTCTGTGGCGTAAAGAAACGGCCTTCCCTACATAAATGATCTGCCCCGTTTGATCCTTCATTATATAAACCCCTGGTTTAGCAGGAATCATGCTCAATTCTTCCTGGCTCACCATTTATTTTACCTCCTTAGTCTTACTTTTTTCTGATATAGCAGGATTTTTTAACCCTCGATAGAAGTATTGATAGAGCTTAACAAATCTTTCAAGGTAATTAATCCTATCCCCAAAATATGCGCCCCAGATATATACGGAGGTGATATAGAGGAGAATTTTTACAGTTTTTACGCTTCATACCCGTAATAAACCGGCCGAAACGGCTAATACTTACACAGGCTCCCGGTTGATAGGGTTAGGTAACTTGCTAGTAATTACCGCCCCTATTGTGTTAATCATTTCATAGTAAAGGAAGTCCAGATGATGACAGCAAGACTCAACAGCTTTCTGGAGAAAAAACCTTATCTAATCGTCACTACCAGCCTAATCCTGGGTTTTGCCTTTCCGGATTTTTTCATTTTTTTAAAACCGCTTGTCCCATGGGTTTTTGCCTTATACACCTTAACGCAGGCCTTAAAGACCAGTCTTCGTGACCTGGAGAGAGTATTTTCCTCTCCCCTCCCTTTACTCCTGATTCTCTTGTGTGTTCATGGCATCTCCCCGTTATTCGCCTTTTTTTTGGGGAAATTCGCGTTTGGTCCTGATTCACCTTTTTTCACTGGTCTAGTTTTAACTTCTGCCATTCCCATTGCCGTATCCTCCACTTTGTGGGTAGGTTTAGCCGGAGGCCACCTTCCCCTGGCTTTATCCGCAGTGGCTATTGACTCTTTACTCTGCCCGCTGACGGTACCCTTTCTGATCTCTTTATTTCTAAAAAAATCTGTTGATTTCGATGCTTCAAGCCTGATTCTCAGTTTGTTGCAGATGGTATTGATCCCTACGTTGATTGGAGTTCTAATCCATGAACTGACAAAGGGACGAAATAAAACAACGCGTGCGCACTGGCGAGGGCTTTACGCCAAATTTTCACTGAGCTTCATCATAGCCGTTAATATCGCCTCTGCACAAACACAATCCCTCTCTATAAACCTCCCCGGCCTCTTCTTGGTTATCCTCACCTTTCTCCTTTTTAATATGACTCTTGGTTACTGGGTAGCCCGTCTCATGGGATATTCCCCTGTCCTGACCCGGACTTTCATCTTTGTGATCGGCCTCCGCAACAACGGAGTAGGAATTGTGATCGCTTTAAGCTATTTCCCTCCAGAGGTTGCCCTCCCCTTAATCGCCACCATCCTCCTGCAACAACCAGTCTCTAGCATTATTCTACCTTTATTAAATAAAAAAACCGAATCATCCACAACCCAACAGTGATGGCGTTCACAAAGAAGGAGATTTAAAAAGGGAAAGAAGTAAAAGTTCCTTTTGGAAATAGGGCTTGTCAGAATTACTCTGTCAAAGCCCTATATTTTTTTGCTAGGATCATCTGCGGGCTAAATTCCATTCCTGTGGACAGATATGATGGTGGACATCTCAAGATGTTGTGGATAAAATATAAAATGATCAATATCTTGTGGTTGGTCCGGTTCCTACTGAACCGGACAAAATTAATGCCGGATCGAACCATGCAGTGTAAAGAAGCTGTACAGTTTCAGCTGTTCCTACATAAATATATCGGATCTTTTTTCACCATTACCACCAAGGAAGGAGCGGATAACGTGAAATTATCAAAGGTCGCACGCACGGTCTTAGAAAGAAGATACTTAAGGAAGGAAAACGGAAAAATCGTGGAAACTCCGGAAGAAATGTTACGCCGGGTGGCGAAGAACATCGCCAAAGTTGAAACGGAAGTATATACCTGTCCAGTTTCACAGGCCAAAGAGTGGGAAGAAAAGTTCTTCAACCTAATGAACACAGGAAAATTCCTCCCCAACTCCCCGACTTTGATGAATGCCGGTCGCGATCTACAGCAATTAGCTGCCTGTTTTGTTCTACCCATTGAGGACTCTATGGAATCCATCTACGAAACCCTAAAACTAGCCGCCCTCATTCATAAAAGCGGGGGAGGTACGGGTTTTTCCCTGTCTCGGCTACGCCCGAAGAATGATCTGGTTGGCAGTACCGGCGGAGTTGCCAGTGGCCCCCTCTCTTTCCTTAAGGTCTATAATGCCAGCACAGAAGCGATAAAACAAGGAGGAACCAGGCGAGGCGCTAACATGGGCATCTTACGTGTGGATCACCCGGATATCCGGGAGTTCATTACCGCCAAACAAGGCACCGGCGAATACACCAACTTTAACTTGTCTGTGGCTGTAACCGACTCCTTTATGGAGGCTGTTGCCAAGGGAGAATCATACCCGCTGATCAACCCCAGAACCAAAGCGCCGGTGCGTTCTGAAAACGCCAGGGAAATCTTTGATCTAATCGTCAATGCAGCCTGGGCCTCCGGTGAACCGGGGATCATCTTCATCGACCGGATTAACGAGGCAAACCCCACCCCGGCCTTGGGGGAGATCGAAAGCACCAATCCTTGTGGTGAACAGCCCCTTCTTCCCTATGAAGCGTGTACTCTTGGCTCAATCAATCTCTCCCTGATGGTTCGTACGGGAGAAGACAAGCCAACCGTGGATTGGGAGGATTTAAAGAACACCGTTCATCTGAGTACGAGATTCTTGGATAATGTGATTGACGCCACTCACTACCCCATTCCAAAAATCGAAGAAATGTGCAAGGGTAATCGGAAGATCGGTCTTGGAGTGATGGGCTGGGCCGAACTCTTGATTAAACTGGGGATTCCCTATGATTCAGAAGAAGCCCTCACCTTAGCGGAACAAATCATGAGCTTCATTGACCGGGAATCCAAGGCCGCCTCAGCCATTCTGGCGGAAGAGCGGGGAGCCTTTCCCAACTTCTCCGGCAGTATCTACGACCGTCCGGGCCTCCCCCGCCTCCGGAATGCCACCACCACAACAATTGCGCCTACCGGTACGATCAGTATTATCGCTGGCACCAGCGGAGGAATTGAGCCCCTCTTCGGCTTGGCCTTTACCAGAGAAATCCTGGACCATGACCGTCTAATTGAAGTGAATCCGCTCTTTACCGCTGTCGCCAAAGAAAACAACTTCTATACGGATAAAGTAATCAACACTCTGGCCGATGGGGGTAGCTTGAACGACTTTCCGGAGATTCCGGCAGAGATCAAAAGGATCTTTGTTACCGCCCATCAAATTAAACCGGAATGGCACGTCAAGATGCAAGCCGCCTTTCAAAAATTTACAGACAATGCTGTCTCCAAAACAGTAAACTTTCCGGAAAGCGCTACTATAGAGGAGGTCGCTTCTGTATATCGACTGGCCTACCAATTGGGTTGTAAAGGTGTGACCGTCTACAGAGACGGCTCCATTGCCCACCAGCCTATGCAAAAAGGGATTAAAACCACGACTTCTTCCCCAGAATTATCTCTTCATAATGGCACTTCCTCCCCGGTCTGGGGGAAGATCAAACCCTTGCCTCGGCCGGCTCGCTTAACCGGAATCACGGACAGTAAACGTACTCCGGAAGGGACTTTATACTTGACCCTTAACCTATATAAAGATTTGCCTTTTGAACTCTTTGCCCAAATCGGTAAAGCGGGAAGCGACATCATGGCCTTTACAGAGGCCATTGCCCGCTTGGTCTCTCTGGCCTTTCGCTGTGGTATAGATCCCGAAGAAGTGGCTAAACAACTGATCGGCATCGGCGGCAGCCGCTCGGTAGGTTTTGGCCCCCAGCGCACCCGTTCCGTTCCTGATGCGATCGGACAATTCCTCTATGCCTACACACAACATCGTAAGCAGGAAGAACCCTCCATCGTCCAGGGCAACTTGGAATTCACCAACCCTCAGGAAAAAGCTCAAACAAGCTGCACAGATAAAGTAGGCGGTTCCCGGACCGGGTTTAATCTCTGCCCCTCCTGTGGAATGTACGCCTTCGGTTACTTTGAAGGGTGCGCCAAATGTTTAGCCTGCGGGCATACGGAATGTTAAATACTTTATAAAGCTAATGATCTTACTCTTTCTAGCAGGGTTAACCCTGTTATTTTTTTTGTCATATTATCTGTTAAATTACATAGACTTTTTTAGATTCAAAATTGGGGGTAAAAACTTGAAAACAAATGGACAGAAAGGTGAGGCGTGTACATGGACGTGTATACGACACCACCTGCTCGTATCGGTTCTAGCCACCCTGCTTTTTCTGGGCTGCTCTTCTCTGGCCGCTCCCCGCGAGGCCTTCCTAAAGATCTCTTCGGATCTTTTTCGCTTGGATCCTCTACCCTCCGGTATCACGAGTTCCCTGATCACAGCCAGAGGAGAACTCCTTGTTGAAGTGGTGGCCGACACCTGTTGGAGGCTGCAATGGGAGATTTCATCAGAAGATCATCAGATTACCTCTCCTTTAGGACAGGAAGTATCAGGAAAAGGGGCACGTTGGCAAAGGATCCCTTTAATCTGGAAGTTTGACTGGATGACCACCCCTGGTCTCTATGAAGTACCCATAAACATTATATTAGAGATCACCGGTCAGGAGAGAATCATCCAGAGGGAACTGCTCAAACTAAAAGTCCCCTTTTTGGCCGTGATCACGCCTCAATCCTTCCGCCGTCTACACATTACAGATGATCACCATGTGGACAGGCAGCTTTCGTTACAAATCCACGCTAATGCCCCCTGGGTGTTACAAGTGGAAGTAACGAAGTCCCACGAAAACCTGGCTTTGGTCTGTAACAGCCTGTACCACTCGGCGGCAACTCACTTTCTATCCTCCACTCCAGTTTTGGTTTTACCCAACCAAATAATTTGTTTGGCTCGAGGCGAAGCAGGAGGAGACCACCGGCTGGTCCTGGATTGGCAGAAAGCCCCTTCTGCCCCTCTGCGGGCTGGTGATTATCCTTTTTATCTACGTTTTTCCGTTCTTCCTGCACAGGAAGAGCTTTTGCCGAAAGGAGGTGACTATTGATGAAGGCCACTCACATTCTACTCATTCTTCTCCTCTTAATTTGCCTGGCCGCGGCGCCGGCCTTTGCCCAAGGTCACAAAGTCGATGCTACTGTTTTCGTTCCAGCCGAACTAATCGTCAGACCTTTACTCATCCTTAGTGTTAACGGAGTTAAGGACGTTTCCAATGATTGGCTTCCGGGTGGAGTCCTAACCGATTCCTTTAGAAAAGAGGTCACTCCCGTTCCCGGACAAGAGGCAACCTACGTGGAAAGCCGCGCGTACGAGGTCTGGGTATACTCCAATGCCCCCTGGGCCGCCCGGATCGGCCGCACCGATTATGTCGTACGGACCGCTAGGCAAAGCAAATTTGAAAACCAGATCGACCAGGAAAATAGGTTGGGTTTCGAATACCGGAAAACCGACAGTGACAATTGGCAACCCTTAAATGTCTGGAGTATGACCCCAATTTGGGACGCCGCCGGACCAACCGGTAACGACGGCCAAGAATTGGGAAGTTATCAGTTCCGCGGTGTGGTGGACAGCACGACCACCCCCGGAAAGTACAGCTTTGCCGTATACTTCACTGCGTATCAAGAATAACCCGAAGAGGCGGACTTCGGTCCGCCTCTTTCCCTTAGATCCTTTCTGCTAACCTTTTCCATGTAAGCCGGGTATTGTATACGGAGAAACCACTCTGGAGGTAAGGACATGAAGCAGAAAAGAAAAATCCTCTCTTCTCTGGGTATTTTGCTTCTTACATTATTATTTTCCACCAGCGGCCAAAGTACCACCCAATTAATTATCCAACCCTCCCGTTTTGAACTATTGCTCACTCCGGGTAAAGTAGAAACTCAAGCCATTACTATACTTAATAATGGTACAGACACATTACGGATCGGGGTAGATGTCCGGGATTGGGAAATGGATGAAGAGGGAAATCCTCTATTTACCATACCTGGAGAGGCATCCAGCTCTTGTGCCACCTGGTTGCGATTTAATCCCCGCCTTTTTCAATTGGCGCCCGGAGCCCGGCAAGTAGTAAGATTTAGCCTTACCCCCCCCGCTCAGGCGCCTGCTGGAGAACACCGGTGCGCCATTCTCTTTGCCGGCGAACCGGTGGAGGAAACCGCTCTGACAATGGTCAGTAACATTCTGGTCACTATCTATGGATACACCCCACCCGTAACGAGACGCGGTTCCTTGGAAGAAGTCTTCATCGATTATTGCAAAGATAACGGCTTGCAACTCAGGTGTAAAATCAACTCCAGTGGCAACGCCCATCTACGCTGCACTGGAAGGTTTAAGGTGCTCGACGGAAATAAAACGGTCTTAGGTGAAGGCTTTTACAAAGGAAATGTAGTCTTTCCAGGCAGATCCCGCTTTTTCACCAGCCAGTTGCCTCTGGAACTTCCTCCCGGTCTCTACCATGTAGAGAGTGAGTTTTCCTTTGTCCCGCCGTTATATGCGGGCGATCTGGCAGAATATGGTTTGGAACCGGGCAACACCGGTATAAAGCATACTACCGCTTTTGAAGTTAATGCCGAGTAAGGGGTGAGCCCATTGAAGGAAAAAAACGTTTTACTACTCTGCTTGTTAATCAGCTCACTGTCTCTGTCTTATCAAACGGCTAAAGGGCAAACCGGAGGGATCTTTGTTCCTCTCAACTTCACGGAGATAAAAAAGGAAAATGACTTTTCAATCGTCCTTTTCCTCTTCCCTTCCTGCTCAGCTCTTCTTGAAGTCCTGATCAAGGAAGAACCTTATGTGCCCATCCGCGCCCTCGCACTTTACTGTGGATATGAAGTGTCCGCTCAGGAAGACAGCTGGGCAATCAGCACAGCGCACCATCGTGAGAAAATCAACTACCTGTACATAAAGGAAGATTTACTGGACCTGGCAGGAGTTAAAGTCCCCGTTAAAGGCTATTGGTTTCCCGTACGCGATGAATACTTTATGTCTTTGAGCAATTTTCAGATCTTAACAGGTGCTTCCGCCTTATGGAATTCTTCACAGTTGGAGATTTCTCTGTGGGGATTGCCTAACTCCGCTCTACTTGAAGAGAAAGAACCGGATTCTAAAGAACCCCTTGTTGAGCATGACCCTTTTCAACCGGTTAACCGCATATCTTATTTGAATTATTCGGATTACTCCTTTTACACCCCTCCGGATTACACCAACTTGACCACGGTTCTCTCCTTGGAAACCGGAGGCACGATCCTAGGTGGCCAATTAAGCATCGGCGGTGCAATGAAGTATGACTTTAATACCCATGACTATAATTTTAATCTCTACAAGTATCTTTGGAAAAAAGAGACGGATTTGGGCTATTGGCAGCTGGGCACTGTGGAGCTGCCTTATGCCGCCTTCTATCCCTACAGCTGGCAATCCACAGGTGTTGCCTATGCCACGCCTGATTGGCGCCCGTTATATATGGAGCGGAAACCTCTACTTCATGGCCAGGCGCCGGCAGGTTGCACTGTGGAGCTCTGGGTGGACGATCTCTTATATCAGACTAAAACCGTGGAGGACGGGGAGTATGTCTTCGAATTATGGTTGGTTCCCCGGAGAAGCCATAAAATGCGCCTATTGATAAAGGCGGGAGAGGTATTGATTGACGAAAAAAAGTGGATCCTCCTCCCCCGGGATAACTATGTAAAACCCGGCTCCATCCACTTTTTAACCTCTCTGGGATTCCAAGAAAAAAATTTTTATAATACACATAAAAACCTCTTCAGCTCCGTCTCCGAACTGCTGGTTGGCTTTTCTAACGCCACTGTTGGTCTCAATCTGGCAGCCATCGAAAAAACAAATAACTCCGATAAGATCCTGCAGGTCAGCGAATTCTCTAATTGGCAACTCCTCCCGAACCTGACCTTTGACACTAGGGCTTGGCTTGTTGGGCCCGACATGGGGAGAGCCGGGCGTGCTTCACTAAACCTTGGACTTCCAGGTACGACGCTTTTAACTTCATATTATTATCAACCGGAGACTTTCCGTCCAGTCTTCGCCAAACCGGAAGAAGGCCGGGTTAACGAATACGAGCTGGGGGCTTACTGGCGACCGCAACGGAATTACTTGGTTTATTTACGTGGCGCTCAGCGGGATCAAAGTGACCAAAATACTATAGGAGAATCACTGTCCACCCGGGAAGCCGGAGTGACCTTTCCCTTGCTCTCAGGACATATCACGGGTCTTTTCGGAAAAACTAACCGCTTCGCCGAAGATGAGCCCAAAACGGTGCATAAACGGACCGAACTCAGCTGGCGCTCGGGAGGTCTTTCTAACCAAAGTCTGGAATTTGGCTGGATTGGGGAAGAGGAGCAGACCATCTCCGCAGCGGGGCCAGGAGTGGAAGAATATCATTTGGATAACTACTGGTTGAAAGTAGGACTTGGCTTGGAAGCTGAACGTCGGTATTCTATTTACCTCTTCTCCGAATCTGCAAGGGAGAACGGGGATAAAAGTCAAGAAAACGGATTAAGCCTAACCTTCTGGCAGAAAAATGAAGACTCATCCTATCTCGGGCTGGGAGTAGGTCTCAGTGCACTCGCCAGGAATGATTTTACTTGGAAAAAATGGTCCTTATATACGTCATATTACAAAGAAATTTTTCCGGAAACCTATTTTAGAATAGCCGGTAATTATTATTATGAACCCGGCTCTCCGGTGGGAGACGTCGAATCATACCAAATCTCCATTGAGCTTGACGGTGGTTTTGCCTTTACCCCCCACGGACTCCTCCCAGGAGACAAAAGCAGAAGTATTCACGACGGATACATCTCCGGCCGGGTCTTCCTGGATGAAAACGCCAATGGCCTCATGGATGAAGAGGAAAAGGGCGTCCCGGGAATCGAGGTGTCAGTGGATGACATTGCGTTGGCCACCACAGATGCGCAGGGAAGGTTTATCTTCCATCGTATCCCGCCTGGGATTCGCCGCATCAGGATAAATATTTTTACCTTACCCCTTAATTACCGGGCAGTTAATGAAGACTTACTACTGACCGTTACCGCCGGCTCCACCCAATCGGTGGATCTGGGTATAGAAATCGTCGGTTCTGTCTCCGGCCGGGTGTTTATTGACGTAAACCAAAACGGTCTTTATGATCAACCGGATCAACCTTTGCGCAGAGTAAAGGTGATGACGGTGGACGGAAGATACTCCGTGATGACCGGCCAACAAGGAGACTATTATTTACTGCTGACCCCCGGAACCTACCGTTTAGTGCTGGATCCCTCATCTCTCCCTGAAGGACTGGTTACCAAGGAAAAGATCATCACCATAACTAAAGCTGCAGAGGAAATAAAGGATTTGGATTTTCCTCTGCATGAATAAAATCTGATTTGCTTTGCCCTAGACAACTCTCTTCTTTACATAGTTTCTTTTACTAATAAGTGAAGGACCGTCTGTGTAGACGGTCCCTTTAGTAACAAGCACAACTTGCCTTTTGTCGATGGACTCAACCGTAAATAAGAAAAGAATTCCTCTCTTACTCTTTATTCTTAACCTTAATAATCCAAGAATCAAAAGCCTCGGTAGTTAATCTTAAGGTATCGGTACATACCTGGGGAAGAGCTTTGCCATATAACTCCTGCGCATCATGAAAACCTTTAATAAACCCTGTTTTCATCTGGTAGGCCTGGTCCGGGTCATCAATAGCCAGCGTTTTTGCCAATTCAATGACCCTTTGGGAGGTAGCAGTGGCGTTCCAATATTCTTCCTCCGCCTCCGAACCTGCTAAAGCCTGTTTAAATATCATTTTTTCCACCATGGAGCGCAGGGTCTCAACTTTACTATCATTTATTTGGTGTTTTCCGAATTGATTGGGGTTTTTGATGATTTGTAGATGATAGATGCCGGTTTCGCGCAGATCAGGGGAACCCAATTCCAAAACCGCAGATTCGCATATTCTTCGTCTTAGATTTCGATTCTCTGTCCGGTTGATAAGACTTTTCGGTTTATCCTTAACCAACCTGACCTGGCGAACGCCGTCTAGATGCATCTTCCTTCTCTCCTTCGTAAGATTCCCCATATCTATTATCGGCCAAACTTTATGACTTCTTTATGCTTTCTTCAGTTTTCCCCCGCTCTTTTCTTCTACATAACCTTAATAGCTTGGATGTTGTATTACTTCTTTTCTTAACACCATTTATGCGACAATTTCACAGGTGCCGTCATTATAAAGACGAAGCCGGACCTTTTCTCCGGAAGCAGTGCCAAACCAATAAATCCGTACATCCGGCCCGGCTTCAAGCAACCGAATACTCCCTTTCCTTTCCAATACAGCCAGCGCCTCTTCACGAGTCTGCAATACTTGTCCTTCAAAGATCGATTCCAAATCCATAAATCGTCCTCCTCAATCCGTCTTACTTTCAGTTCTGTTTTTCCCGCCTTAAAGGGCTTTCCACCATGCAGGATAAAACTCTCATAATTAACAATATTAACCAGCTGTGCAATATATTATAATAGTTTTTTGTTTTTCGTCAATAAAAATTTTGCGCTACAGCGGACAGCCCAAATCTCTTTTTGTCGCGAACAAAGCGGGCGAGGGTAAAATAAGTATGGATCAAAAAAAGAATAAAGGTGTAAAAAAAATGATTAAGCAGGTAGATAATTATTATCTGGTTATCCCTAACCATACCGGTCTAATCCCAAAAAGACAAGAAATCCCGGCAGCTTCTGCAGATTCCGTTACAGTGTTAGTCAATAAAGAACGGGTCCTCTCTGCGGAATATGTGCCTAAAGATTTGGTAGTCCCCAATATCCCTTTTTCTTTTACTGAAGATTTACCAAAAAGAAAGATGCGTCAAGAAGCAGCACGCGCAGTGGAAATGCTCTTCGACCAAGCGGAACGTGATGGTCTGCGACTGGCGGGCGTGTCCGCCTATCGCTCATACCTAAGACAGCAGGAGATCTTCACCCATAATAGTAAAATCAGAGGAGAAACCGAAGCCAACAAAGTCAGCGCCAGACCCGGTGAGAGCGAGCACCAAACCGGATTGGCCATTGACGTCTCCGCTCCCGCAGTCGGTTACCAATTAATCGAAGAATTTGGGGAAACCAAAGAAGGCCGGTGGTTGCAGGAGAACGCTCATAAATATGGGTTTATTATCCGCTACCCCAAGGGCAGGGAAGAAACTACCGGCTATCAATATGAACCGTGGCATTTACGGTATGTGGGACAAAAAACTGCTTTAGTCATTGCCGCAAAGCGACTAACATTGGAAGAATATACTATACCTTGATTTTTATTATAAGGCCAGTCGCTTGCCGGCTCTGCACTTCCTCAGGTTGTATAACAAGTCAAGATCTTTCCAAAATATAAAGTGTGGTAATCGGAACCCTGATAGAAACAGCGCTCAAGATCACTGTTCAAAAATTCCGGTGTAAGTTGTTGTTTATTAATGATTTCACATTCATAATGAAGGTAGCATTCTTTAATCACTGGCACGTCCACCACCCGGCCTGCTTGCGCTGTTAATTTACACTCCTGAAATTTATCAAAATCCCTCCCGGATTTTCTGCCACAAAAGGCAAGCTCTTTTAGGAGTTCTCCACTACGGGGAACACTTATCGTAAAATAGGTGGAATCTTCCATTTGTTCATGCGTGAATCTGGAAGTCCTGACCGGCACAATAAAGATGGGAATGTTGAAGAAATAAGTTATTCCCCCCCATCCAATAACCATCGTATTCACAGTCTTTGCCTTGGTGGTCAAGAATAATCCACCAGTACTCATCTGTTTCATCATTTCCGGTTCAGTCTGAAAAATAATCTCGTTTAACATTTGATCTCCTCCTTATTTTCATCTTTTCATACAATTACTAAGCTTAATCTTAATTATCTTGAAAACTTGCCTTTTCCTGTCTACCCCGTCGCTCTATATTACCATATTTTTACCCAACAAAACTAGTATATTCTACTCTTGCTACTACGTTGCTCTTCTCATAGCTCCTTCACCCCTGTTTAGAGTGCCCGTACGGCGGAAAACCCTTCTCTGCGTAAGATCAGTTTACCTCTTTGGTCATCAATTAGATGACCGACAAAAAAACCACCTTGTCCAGTTAAGGTGGTTTTTTAAACAAAAAGCACATCTTTTTCATGTGCTCTAATCTGCTATTTGGTGCGCCATCAGGGACTCGAACCCCGGACCCGCTGATTAAGAGTCAGCTGCTCTACCAACTGAGCTAATGGCGCTGATGGTGGCGGTGACTGGATTCGAACCAGTGACACTACGGGTATGAACCGTATGCTCTGACCATCTGAGCTACACCGCCAAAACAACGGCATATTATATTATAATACATCATACGATTGTAATCAAGAAGTTTCTCTAAAAATCTATTCCCAATTATACCATGGATCGGACGAGCCCTCCTGAAGAGAGAACACTTCATTTAGCCGGGTTTTCTATACAAGGCGAAGATAGAGACCGGATCCGAAGAGCGGCCAATAGGCCGTTTTCTTCTATAAAAAATTTGAAATCCGTCCTCTGCCTCTACCGCCCCGTTTAGAATCTAAACTCTTCTTTAACTCCGACTGCCTCTCCTCAGAATCCTTCAAAAATTTGGATAGTTTGTCTTCAAATGATTGACGACTTTGTTTGGGCCTTGGTTGGGCCTGCCGGATCGATAGCCCGATTTTTCCTTCTTGCATAGATAGAATCTTAACCTTTACAACATCGCTTACCTTCAAAAACTCTTTGATATCTTTGACATAGACATCAGCAACTTCAGAAATATGGACCAATCCAGTAATCCCAGGGGAGAGCTCAATGAATGCGCCAAAATTCGTTATCCCCGTTACCTTTCCGTCCACAATCTGGCCCACAGAAAAAGACATCCTACGCCTCTTCCTCCTCTTTGTATTCGGCTGCCCAGAAAAAGTTTCCCGAACAAACGGGAGATATAACTCTCTTAACTAAGCTTAATATATCATATTATATCCTAGTCAAAAATGTGTTGTCAAGCAGTGCAAAACAAAAACTAATTATTCCTGCCCTCTCAAACACCTTTCATGGAAAGTGAGATCCGTTTACTCTCCAGATCAACCTTGAGCACCCTGACGTTAACCGTCTGCCCTACGGATACCACCTCCAACGGGTGTTTGACGTACCTCTCACTCAATTCCGAAATATGAACAAGCCCGTCTTCTTTGACGCCAATATCAACGAAGACGCCAAAATCAACTACGTTTCTAACTTCCCCGGTCAGTGCCATTCCCGGACGCAGATCTGCCAAAGTCTTCACGTCTTTCCTAAAGAGCGGCTTTGGCATCTCTTCGCGCGGGTCACGCCCGGGTTTAGCCAAAGCTTCGACAATATCCTTTAAAGTGGGAACTCCTACACCTAATTTTTCAGCGGTGACTTCCAGATTTATCTTCTGTAACCTCTCTCTCAACGCTCCCAGACGGGCGCCATCCCTCAGATCCTCCTTGCTGAATCCAAAGGAAGCAAGTAATTTTTCCGCCGCTTGATACGATTCCGGATGGATCCCGGTGTTCTCCAAGGGATTCTCCCCATCCGGCAATCTTAGAAATCCGGCTGCTTGGACAAAAGCTTTCTTCCCCAGCCTCTTTACTTTTAATAATTCTTCCCTCTTTTTAAAGGCGCCGTTGGCTTCTCTGTACTCCACAATCGCCTTGGCTAGAGATGGTCCAATGCCGGCCACATTCTGAAGAAGAGCCGGCGAGGCCGTATTCAAGTCTACTCCCACAAAATTGACGCAGGATTCTACTACCCACTGCAAGGTATCGCCCAGTTCCTTTTGGTTGACATCATGCTGGTATTGACCTACACCAATCGATTTGGGTTCAATCTTAACCAGTTCAGCCAAGGGGTCCTGTAGCCGGCGGGCGATGGAAATAGTCCCACGCATGGATACATCCAAATCGGGAAGTTCCTCCCGGGCCAATTTGGAAGCAGAGTAAACAGAGGCTCCGGCTTCACTCACTAAACAGTAATATACCTCCCGGCCGCATTGTGGCAATAGGTCGGCGATGAACTCCTCCGTTTCCCGGCTGGCCGTTCCGTTCCCAATCGCCACCAACTCCACTTGATAATCATGAATCATAGCGGTCACCGTCTGCCTGGCTTCATTGGTTTTATTGACCGGCGGGTGTGGGTAGATGGTCTCCGTAGCCATTACTCTACCAATCTCGTCTACCACCGCCACCTTACATCCTGTCCGAAATCCGGGGTCAATACCCATCACCCTTTTTCCCCGGACCGGTGGTTGCAGTAAAAGCTGTCGCAGATTCATGGCAAACACTTTAATAGCCTGTTCTTCTGCTTTTTCGGTCAGACTTGCCCTGATTTCCCGCTCTATACTTGGCCAGATCAGACGAGAAAAGGCATCTTCCACCGCTTTACGCAGATACTCCGTAAAAATGGAGGCCGTATTTTTTACCACCAGTCTTTCCAGTTTGGATATGAGCGCTGTTTTATCCAGTTGTAATTCTACTTTGAGATAACCTTCTTTTTCCCCACGATTTATGGCGAGAATTCTATGGGGAGGAATCTTCTTTACTGCCTCCGTATAGTGGTGATATTGCCGGTAAACAGCGCCCTCTTTGGCGTCCGCCGCCGCATCCGAAGGAGAACCTTCTTTAAATTCGGAGGCGATCAGCGCTTCCTCCCAAATGAACTCCCGTACGATCCGTCGAAGATTATGATCATCAGAAATTTCTTCAGCCACTATATCCATGGCGCCGGCCAGAGCCTCTTCCACTGTATTCACCTGTACATCGGGGCGTACATACTCCCCGGCAATCTGCTCCAGGCTACCCTCGGTAATACTTTCCTCTTTGATTAAAGCCGCCAACGGCGCTAACCCATTTTCTCTGGCAATCGTAGCCCGCGTCCGCCGTTTTGGCCGGAAAGGCCGATAGTATTCTTCGACCTCTTGCAGTTTGGTGGCTTCCTTTATCTGTTTTGCCAAATCTTCTGTGAGCTTTCCCTGTTCATCAATGAGGCGGAGAACCTCTTCTTTTCTATCCTGAAGATTACGCAGATAATTTAAGCGTTCCTCCAGCCTTTTAAGTTGTTCGTCGTCAAGACCTCCGGTTACTTCCTTCCTGTACCTTGCAATAAAAGGCAAGGTGTTACCTTGCTCCAGTAATTCTACAGTTCTGCTTACTTGTATCACGGACAATCCTAATTCTCTCGCCAATTCCTTGATTATATCCAAACCTGTTCCTCCTTAATGCTTGGGTAAAACAGAAGCAAATCTACTCTTCATTGGTACCGGTTTTAGAAGAAAAAAGCTCTCCCGGTTTGATCAAGCCCAGCTTTCTGGCTTCTTCCTCCAAAAACTCATCAGTCTTCCAAAGTTCCTTCTCCAACTCCAAAGCCTGTTTCATTCTGATTCTTTCTTCGATGGCCTTTTCACTCTCCGCCAACTTGAGGTAATTCACAACCAAACCATGAAGCCCGACTATGATATGATAGAGGACGGAGCAGAAAATGATGAGTAATACTAGAGACAATACCCTGATTCTATAGCCGAAGAGACGCAGGTGGTATCGTTTCTTTATTCTAACCTGCGGGTTTGGCCTGTCCGGCGTCTGCTCAAAAAATTTTGCCCGGTGGTATTGGGGTCTCCGTCCCATGATTAGCCTCCCCTTTCCCAGTTGACCTCGGTCTTATTCCACCTGGAACATCTTGGTGTTTTTATTGAGAATCGTATTATACTTCGCTGGTTCTCTACTCTTTCCTGCCAATTGACAGTACGGTAATTGGAATATACTTTATCCTTTATACCTAAACACCGATACCAACGATGGATGAAACAAATAGTAATAAGCAATAAGCCCCATTCCTATACTAAACCAGACATATAGCCGGAGTTCGAGCCAGTTGGCGACGAAGATCAGAGGCGCGATAAGAAAAAAGGAGCACACCCAGAAGAAAAAATCCCTGATCCCACCGGCCTTTTTTACCCGGCTACTTTTTGTCTTGGCATAATTATGTAGATCAAAAAGTAAACCCCAGAATACACCAGTTATAAACAAAATGGACATCGAGCTTAGTTGCCAGTCAATAAACTCCACCAGTCTCCCCCTCCTTCTGTATACAGAAGTTAGCACGCTTCCCTACCACATCTATTCCGGTTAAATATTAATTTATGCTTTGATAGGGAAAATTATATAACCCGCTTGAACAGCCAGAAGATCAGGATCCCCCATAGCATTTGCGAAATAATCAGCATTCTTCGGACCAAAACTTTTGAGCGCATTACCATGGAAAGCTTTCTGGTTATACTGGGAGTGGTGGCTGGCGTCATTACTGTGGCGATTCTATGTAAATAATCTCTGGTTTCTTTGAATTTCGGCCTGTTTCTATCGAGATCAACATTGACTAAGCCAGCATTATACGCTTCAATCGCCATTCCAATCTCCCCGTGGAAATAATCGATGAGAAAGCGTAGATGACGCACCCCTGTTCTGATATTAGCTTCTACATTGTAAATACAATCTGTTCCATGATCAACCTTGTCTGGCAGATGCCTGCCATCGCACCGAGAATTTGGATTGTATTGCCGCCAAACCGCCGGCATAATCTGCATTAAACCGGCAGCGCCCTTGGGAGAACGGGCTTTTGGATTATTGTTGCTTTCTACTTGAATAATGGCGTTAATCAACTGGGGATTTATGTTAAACATCACGGAATACCGATTTACCAATTCGGCAGTGTCTTTATTCAAGGCTGCCACTACTTCCTGAGGATAGAAGAAGCGTCCCAATAAGCTTTGAAGCCTGGAGATGGTTCTATCGTTACTCCAATAACAGACAGCTGTTAAGCAGAGAAAAATAACCATAAACCACAAATAAGCGAGGAGAATCTTCCGGGAACTACTGGGCCGTACCGCATCGATGAGCATGAAAACAGGACTGGCCAAAACAAGCACAATCCACCCGATAACCTGAGCAACCTTTCGCCTGTACTCTGCTTTGTTTTGGGCATATTTTTGCCTTAATCTTTCTATAATCAAAGCAACACCCCCAAATTTCTCCTCCTTTAAAAATTCTCAATTAGCCTGGCATTTCCTGCCGGAAATGAGTTTCCACTAATCTCCTGGCTGAAAAAGAAAAGCCTGAACTTTTATTCAGGCTCTCAACTTCTCTTATTTTCTATTTTTCCCATATTCCAGACTGGCCGCAACAAAACCCCGGAACAAGGGTTGGGGACTATGCGGCCTGGACTTAAACTCCGGATGGAATTGAGTGGCCACAAACCACGGATGATTAGGAAGTTCCACGACCTCTACCAAATTACGGTCAGGAAGCACCCCACTGATGACCAGACCGCCTTCTTTCAACCGTTCCAAATATTCATTATTTACCTCGTACCGGTGGCGGTGCCGTTCATAGATTAGTTCCTGCCCATAAGCGTTATACGCTTTTGTTCCTTCCACCAGGCTGACGGGGTCCAGTCCCAACCTCATCGTACCCCCCAGGTCGGAGACTTCCTTTTGTTCCGGGAGAAGATCAATCACCGGATAAGGTGTATCCGGGTTAAACTCTGTGGAGTTTGCTTCTTTCATCCCACAGAGATTACGAGCGCAATCAATGACTGCGCACTGCATGCCCAGACAAATCCCAAAATATGGCACACCCCTCTCCCGGGCATACTGAACAGCCAGTAGCTTCCCTTGCACTCCCCTGCTACCAAACCCACCGGGCACCAAAATCCCATTGACCTCCGCCAAGTACTTGTCCGCGCCTTCCTGCTCAATCTTCTCCGAGTCCACCCACTTAATATCAATCGCGGACTGTAAGGCCACACCGGCATGACGTAGAGCCTCAGCTACACTTAAGTAGGCATCGGGTAGAGCGACATACTTTCCTACAATAGCAATAGTGGTGCTGGTCTTAGGATTTTTACTCTTCTCCACAAACTCCCGCCACTCGGCTAAATCCCTTTCACCGCAGGACAGGTTGAGCTTTTTAATGATAATCTCATCCAAGCCGGCCTTCTCCAAGCAGAGAGGAACCTCATAGATGGAGTCAACATCCTGATTGGAGATGACGGCCTTCCGGTCTATATCACAAAAGAGGGCAATCTTCGCCTTCAACTCATCAGAGATTGGCTGTTCGGAGCGGCAGACTATGATGTCGGGTTGAATTCCAATCCCCCTTAATTCTTTGACACTATGCTGGGTGGGTTTGGTCTTCAATTCGGAGGAAGCGGAGATATAAGGAACCAGAGTGACATGAATATATAACACATCCTCCCGGCCTACATCCGTCTTGAACTGTCTGATTGCTTCCAAAAAAGGGAGGCTTTCTATATCACCGACCGTTCCGCCTACTTCCGTAATGACCACATCCGCTTGGGTCTCCCGGGCCACTCTGATAATTCGCTCTTTGATCTCATTGGTGATATGAGGAATAACCTGAACCGTTCCACCGAGATAATCGCCCCGTCTCTCCTTGGAAATTACCGACCAGTAAATTTTCCCTGTAGTTACATTGTTATTCTTGGTCAGTTTTTCATCGATGAATCGTTCATAATGTCCCAAATCCAAATCGGTTTCGGCGCCGTCGTCCGTGACAAATACCTCTCCATGTTGATAAGGGCTCATGGTTCCCGGATCTACATTAATGTATGGATCCAATTTCAAAATTGATACTTTTACCCCGCGACTTTTTAAGAGTCGTCCCAATGAAGCGGCGGTAATTCCTTTCCCTAGTGACGAAACCACACCTCCGGTAACAAAGATATATTTGGCCAATATATTCCCTCCCACCACAAAATAGATAAGATTTTATTCAGATCATTTCGTCGGGCGATAGTATAACTCACCTATAAATGTAAACCCCCATTACTGGTCTGACAAATACTCCTGCCCGTCCTCTTCCGGCAGGTTGGTCTCTGGGCTCACCGGATCCGGATATTTATCGAGGATACCAAAGAAAGTTCTCACTCCGGCAAATTGCAGAAATCCGCCATATCCAAACATCAGTAAAGGGAAGAGAAACTTTATAAAGCACGCTAAAACAGGAAACAGTAAATAAATCGCTCCCATTACCAGGGTTAAAATCGTATTGTCCAGGACAACGAAGACGGCCTTCTTAAAAACTTTACTCACTGTGTTGTTTTGCCGCACAACAAAGCCGGGGAGGTAAATTCCGATCATCAGCAGAAAAAGCAGCATATAAAAGAGGATAATCCCGATAATCTTCATGGAAAGCGCAGAGAAGAAAAAGAAAGCAATGTAAAAGTCGGCTATGGTAAAGAGTAAGATAAATGAATATATGGCATACACCTTGGCCGCCAAGGCATACTTTTGCCGTAATCCTTCCCACAAGCTTCCCAGCCGGGCTACATCCTCAATGATCTCTCCGGCCAAGTAATACAGGCCACAGTGTACCGGACCAAGAATGAAGGCGCCATAGAGAGCTGCGATCGGAACTAACTGTAATAACACGCCTATCGGATTGTTTCCAACTTCGGTCAGGAATAAAAGGCCAATGAACCCAACCGGCAGCATTGTAATTAGCCAGAGTACACTCATTACCGCTGTATAAGTCATATGGTTGTATAGATCAACTGCTGTTTTCTTGATGATCTGCCAAGGATTCCGGGAATAAGTCTGTTCATACCCCATTATTAGCCTCCCTACATTTGTTCCGGAGCGGATATCCCCAATAAACCCAGCCCATTCCGGACAACGTTCTGTACGGCATAGGCCAGCAAAAGTCGGGCTTTGGTTAACTGCTCCTCCTCTGTTAAAAACCGTTTACGATTATAATATGAATGAAAGAGTGTGGCCAGATCCAAAAGGTAATTTGTCAGTCTGTGCGGCTCCCGCTCCCGGGCAGCGCTGCTCACCACCTCCGGAAAGACCGCCACTTTCTCCAGGATCTCCTGTTCATCATCTTCCCAGACCACAGTGGCAATGAACTCCGGATCCGGGGTGAATTCCCCATCCAATTGTCTAAAAATACTGGAAATCCTGGCGTACGCGTATTGCACATAAAAAACGGGGTTTTCCGCTGTCTCTTTTTTGGCCAGTTCCAAGTCGAAATCCAGATGACTGTCAGGGCTGCGCATCAAGAAGTACCAACGAGCAGCGTCATTTCCCACTTCCTCCAAGAGATCGCGCATGGTGATAAACTCCCCACGCCGTTTAGACATTTT
The DNA here is from genome assembly GCA_036562625.1 of Bacillota bacterium. Classification (GTDB taxonomy): domain Bacteria; phylum Bacillota; class UBA4882; order UBA10575; family UBA10575; genus DUOH01. Next base: position 23,263 of record DATCJV010000037.1, on the reverse strand, counting down.
AAAGGGTTTTCCTTCTTTTAACAGATTGATTTGTTGGGCGATCAAAACCTCCAGCCGGTTCGGATTAAAGCCAAAGGCGGCCATGGCCGCTTTCATTCTGGGGATGTACCCATGATGATCCGGCCCCCAGATATTAATTAAATGATCAAAGCCCCGGGCAAATTTATTTAAATGGTAGGCGATATCTGCCACAAAATAAGTGGTGCGGCCATCGGCCGTTCTCACTACCCTGTCTTTATCGTCTCCAAATTCAGTGGTTCGAAACCAAACGGCCCCTTCCTCTTCATATAACAGGCCCCTCTCCTTCATTTCAGCCACAACTTGATCCACCCGGCCCGCCTCATGCAGACTTCGCTCGGAAAACCATTGATCATAGATGATTCCATAATCCTCCAAATCCTTTTGTTGGGAAGCGAGTATCTTCTTATACCCCCAGTCTCGGCAGGCCTCGATCCGTTTCTCCTCCGTCATCTCCAGTAAAGAGCGGCCTTTCTCCTCGATCAAAGCACGGGCCAGGTCATAAATATACTCACCTTGATAACCATCTTCCGGGAAGGCAACCTCTTGCCCTAATAATTCCCGATAGCGGGCATCAATAGAGCGGCCCAAAGTATAAACCTGGATTCCGTAGTCATTGATGTAGTATTCCTTGGCGACCTCCGCTCCGCAAAACATAAAAAGCCTGGCTAAACTGTCACCCAAAGCCCCGGCTCTGGCATTTACCACATTCATTGGTCCAACCGGATTAGCGCTGACAAATTCAAGCTGAATCTTTTTTCCGGCTAGGTCATCCACTCTGCCATATTCCTCCGGCGCCTCTACCAGTGCAGAGAGTACCCTGTTCAACCAAGATTGCTTCAGAAAAAAGTTGATGAATCCGGGTCCGGCCACTTCCGCCCGGTCAACCAGATCTGAATCGACCAGTTTATCAACTAGTATTGTTGCGATTTCCCGCGGAGCGCGCCGGGCGGGTTTGGCCAAAACAAATGCAAGATTTGTGGCGAAATTACCATGTGCTCTTTCCTTGGGGATCTCCAGCAAGATCTCAATATCACCAGTGGGTTCAGGTAACAGCCCTTCCTGGTTGGCCTTTGCCCAAGCCTGCCGTATCTCCTCTTTCATGCGGTTTTGTACTTCGCGGAAGACCGGTTGCTTCATAGTAAACATCTCCTTAGAAAAACTCTTCTGGCCCCTTGTTCGCGCAGATATCCATTTTCCGTTCCCCGTATTCCCAAGCGTTCTTGACAGATGACTATTACGTAGAAACGGCGCGTACTACATACCATTATACACCAATAAAAGGTCACTGGTCAGTGACCTTTTATTATTGATTGTTTAATTTTTTTGTTTAAATTCTTCCTCTATGAGGCTTTTGTTTCCTTCTTGTCGTTCTCTCCGGCTTCTGCTTTGGCTTTGTTCTGATAATCCGGTTTCCGGGAGTCGGTGATATAGAAACCCGGCCCCTTAAATATGATATTAGCATTCTTGCTAATTAACCGTTTTACCGCACCGCCGCATTTGGGGCACGTCTTCAAGGGTTCGTCAGTTATTTTTTGAAAATACTCAAAATCCCCACAAGACGAACAATTGTAATCATAAGTAGGCATCCCTGCACCTCCAGCTATATGATGATTGGATCAGGTTTGGGAGACCCCAACTATACCCCATCAACCTATAAATATAAAACAAACCCTTAGGCTTGTCAACCCCGTCGGTTTTACTTTTCCCATGAAATAAAGTAGCCACCGGTAACCGGTGGCTACTTGGTGCGGAGACCTTTATCTCTTTATGTGAATAAGCAGCTTTCTCCCTTCCACCAATTCCTCCTCTTCCGGCAGGTTATTAGCTTCGGCAATAGCTTTCATTGTGGTATTATAACGTCTGGCTACTTTCCACAAGTTATCGCCTTTTTGCACAAAATAAAAGAGCATACTGGGTTTGGGTCGTTCATCTTCGGTAACTAAGGCGCAGTCCCGAACTACAGAGAGCCTTTTTTTGGCTTTCACGGTCACTCGCACCCGGTAGGCAACACTTACCTTTACGGAACGCTCATCCATAATCTCCAGATCAATTCCGTCTTCCTCCAGGTAAACTGAGGCGGACATTCCTTCTTCTACTCCCGGCAGATCAATAAATTCGCCGAAGACGGCCTTATCCATGCTCCGTGATCCCCAGAACGCACTCGTCAACACGGCATCTGTTTCTCCCTCACCGAGATAAAGAAGGGTGAAGTAGACTTCGCCTTCGAGAAAGACCCGGTCCGTGTCGGCTTGGCATTCAATTATCCGCGGCCGGGAAGAGGAGATCATCAGTATCTCCTCGAGGTTGGGGCTTTCTGTAGGCAGAGTCAGGTTCTTTTCCAGCCGTAATACCTTCTCCGCTTCGCCGACAATTTCTTCTACTTCACAATCCTGGCGCAGGACATCCAAAATCCCTGCTTCCACGGTGGCCTCTACGATTACTTGCACAGTCCGGGTGTTGAGCAGTTCCGCCTTTGCTCCCAATACAGCTTGCAACCGACAAACCTCCGGATGAGGAGAAGTCAGCGTCAAAGACTCCACCCAGACTCTGGTAAAAGAGACCTGTTCTGTTTGGGCCCTTGGTTCCTCTAAAACAATTTGGAAAGGAAGGGCTCCTCCGTTTTGCTGATTCCAATTCACTGCTTTAACTCCGCTCTCCTCCCCATCGGCGCCCAGGGAAACATAGACCACATTAACCTCCAGAAAACCCTCTATAGTAACTCGTCCCTTGGAAGCAACCGCCTTCACCCCGACCGGTTTGGCATCACTCCCAATAATTCTGGCAATCGGAGCCTTTGGATAGGATATTTGATACTGATTGTTCACTTCTTTACTACCCTTAACGCTTGCCACCAACTCTTCCGGGACGATCCGTTCTGTAACCGTCTCAATCCTGGCTTCTGTCTCCAGATTATTTAGGTAGGTGAGAGCTTTTTCCACCCCTGCTTTAAACTTTACACCCACTTCCGCATGGAACCTGACCTTTCGCCCGGATAAAACCTCCATGGAAAAAGCGAGAAGCTCCGTGTCCCAATCCCACTCCACGTTCTGCCCGCTTGCGACTTCAGGTAAGACAATCTTCTCTGCAAAAACAATCGCATTTGGTCCTTGCCAGGTATACCCATATTCTGGCCTCTCTTCCGTCCCGGTCTGTCCTTCATAAGTCAGGTGCGCTTCAACCTGCCCGGAAAGGGACAGACTCTTCCCGTCAAGCTCGCCTCTGATTTCACCCAGATAACCCCGACAGGAATAGATCTTCCGCACTTCCCGGCAAACATCAGGCAAGACCAGTTCACCCTCTAAAAAAACGACCTGTTCATCCGCGACCAGAACTTGAGTTGTTCTCACCTGTTCGTACCGACATTCCAGCATAGTATCTCCCTCCTTAAATCGAATCCACCCGCAACCCTACCCTCCTTTCTAGGGCTTTCATATACGGGGGTTCACACCTAATTCATATGCGCGGAACCATCGGTTCAGACCCACCTTCTAGGAGCCACGGTAAAAAAACGGTTCAGTTCACTTGACAACCGTTCCTGAATAAAATCGGCGCCCGTAATCACCACTCCGGCCAAATTCATCCGATCCACGCGGGCCAAGATTCCTCGCAAAGTATGGATATCCGAAAGTAAGGCCTCTCTTGCTTTACCCTCTTTTTCATAACAGACATGGATCCACCCTTCGTCTTCCAACCGGCGCCGGGTGATGCTGCCGGACCCCATACCGGATAAACGTAAGGCTTTCGTCTCATAAAAGGTAAGCCAGTTTTCTTCCCCGTCTCCAGTTCTCTCCCGTCCTCTTAAGTCAAAATGCACCAGGATTCTGGTACAAGGGTAAACCCGGATCAATCTTCTGATCTCCCTCTGCCACACTTGATGGGAGTATCCACTCTCCACATGGATGGGTGGAGTAACGATTATTCCGTCCGCTTCCTGAAGAGTGGGAAGAGTACAATAAATCTTCTCTCCCGGGGATAACCACCAAAAAACTAAAGAGTCATTATCCATGCCCCTCTGCTTCAACCGTCCGTACGGGAGTCTCCGTTTACTAACCTTCCTCCGGGTCTTTCCGGAGATGCGTTTCTCCTCTCTTAGGTCATAAACAACCCCTTTTTGCACAAAGAAGGCTTCCTTCTTCTCCTCCTTGGTGTTTACCGATAATAAATATAGATGAAAAGTCTTCAACTCTTCCCGTATGGCTCTTCCGTAGCTGTCCCTTTGTTGCTCTGCGGTCAGCTTATGACCGGTCTCCAGCAAAAATCCAGAGTAACCTGCACCCCGGATCTCTTCCCGCTTTAAATCAAACCCGGCCGTCCAGACTTCCCGCTTCTCGATTAGCACCTCCCCATTGGCCGGTTGTTGCCTAATCTTCCTTCTGTTTTCCGGGTTCTTGAACACCAACGGATTGACTGAATTCGCCAACCCGAGGTCTGCCAAACCCGCTTGCTCACCAACTTTTACATATAGACGTTCCTGAATACCGGGTTCCTTCAACATTTTAATAGTCTGGAATCCGGCTTTCCCATCCGGATAAATGGAAAAACTCTTTTGAAAGTTCCTTACCGCCTCCATGGTCAGATAATCATATTCTCCGGTTGGTTCGCATGGCAACAATCTTAACTCCTGCAGGATTGTTTGGAGTTCTCGCACGTCACGGCCTTTTATCCCAAAAGATAACGGTCTTTCACCCAGTGGTAATTCTTCAACCTTGACCAATGCCCAACGGCCCATACTCAAATCCCTCTCTTGGAAACTCCTTTTTATAGGGGCGCCTCTTTATTTTATGAGCGCAATTCGACTGTGTGACCATGGTATGAAGCATTTGTAGTATTTTCACACAAAAACGTTCATAGAATATTGACACTCAACTTATCCTCGCATAAAATAAGACCAATACTTAATCGGAAGGAGGCATCTCCTTATGTCCAAAGTCTTGATATATGATACTACTCTACGCGACGGTGCCCAAGGCGAAAATGTCTATTTTTCTGTGGAAGACAAGATCAAGATTGCAAAGAAACTTGATGAGCTTGGAGTGGATTATATTGAAGGAGGATGGCCGGGTTCCAATCCTAAGGACATGGAATTCTTCCGTAAAATCAGCAATTATCAGTTTTCCCACGCTAAATTAGTGGCTTTCGGCAGCACCAGACGGGCGGGAAACACCGAAGAAAATGATCCGGTTCTCCAAAACTTGCTGGCCGCCGGTACCCCCGCCATCGCCATCTTTGGCAAATCCTGGGACTTTCATGTCAATGAAGTCCTCCGTGTTTCCTTGGAAGAAAATTTGAAGATTATTGAAGGCTCTGTCTCCTATTTAAAAAAGCATAATAAAGAAGTAATCTATGATGCGGAACACTTTTATGACGGATTTAAACGCAACCCTGAATATGCCATTCAAACTTTACAAGCTGCTCTGCGCGGTGGAGCGGATTTTATCGTACTCTGCGATACCAACGGTGGAACCTTACCATATGAAGCCATAGAGATTTTACGGAAGGTGCGTTCAGTAATCACCGCCCCCCTTGGTGTTCATATCCATAACGACTGTGGAATGGCGACGGCCATCTCCATCCTTTCGGTTCAAGAAGGCGCAGTTCAAGTACAGGGGACTTTCAACGGCTACGGCGAACGCTGTGGAAATGCCAATTTGTGCACGATCATTCCTAACCTCCTCCTCAAACTGGGATATGAATCAGCCATCACCCCAAATCTAAGCGCTTTAACGGAAACATCCAAATTTATCTCGGAACTGTCCAACTTGACCCATGACACACGCCTGCCTTATGTTGGTTCGTCGGCCTTCGCCCATAAAGCTGGTATGCATATAGACGCCGTCAAAAAGAATATGCATACTTTCGAACACGTTGACCCGTCTTCCGTCGGCAACGAACGCCGGTTTCTCTTGTCGGATCAAGCTGGACGCAGTACAGTATTGATTAAAGCCGAAAAACTGGTTCCCGATCTCACCAAAGATCATCCGAAGATCGGCGAATTAACTGATAAACTCAAAGAGCTGGAGAGCTTAGGCTATCAATTTGAAGCAGCCGAGGCTTCTTTTGAGCTCCTGATCAAAAAAGCTTTTGACTTATATGATGAAGTTTTTTCTTTGGACGGGTTCAGGATTATTGTGGAGAAAAGAGGAAATCAGCCGGCTTTGACAGAAGCTACCATCAAAGTTACGGTCAATGGCGAGGAAGAATTAACCGCCGCAGAAGGCGATGGTCCGGTTAATGCCTTGGACATGGCGATTCGCAAGGCCTTACTCCGTTTTTACCCGGAAATTAAAGATTTCAATTTGGTCGACTATAAAGTGCGCGTTCTAGAAGAGAACAAAGGGACCGCCGCCGCCGTCCGTGTTTTAATTGATACCTCCGATGGTCATAAGCACTGGGGAACAGTCGGCGCCTCGGAGAACATTATCGAAGCTAGCTGGCAAGCGTTGGTGGACAGTATCGAGTATGGTATCCTGGAACGGCAAGCAAGAAAAAAACAAGCCAACAAAGGTCCTTCCCGTGTCGGCTGCTAAATACCCTACTTTTTTAAGTGAGATTCATATTATATTAATAAAAGCTCCCCATAAAGCGGAAAAGTTATGGGGAGCGCTTTTCCAGCCTTCGGATCTCTTCAGTATCCCTTCAGTATCCATGCTCCTCCAATATTTGCAGGATCCGGCGGGCATCTTGATTTTCCGGGTTTAACCTCAAAACCTCTAAAAATTCCTTCTTGGCGGCCGCATACTGCTGCTGGTAAAAATAAGTCCTTCCCAAGTTAAAATGATATACCCAGTAATCTTCGATCTGAATCATCCGCTGATAGGTCCGGACTATTGCTTCTGCATCATTTTCTTCGTACAACTGAGGTAGACTGGATATATAAGCCTGCAAGAGATAAGCCCGGACCAAAGAATTATCGGGCTTCAAATGATAACTCTCTTCTAGGCTGCTGATGGCTTGAGCGGTGTTCCCCTGTTGCAGAGCGATTCTTCCCTCTTCCAACGGTTGATACCAATTAACTGCCGGCGGAGTGAGAGCCAGCCAAACCGCTACGGAAAAAAAGAGTAAGTAAGCGCCCTGCCAAAACCATCTTTTTCTAAGAATGTCTTTTTGTCCAAGTCCGACGGCAGTGGCGCACAATACTCCCCCCACTAGTCCCCCCAGATGCGCAAGATAATCAATGCCCGGAATTACAAAACCCAGCAAGAGATTGACCCCGATGGTCACCCAGAGCGACCGTCCAAAGAAGCGGCGGGAAGCTGCCGGCTTTCTCAACCCGAAATATACTAAGGCGCCGAACAGGCCAAAGATCGCTCCTGAGGCCCCCACGGAGATTGCCTCGGGACGGAAGAAAGCGCCAACGGCCGAGCCAAAAATTCCTGAGCAGAAATAGATAAAGAAGAATCTTTCTCTCCCAAAGAGCCGTTCAACCACTACTCCTAATTGATAAAGGGCATATGAATTCATAAAAAAATGTAAGAATCCGGCATGCAGAAAGAGCGGGGTGAGTAGCCGCCACCATTCACCCAGCCAAATTCCTGGGTTATACTTGGCTCCCATTTTAATCAAGACCTCAATATCTTGACTATCACCATGCCTGATGGTTAATATAAACAGCAAAAGATTTACTGCCAACAGTAGGTAAGGAACGATAGAGCCCTCATAGATCACGACCTCTTCTTTTTGTTGCGGAACCGGATCAAGTGTCGAAGAGATTAATCTTTCCTCGATCATCCAATGCTGTTCTGCGCTTGCTTCGTTTTTAATGGTCTTTACCCCATAACCAGTAGTGCTCCATATAGTATCAATCCAGTTATACTCCGCCAAGAACGGGCTGACCTTCTCTCCCGGTGGCAGGAGGAGAGCTACGGTGAAAGCCGACTCCCCGCTCTGCAGAGGCAAGACAGTTTTCTTTAAGAACTCTTTCCATTTGAGGAAATCATCGCCATTATCACTTAAAACAAAAACCTTGCGCAGAAACGGTTCTTTCCGCAAAAAGACCCTATACCCTACGGCCTCCGCTGGTACCTCTTCATAACCTAATGCGCAAATTCGTTCCACTAATCCCATTGATTTCACTAGGATAACCTCCTCCCTTGGATATTCGGTGTCGATTATTTAATCCCTCTTTCCGGAACTGCAATAACTGGGGAGGAAACAGATGGATAATGATAGAATAATTATAAAAATTTGTCTACGTAACAAAACCACTCCTAGTCATGAGCTTCATTTGATTTAAAAAAAAGAAAGGAAGAAACTTAATGATCAAGCATCTACTCTTCGATTTAGACGGGACATTACTCCCGATCGACCTGGAATTTTTTATGAAACATTATATACACGCTTTAGCTTTACATTTTCCGAATATTCCAGAGAAAGAATTTGGCGCCCAGCTAATGGCCAGTACAATGGCGATGGTAAAAAACCTTGATCCCAACCTCACCAACGAAGAAGTGTTTTGGAGGGATTTCACAGAACGAATCGGTATTTCCCGTCCGGAATTAGAGCCGATCTTTCAAAGGTTTTATGACCACGACTTTCCGAAGCTGAAAAAACACATAGTACCAACGGACACACCACGCCTGGTGCTTGATTATGCGCTACGTGAAGGATTCTCCGTAACTTTAGCAACCAATCCTCTCTTTCCGCTTCAAGCCATCTTAGAAAGACTGGCTTGGATCAATTGCCATGAGATCCCTTTCCGGCTGATTACTGCTCTGGAAGACATGCATTTTTGTAAACCGAATCGCGAATACTTCCAGGAAATCATGGAGCGTCTTGCGCTTAATCCACATGAGTGTATGATGATTGGTAACGATATGGAGGAAGATCTGGTCGCCTCATACCTTGGGATGAAAACCTGCCTGATTACGGACCACTTAATAAGTAGAGGCGAGATACAGGTCAAGCCGGATTTTCAGTGTTCCTTGGAAGAACTGCCCTTGATCATTAAGGAAATATCTTCCAGGTAAAAACCGTTACTTTTCAGCGTTTCTGGTCATAGATGACTTGGACTCAACTAGTAAAGTGGTAATCCATTACAAAATTCATTTTTTACGTACATTATACAAAAAAGTGTTACACAAAAAGCGTAACACTTTTTTTATGCCATATAATATGCCAGCACGCCCTCGGACTCGTGTGCACTGCATACTCAAGCATTTCCTAGAAAGACATGGTCTGTACAACAACGTCTTTTGTAACTTGTAGATCGCTGATCAACTCTTGGATGGAAGTCTCTGGTCCGTCCATGACCAAAGTGATTAACCCATTCTCTTTATCTTGAGTCGGTACCCCCATCCGGCAAAGGACATCCGTTCCATGCCTGGTGATGATCTCCTGCACTTTTGGCGCCGAACCGGACCGGTTATTAACCAATAGTCCTACCACTGTCAACTTGTTTCTCATAGACTAATCCTCCATCTTTTACTGGACAGACACTTTTTTCCCGGAAAGCGCATACCTTGAAGTAAACATCGGGCGAGGAGGTACAGGTATGTCCGAAAAAGAGGAAAAGATTTTTCCTCGTAAACGTGTGTATAAAAGACGTTCTCTAGGAAAAACGGAAAATGAGGTTTCTCAGAAGAGAGCAGGGTTACCTCCGGAAGATCTGGAAGCCCTCCGGGAAGTAGCGCCCAAACTAAGTCCCAAAGGACAAGAAGTGCTGAACCTATTACTGAAAGTCTTTGATCAGAATGGCCAATTAAACACAGATCAATTGTGGCAATTAATCAGTTTCTATGTAGGGCAATCCCAAAACCCTGCCCTTCAACAGCTGATGACTTTATGGCCGTTCATCACTTCAGCATCGCACGGGGGAAACCAACCTTTCAATCCGGCTTTACTAACCAGCCTGCTCGGGATGATGGCGCCGACTCGTCCCAAATAGTTGGTAACCCCGGGTCTTTCCGGGGTTTCAAAACCATTGATGATCACGCGCGCGTCAGTACGGAGCGCTTCTCTTCTTTTCATTCGACTGTACTTGATGGCGCACACAGTCTTTGGATAATGTTTTCCGTTGTTGTTTTCCTGACTAATCTACTGCTCCATCTGTTTGGCCAGAAACCCGGCGGCGGTTTCAGCAATTTTGACTTCCATTTCTCCCATGACTACACCCGGTTCCCTGGAGGTTAATATAACTGCGCCAATGGGATCCCCTTCAGCAATGATCGGCGCTATAACCTGTGCGGTAAAATCACACTCACCTTCATCATCCAAAACAGCACAGGTTTCACAGTATTTATGATCCCCGGGTTTAGGCATCAGAACCACTCTCCGGTCTTCAATGGCCTTTTCCACAGCCTTGGAGATTGCTTTATCTAAAAACTCTTTTTTGGGAGCCCCCGCCACCGCCACCACAATATCCCTGTCGGCAATTAAGGCGATATGTCCAGTTGATTCATGCAGGGATTCCGCATATTCTTTGGCAAAGTCCCCCAATTCACCGATGGGCGAATACTTTTTTAGAATTACCTCTCCTTCGCGGTCAACAAAGATTTCCAGAGGATCTCCCTCTCTGATCCGGAGGGTTCTCCGTATTTCCTTGGGGATTACCACTCGGCCCAGGTCATCGATTCTCCGGACTATTCCAGTTGCCTTCATCCTCTAATTTTCCCTCCTTCTGCGGAATCGCCAGCCGCCTCCCTCTCTAACCTTCCTCCACGGTTTACTCTTTGTTTTTTCCCTGCTTTTGCTATTTTATTATATACTTTGGCCGGTAGGTTTATTCATTTGAACCATGCTTGAAAAGTCATCTTCCTTTGGTTTTAGCGGTGCGATTCCTTTTTTATCTTACCCTGTCTGTAGATGAATATACTTTCTATTTATGCTGACCTTCCCTCATCCAGCAAAAAGGCTAAGGAGTCCTTGAGGAGGCGCCAGACCTGGTGGTGGCTCTTGCCGGCTATTTTCCATCTAAGCACCGGTTGTCGCCCGGGCTGATATCTGACCTGTCCACGAAAATTTACTAATAGGGAAGCGACCCGCTCGGGATCGAGACTTAAACCCGGCACCGGACGGGCAATAAAATCTCCCTTTTCCGAGGTGATAGTGGCAAGCCCTAAGAGTTTGGCATAGATCTTCAAACGGGCGATCTCTAATAAATTAACGACAGGCGCGGGAGGGACGCCAAACCTGTCCTCAATCTCGTCTACCACTTCATCTGCCTCTTCAAAAGTGGAAATCGCCGCGATCTTCTTGTAGATTTCAACCTTCTGCCCGGGATCGTTTATATAATTATCCGGAATATAGGCATCTACAGACAACTCAATGGTAGGTTCGGGTAATTCCGGCTTCTTCTCTCCTCGACGCTCCCTAATGGCCTCTTCCAAAAGACGACAGTAAAGATCAAAACCCACTGTGGCAATATGCCCGTGCTGCTCTGGACCGAGAAGATTGCCCGCTCCTCTGATTTCTAAATCACGCAGGGCTATCTTAAATCCGGATCCTAAATCCGTAAAATCTCTGATTGCCGCCAGCCTTTTTTCTGCCGCTTCCCCCAGCACCCGATCCTTCCTGTATGTAAAATAGGCATAAGCCACCCGGTTGCTCCGTCCCACTCTTCCTCTCAATTGGTAGAGCTGGGATAAGCCCAACTGATCGGCATCATACACAATTAGGGTGTTTACATTTGCTATATCCAGACCATTCTCAATAATTGTGGTGCAGAGCAGAATATCTGCTGAACCTTCATAGAAGCTAAGCATTACCTCTTCCAAGGCATCCTCAGACATTTGCCCATGAGCAATTTCGATCCGGGCCTCAGGAACTAAATGTTGAAGGTAGGCGGCCATTCGTTCAATCGTCTCCACCCGGTTATAGACGAAGAAGATTTGTCCACCGCGATCCAACTCTCTCTTGATCGCCTCAATAATGATCTCCTCATTAAACTCCAGCACGTAAGTTCTCACCGGATAACGATCTTCCGGTGGGGTCTCGATCACACTCATATCCCTGATTCCCACTAATGACATGTGTAGAGTTCTAGGAATCGGAGTCGCCGTCAGAGTCAGGACATCTACATTCTTCCTCAACTCCTTCAGCCTTTCCTTATGAGATACTCCAAATTTTTGTTCTTCATCCACGATCAATAATCCCAAATCTTTAAAGACTATATCTTTAGAGAGTAAACGATGTGTCCCGATCACCAAATCGATCGTGCCCTGTCTCAACCCTTTAGCGATTGCTTCTTGTTCAGAAGACGACTGAAAACGGCTTAAAACCGCAATTTTTATAGGATATCCGCTAAAGCGCTGTGTTATTGTTTGAAAATGTTGTTGCGCCAGGATCGTAGTGGGAACCAAGACCGCTACTTGTTTCCCCCCGGTAATAGCCTTGAAAGCCGCTCTAATCGCCACCTCTGTTTTACCGTATCCCACATCCCCGCAGAGTAACCGATCCATTGGCCGCGATGACTCCATATCCTTTTTTATCTCTGCCAAGGCGCGAAGTTGATCCGGGGTCTCCTCATAAATAAAGGAGGCCTCGAATTCTTGTTGCCAATTATTATCCGGCGGGAAAGCATAACCTTGAGCCGTATGCCGGTCGGCGTAGAGAGCCAATAACTTATCGGCCATTTCCGCCACAGATTCCTTGACTTTGTTCTTTGCCCGTTGCCATTCGGATCCACCCAAGCGGTTAACCTTCGGCGTGGAATTTTCCAAACCTACATATCTCTGGAGTAAGTGTACCTGATCTGTTGGGACAAAAAGTCGATCTCCTTCCGCATATTCCACTTCTAAATAATCCCTGTTCCCTCCCCCGATCTGTAAATTCTTGATCCCTAAATACTTCCCGATTCCGTGGTTAATATGGACAACATAATCACCTACCTGCAATTCGGTAATATCAGTAACTCGAATTCCTTCCTTGCCAAATTTCGTTCTTACTTTTTTGCGCAAGCGGGTACGACCAAAAACCTCCGCCTCGGAAAAAATAACCAGATGTTCATGGGGTAATTCAAAGCCTGTGGAAATGGAGGCATCCAAGAGATAGACCTGGCCGGAGGCAGGACGCAGAGAACGATCCGCTTTGATCGGGTTCAAGCCTTCATCTCTGAGCGCTTCTCTTAAATTATTCAACCGCTCTTCCCCGGAAGCAGCAATCCCAACTATCCACTTTCCTTTTATTCTCGTCTTTACTTCCTCTAAAAACCTTTTGGGCTGACCCCCAAACTCCGGAGCTGGTCGCATAGGTAACAAGACCGTATTGCCCGGATCAGCACCCTTTAGCGACCTGCCCAAAACAGAGAATTGAATGGACGAGAGCCGGCTCAAACCATTTTGCAAATCTGGCAAGTTGTAATATAAGCCAATCTCTTCAGGCAACAAAAGCCCTCTCTCTAAAAACCCCGCTAAGGTTCTGGAGTTCTCCTCTTCCACAGCCCGCAGATATTCACTGCCCCTGACCGGTTCGTCCAGAACAATAAAGGCGCGTTCCATATAAGCCCACACAGGCACTAAATCATCCCTGATTAATGGTAAAAACCGGTCAATCCCTGGAAAGACCATGCCTGCGGAGATTTCTTCCAAACGTTTCTGTATCTTCTCTCTTAAAAGTCCGGCCGTTTTTAGACCGGCTTGTTTCTCTAAACGTTCAGCCTGCTTCTGCAAGAGTCCCTCTATTCGGGGACGGGCTCTTTGAAAATCCTCTGGCCGCCATAGTCCTTCCCGCGCGGGTAGTAACCGGATATTCTCTATATTTTCCAGAGATTTTTGGGTGTCCGGCTCAAAACGGCGAATCGAATCGATCTCATCGCCAAAAAACTCTATACGTACCGGATTCTCCTGATCAGGCGGAAAAATATCGACGATATCTCCTCGTACGCTGAATTGTCCCAGAGTATAAACTTTATTAGTTCGTTCATATCCCAAAGTAACCAAATTGGTGAGTAACAAATCACGGTCCAGTATTCCCCCTAATTCCAGATGGAAGAGAAAAGAAGACAAGGCCTCTGGCGGGATGACCTTTCTGACCAAGGCAGGCCAGGAAGTAACAACCAGTAGATCTTCCTCTCCCTTGAGTAATCTGCTGAGCACAGAGAGCCTGGCTCCAGCCACCTCTTTTTCATAAGCCTCTTCATGCGCCATTAAGTCATAAGCGGGAAAGACCGACACTAAGTCTGCACCAATGATCTCCACCAAATCAGCAGATAGCCTTTGTGCTTCCATCGGAGAATGCGTAATGACTATCAGCGGGCTTGAAAGTTGATGCCAGAGGGCAGCCAATAAAAGAGGTCTCTGTACTCCGCTGATCCCTTGTATCAAGCTTTTCCCTTGGTTTTGGCGCGCGCGCCCATCCGCCTTTGTCCCGGTGGAACAGGCCATAAGCCCTTTAACTTCGGGCCAGTTTCGTATCTGCTGAGTAATCCAGGCAAACAAATGGTTTCCTCCTCAAGTCCTAATATAAACAAAGACCTCTGGCAAAGGCCTTTTGTGCTTTAATATATAATATGAATATATAATAAGACTTTGTCATCTAAAACTTTGTTAAACTCCATTTTATTCTTTGACTCCCGGAGAAAAGTCATAACAAAACATATTAATGCGTAGCGGTTACAAAAACCGTACTCTGGACGCACATAAATCTTAAAAAACCAAACTGAACTTCCTTTTGAGTCGGGTTTTCATGCCTGCTTTTCGTTAAGACTGATCTGAATTCAGAACTATTCCATTATAGATGCTCATAGCTTTTTCTGTTCCTTTCTTTACCCAAGTAATTATAGCTTCTCCGGCGATTGATGTAATTTCCGGTAGCATCCTTTGCTCTGTTTTTGAAAATTTGCTAAGCACATAATCAGGCAGGCTCATTCCCTCCGAAGGTGCGCCTATTCCCACTTTCAGCCTGGGAATCACCGGTCCGACCCTGTCAATAACAGATGCGATCCCTTTATGCCCTCCAGAACTGCCTCGCGCGCGTATGCGCAACACCCCAAAGGGCAGGGATAGATCATCATACACTATTATTACCCGTGATAATGCAAAACCATACTTGTTAATCAAAGCAGAAACGGCATTTCCACTTAAATTCATATAAGTTAAAGGTTTAGCCAACATGATCCGATGGCGCACCGGCGCCTCTTCGTCACCTGAAAGATTAAACCAACCACATAGGGCATCACATTCCTGCCTTAGCCTGACTTGATATAATATCTTTAGGTGGTCCACGATCAAAAACCCGGCATTATGCCGGGTTAACTCGTATTCTTCTCCAGGATTACCTAAACCCACTATTAAATAATCCATAGTCAGTCCGTCTACCTTCTCTTTTAACATAGATAATAAAATATGGAACTTTTTAGGCTTCCGGAGCCGGAGCCGCCTCGGCTTCACCCTCTGTTTCAGTCTCTGTGGTTTCAACTCTGGGTGGTATAGCCGTAACCACCACTTCATCGGAGGCGGTGACGAATTCCACATTTTTAGGCAGTGTAATATCCTGCACGGCAATACTCTGGTGCATGGCCAGCTTTGAAACGTCCACCTCAATTCTTTTTGGAATCTCCGTGGGCAGACAAGACACCTCCACCTCATAAAGAAGCTGATCCACCAATGCCCCGTCATTTTGCCGTTCTTCCTGTCCAACCAAGACTATGGGTACAGATACAGTCACCTTAGTATCCATAGATACTTCGTAAAGGTCAACATGGAGCAGATTTCCTTTAACCGGATCAACCTGAACTTCTTTGATTAATACCGGCCGTTTACTGGATTTTTTCCCTTTTACCAAATTTACCTGGGCTAACTGGCTGGTTCCATACGTTGCCAAGAACTTCTGTACTTCACGTGTGTTTAAAGTGATTGCTAAATTTTCCTTCCCATAAAGTACAGCGGGTAATTGCCCTGCCGAGCGTAGTTTATGAGCTATTCCCTTCCCGGTTTCTTCTCTAATACTGGCTGTAAGTATTGCTTCCATCGCAATAACCTCCCTGACAAATTATAGATAATAAAGTTTTCCCGTTCACAACAGAAATATTATACCATTAACCCCATTAGAGAGCAAACTTCACCCTTCTCTCCTTTTAGCCCACCCTTCTTTATTAATCTGTTTAGAACGGGCTAACGCCAGAGCGTACTCCGGAACATCCTTGGTAATGGTGGAGCCGGCTCCAACCAAGGCTCCTTTTCCCACCGAAACCGGAGCAACCAAATTGGTATTACTCCCAATGAAGGCCTCATCCCCGATGGTGGTTTGATGTTTAGCATATCCATCGTAGTTACAAGTAATGGTACCGGCGCCGATGTTGACACCTGCACCAATCAGGCAGTCGCCAATATAACTTAAATGCGGTACTTTACTGCCCTCTCCGATATGGACATTTTTAGTTTCTACAAAACCTCCGACCTTTCCCTTCTTCTCCACAATCGTACCGGGCCGCAAGAAAGAATATGGGCCGATGTTAACGTTTTCCCCCGTCTTGACCTGCTCAAGAACGCTAAACCTTACTATAGAGCCATCACCAATCTGCGAGTCTCTAAGTTGACTATAAGGTCCAATCTGACAACCAACTCCGATCTTCGTCTTCCCTTGTAGAAACGTCCCGGGATAGATAATAGAATCGCGTCCAATCTCCACTTGAAGCTCGATATATGTGGAGTCCGGATCAACGATGGTCACGCCTTCCATCATCAAGTTC
This sequence comes from Bacillota bacterium, assembly GCA_036562625.1. Classification (GTDB taxonomy): domain Bacteria; phylum Bacillota; class UBA4882; order UBA10575; family UBA10575; genus DUOH01. Next base: position 6,618 of record DATCJV010000037.1, on the reverse strand, counting down.
TCCAAGATCCGGCGCCTCATGATTCGATCAGTCTCCGCCAATGCCAAACGATCATTGGGCCCCAATAATTCTTCGGAGTTCGGGCAGAGTACGGCCCCGGTCTTCTTCCCTCTAGCTGCCAGTAAGGAGATGACGTCCGTTAAATAATACTCTCCCTGCGTATTTTTAGGTTCAATACACTTTAAGGTTTCAGCCAGATCCGGATAATTAAAGATATATATACCGGTATTAACTTCTTTGATCTTCTTCTCCTCTGGAGAAGTATCCTTCTCTTCAACTATTCTTTCTAACATCCCACGCTCATTTCTTATTATTCTGCCATAGCCCGCAGGATTCTCTACCTCCACGGAAAGAAGTGTCACTGAAGACTTTGCTCTTTGATGTTCAGCCACAAGTTTTGTCAGGCTTTCCGCGGTGATTAAAGGAGTATCGCCATATAACACCAGTAAATCCCCAGAAAAATCCTGCAATAGAGGAGCGGCCATCATCACGGCATGCCCCGTGCCCAACTGTTTTTCCTGGAGTACATACTCGACCTCTTCCCCTAAGAGCGCGGAAACCTTTTCGGCTTTGTGTCCGATTACTACCAATGGTTTTCTCCGCGAGACCTGATTGGCCACGGTAACCACATGCTGAATCATGGGGACGCCACATACCGGATGCAAAACTTTTGGCAGATCCGATTTCATTCTTGTACCTTTTCCAGCAGCTAAAATTATAATTCTAAGATCCGATTCAAACAAACTTTTACCCTCCTAAGCCAACTAACGATAGCCTCTGTATAAGCGATTTACTTTAAACGTAAATTCCACTTCCACCTAAAATATTACTCTATTTGAATTCTCTTGACAATATAAGATTGACGAGCCCACCCACAAGCCCCGCCAACTTTCATCACACAAAAAGCCCTGCTGTGCAGGGCTTTTTGTTTAGCTATTATTTATCTAAGTATAAAAGTAGAAAGACTGAAGATAATGGCTGGGGCGGCTGGATTCGAACCAACGCATGCGGGAGTCAAAGTCCCGTGCCTTACCGCTTGGCGACGCCCCAACACGCAAAAATTATTATAGCAAATCAGACGTAGGTCTGTCAAGAATATATGTAGGAACGTCGCATGGAAATCTAATCCCCGGATAGTATTATTTCACTTCTTTGGCGCTATGTGGATCTCAAAATTGACTTTTGTATTTTTCCCAGTATGAACAGGACAGGAATTTATTCGATCTCGGATCTTTTAAGTCCGCCCTATTCTGCCTTCTCGTATTCTTCCAAGATCGCATTTTGAATTAATTCCCGAGCTTCAGAGTTGATTGGATGGGCGATATCACGAAATTCACCGGAAGGAGTCTTTCTGCTCGGCATGGCCACAAAGAGCCCATTCTGTCCTTCTATGACTCTGATTTCCCGGACAACAAAGGAATCATCAAAAGTCACAGAAGCAATGGCCTTCATCTTGCTACCGTTGTCAATTTTTTTCAGGCGGATATCAGTGATGTTCATAATTTCACCTCTTTTTGAAAATAAAGTAAGTAAATACTACTTTCGACATTGCATGAAAAAACCCTCTTTTCTTGCGATAAATTTTGTCTAAAAACACAAAGGCGACTGTATGAGGCAGAACGCTCTTCACAATCGCAGTGACTGGTACTGTATAATTATAAAAAGGTTTTAGCCAACTCTAAATCGCTGGGTTTGTCTACATCCACACCTACCTCTGGATATTGAGAAACTATACCTGCGCCTGTAAACCCAAGAATCTCTCCAACCCTCTTCTCAATCTCCGTTACAGATAGCTTCCCGACCAGTAATTTCAGGAAAAATTTAAAGCCTAACATCTGGCAGAGCTTAACCGGGTGTTTTCGTAACTGTACCGCCTGTAAAATTCGGTGCTTCCGGGCTAAAATAACTTGTGGATTGATTAAGACCACGTTTCCCCCGGTAAAAGTTCCGTCCTTTAATCTAACATAAGTTCGGCGCACCCCGGGAAACTTTTCCTCAATGGCTTCCTTTGGTACAAACGAATAATAAATGTCAGCTTCACGCTTTGTGCACTTTTCCAAAAAATCCTCAAGCGCTTCAGGAGTAATCAGTGGAATATCGGAGGTTAAGACCAACACGTGTTTCTCCGTATTAAGGCGGGAAAGAGCTCGTAACAGACTGTCTACCATACTATCTCCCGGTGGAACAAATACCACTCTTTTTTTACCCCGAATGGAGCTTATCATCTCCTCGGGAACAACCATAATCACCCGCTCTATACTTTGCGTCTTTTCCAAAGCAGCCAGTACATATTGGATCATTGGCAAATCGTGGATTTTGATGGCAGCTTCATACTTTTGGTCGGAGCTCTCCCGAAGAGCTCCTTTATTTAAAGCTCCACCCAGAATTATCGCGTCCATCTTTTCCCTCCATGATGTAACAGATTAGCGTTGCGGCAAACTTTCAGAATCCATCTGCCCTCGTTCATGATTAATAAATGACTAACTAATAGTTCATTAATGATTGTAAATCATTACGTGATCTATGATTTCAGAATTTTTTCCGCCCGAATGACCTGCATCATACAGTTTTCAGCGTTTTCAATGTGCTCTTGCGCCAATCTGCTGGCCAACTCCGGATTACGGTCGGAAATAGCCTCGACAATCTTTCTGTGCTCCTCCAAAGCCTCTTTCATTCGACCCGGGTAAGAGAGGGAAGTTTGTCGAAAACGCTGAATCTGTTCGCGAAGATTACTGATAATCTGAGCTAACCTATTATTACGACTGGTCTTATATAATAAAGAATGAAAATCAGTATCAACCTCCACAACTCCAGCAAAGTCTTTCTCCTCAATTAGCTCCGCTGTTTTTACCAAATATCTTTCCAATTCCTCCAACTCTTCATCAGTCGCTCTTTCCGCTGATAAAGAAGAGGCCACTCCCTCAAGAGCGCCTCTAATCTCAAAGACTTCAATTAAATCTTTCATGGAAAGCCCTGAAACATATGCGCCCTTTCTGGGAATCATTGCGACCAGTCCTTCTAATTCCAGTTTCCGGATGGCCTCCCGCACCGGTGTCCGGCTCACCCCAAGTTCCTCAGCAACCTGTACCTCCATTAGTCTCTCTCCCGGCGGAAGATCTCCATTGATAATGGCCTCTCGTAGTGCTTCAAAGACCAATTCTCTTAATGGCTTGTAGCTATCAAGTTTTATGGGAAGTAATGGCTTTCTCTCCATGCTCACCACCCTCTTCTACCAATAACTGATTGCCTTCTTGGTGAAAATCGCTTTCATAGACCCACCAATTATCTTTGTTTAATTTCTTTTTAAGTTCATCTAATTCGGTAAAACCTTCCGGAAGCAAGGCGAAGATCGTTGGTCCACTGCCGGTCATGCGCACCGGTAATCCAAAGCAAGCGAATTCGTGCATATGTATCTTGAGCGTAGGATGCAACTGCAGAGTGACTTCCTCGAGCACATTACCCCAATAATTGGTAATCTCCCAAAACTTCCCTGACTTGATGCAATCCACAACCTTCATGATCTGTGGATGACTGATAATCGATAGAGTATCATATTTCCCATAAACTTCTTTGGTTTTGACGGAAAAAGGAGGCTTTGCCAATAATAACCGTACTTTAGGCAGCGCCGGTAAAGGAGTCAGTTTTTCTCCTATCCCTCCAGCCAGTACGGTCCCACCGGTTATACAAAACGGCACATCAGCTCCGATCGAAACGGCGAGTTTCCTTAGGTCCGTCGTATCGAGATGTAATCCCCATAACTGGTTTAACGCCATTAAAGTGGCGGCAGCGTCAGCGCTTCCGCCACCTAAACCGGCTCCCACAGGAATGTTCTTCTGTAAGTATATTTCCGCACCCGACTTTATGCCGGCATATTGCTTTAAGAGTTTGGCCGCTTTGATGATCAGGTTCTGATCGTTGACGGGCAGATAAGATTCAGAGGTGTGTAACGATAGGGTAGGGGCTGGGGTAAAAGTAAGGAAATCATGGAGGGTGATCGATTGCATAATCATTTTTACTTCGTGATACCCGTCACTACGCTTTCCAACTATATCTAGGGAAAGGTTGATCTTGGCAAACGCCTTTGCTTTGATTCTTCTGGTAGACCGATCCGGTATATTTCCCATTTACGGTCGCAGCCTCTTTTATTTATTTTTTTCTAATTAGACTTATGTATCTAGATCTAAATATAAATGCTTTCTCATCAATAACCCGCCTGGGTGTAGCATACCCAAAGGCTTCCCAGGCGGAATAATTATGGCTGTGCACCGATTCTTGACAAGCGATTCCCAGTTGTGCCAAGACAGTTGGCTCCAATCAGGCCGCCCCACGGCACACGAAGGGTCCGGCTTACCGTTGCTTCCTTCCGGACCTGGCGGGGTTCACCGGTCTCCGTTGCGTAGGACCCAATCTTCAACACCACTTATCATGGCCGTCACTACGAATAGCCGCCGCAAACCGGCATTCAATCCTGCTATAGCGGGTTGCAGGTTACAGGGCACCGCTACCTCCCCATCTAGCACAGCCAAACAGTATACTTAAATTAGTATATCATCTATTATAATAAATGGCAAGGACCACGTGTTTACCAATATTATCATATAACAATGGGCTCTAAATAATTCCCTCCACTGTCTTCACATAACCAAAATCTGACACTGGCTCATAGAAGAAAAAACCAGCTTTTATTGCTGGTTTTCTTTGCATATGGCGGAGAGACTGGGATTCGAACCCAGGAGACGCGTTAACGTCTACACGCGCTCCAGGCGTGCGCCTTCAACCGCTCGGCCATCTCTCCATTTTTTAGAATATATAGTGTGATTGAAGATAGTTTTGGTTTGGCGGAGAGAGCGAGATTTGAACTCGCGAGGGGCTCAACACCCCTACCCGCTTTCGAGGCGGGCGCTTTCGACCACTCAGCCATCTCTCCATCTATATCTATATATAGTAGGTCGATGCATAGAGACTGAACCTAGGCCTAAAGCCGTACTCTATCCTTTTTCAGTTCGCTAAAGAAGTCGTACATATAACAGAACAGAAAGGCCAATCCTCACAGACCGTAAATCCCGCTGTAGCCATTAACCCCATCGACATTATATAATTGTACACGGTAGATCATAAAAGGTCAATACTTTTTATTCTGACTTTTCCGGTTGTTCCTTCCTTTTTTGCCGAAAAAACCGTCTAAGCAGTTCTTGGGATTCATCGGCCAACACTCCGCCATCAACTTGTAAACGATGGTTCAATCGATCATCAGTCACCAAATTCATTAAGGAGACAACTGCTCCGCCCTTCGGATCAGTAGCGCCAAAAACCACTCGATCTAAACGCGAATTCACCATAGCCCCGGCACACATAGGACAAGGTTCCAGAGTAATATAGATGGTCATCCCATGCAACCGCCAACTTTTCCGTTTTTGCGCAGCATTCCGGATCGCAATAATCTCAGCATGAGCAGTAGGATCTCCCATGGTCTCCCGTAAATTGTGTCCCCTGGCATAAACCTCGCCGTCACAAACAATCACTGCGCCAACAGGAACCTCATCCAGAGCATACGCTTTCTCCGCTTCTTTCAGCGCCTCCTGCATAAATTGTCTATCCAATTCCGTCCGGTCCCCCACCGGTCATCACCTTCCAGAGTTAAGCCCGTATATATTCCCTTTCTGCCCCAACCGGCGCTAACTCCGCAGCCCAAGCCCGGAGTTCTTCCACGGTTTTTACAATCCAATCCGGCTTCAGTTTTAGACCCTCTTCATCAAGGCTATGATATAAAGACGTGAGCACTGATTTTGCCCTGGCGGAATGGGCAGCTTTAACATCAACCCAAGTATCACCCATATAAATGATCTCCTCCGGTTTGACACTAATCCGCTGTGCGGTAATGAGAATTCCCTCCGGATCAGGTTTGGGACGTTTAACTTCCGTGCCAGTTAAGATCGAATCAAAATACGGCGTCAATCCGGTTCGCTCCAGAGTAATTGTGGTCGCTTCTTTCCCCTTCCCGGTAAACAGCGCTACATAATATCCTTTGCTTTTAAGGAGAGAAAATATCTCCGGCCAATACGGCGCAAGCTTAACCACCTTGTCATGATTCTCTTGGTAATACTGGTGAAACCGGGCCAATCCTTCCGGCCAATCTTCACCAATCACTCTTTGAATCACACCTGCCTCAGGTGGACCGAATAGCGCTTCAATTTCCCCATCAGAGAGTCTTATTCCCCGGAAAGCCCAGGCATAGTTGAAAGAATCAAAGATCAGGCGATAAGTATTGAGCAAGGTGCCATCCAAATCAAAAACAACAGCCTTTGAAGTAAAAGACATATCAGTACCTCTTCTTTATTTTCTTCCTAATCGCTAATTTGTTCTACTTGTTTATCTTATCAATAAACCACAGCTTACGCCAGAATTAACAGGTTAATTTAATAATGTTGTAATAAAACCATGTCCTTCAGTGAGGAAATAACACACCTGGGAAGGAACTGATTCTTAAATTGCAATAATAAATGCAACGCTTATAGAAAAAAATCACATATAATTTTAGGTGCATAAGCACGATATTTTCCTTAAGCCTTTCTTGGCTATAAATTGAGCGAATGCAGAGGGAAGTCAAGGGTTGCCAAT
>DATCJV010000015.1:0-12301 GCA_036562625.1 Bacillota bacterium | reverse complement strand
CCAAACGGGTATAAAGGTTCTGCTTGCATATATCTGTAGGTACGGCCTTTCATACTATAATCCGTAAAGGCCGGTAACTGGTCAAGAGATTTGACAAAGGTCACCGGTAACCTGCCGGCCGGGTTGTAATCACCAAAGATCACCTCAGCCAAAGCTCTTCCCCCTTCTTCTCCGGGATACCAAGCTTCAATGATGGCGGGGATCTCTTCCTGCGCCCAATTGATCGCCAGCGGGCTGCCGTTGAAGATTACCAAAATTACCGGTTTACCCACCGTCGCTACGGCCTTGAGGAGTTCTTCCTGCATCCCCGGCAGTTCCAGGCTGACCCGGTCTCCCCCGCCGTCGGAGTTGGCCACCGCTCCTTCTTCGCCCTCCAATTTCGGAGAGATCCCCAGGCACATGATGGCCACATCCGCCCGTTCTACTGCGGCGATGGCCTCTGCAAACCCGCTGGTCGGCTTCTCTCCCCAGAAACCGGGGGTAGTGGTGGTCAAGTCGCAACCCTCAGCATAAAGAATCCGCACTCCCGGACCGGCTACCTCCCTGATGCCGGAGAGAGGTGTGACATATTGCGAAGGCTGTCCGAAGTAGTTACCGAGCAGAATATCTTTGGAGTCGGCGTTTGGCCCGATCACCGCGATACTCTTAATCTCTTCCCTGTTCAGCGGAAGCAGGCCGCCTTCGTTCTTCAACAAGACTATGGATTCCCGGGCTGCTTGCAACGCCAAGCGGCGGTGTTCCGGAGAATCGTTCACTTCATAAGGGATGTTGGCATAGGGCACTTTCTCTGCTGGATCAAACATTCCCAATTTAAACCGGGTCTTTAATAACCTGGTCACTGCCTGGTCGATGGCTTCTTCCGTAATCAAGCCCTGTTCCACCGCTTTCTGCAGGTAAGTGAAGATCCGCCCGCAATTAAGGTCGCACCCGTTATTCACCGCCAATGCCGCCGACTCTTCCGGCGATGATGTGTACTTATGGTGTTTATGAATATCCTCAATGGCCCCGCAGTCCGAGACAACATGGCCGTCAAACCCCCATTCTTCTCTCAGGATCTGCTGCAGGAGCATAGGCGAGGCGCAAGCGGGCTCCCCATTAACCCGGTTATAAGCTCCCATCACCGACTCCACCTTTGCCTCAATCACCGCATCCCGAAAGGCTGGAAGGTAGGTTTCGCGGAGATCTTTCCGGCTGACCACCGCATTAAACTCATGCCGCAGGTTTTCAGGGCCGCTATGCACAGCATAGTGTTTGGCGCAGGCCGCCACTTTTAAATACTTCGGATGATCTCCTTGTAGACCGCGGATAAAGGCTACTCCCAATCTACCGGTCAGATAAGGATCTTCCCCGTATGTCTCTTGACCCCTTCCCCACCTGGGATCCCTAAAAATATTCAAATTCGGGCTCCAAAAAGTCAGCCCCTTGTAAATGCCTCGATCCTCTTTTCTGGCGAATTCGTGGTGTTTGGCTCTGGCCTCATCGGCAATGGCGGAGGCCACCTTCTCCACAAGCTCCTGATTGAAGGAGGCGGCCAACCCAATGGCTTGCGGAAAGACAGTAGCCACTCCGGCCCGGGCCACCCCATGCAGACATTCGTTCCACCAATTGTACTCCGGAATACCGACCCGGCTGAGGGCAGAGGAGAAATACACCATCTGGCTGATCTTTTCTTCCAAGGACAACCTGGCTACCAGATCGCGCACCCTCTCCTCTAAGTCTCTGTTTGGATCTCTGAAGACCGGTAATGTTACCTCTCTCTTTTCCATGACAAAAACCTCCTTGTGTTCATGATATTTATTATGGATAGATCTTCCTTCCCCGCTGATCCGGGATACCTGTCTTCCGGTAAAAATAAGTGTTGATCACATCCCGCCATTCTTTGGCGTGCTCAATCTGGAGCTTCAGCCGGTCTAAGACGGCGGTGAACCGCTCTTCATCAAGGTAACCGTGGAGCCTTTCCCAGCTTTCTTTTAAGTCTTTGGCCTGTTCGACACCGTCAAAATGTGTGTCATAAATATGCTGAATAATGGTTTTGCCACTTTGTAACCGATAGGTATAGGGCAGATGATGAAAGAAGAGCAACAATTCCTCAGGGCAGGTTTGCGGTGTTTCAAACCTTTTAGCATTTTCTGGATGATACTGCCCGGCAAATCCCGTCCCCGTCCGTACAGTACGATCAATTCCAATCCCGGTATGATCCGCCCGGTGATAAGTGCCCCACCGGGAGTACTCATAGCCATCAACATTGGGCCCGTAGTGATGGCCGGGGTTCACCATCCAGCCAATCCCTAAAGGCGCTGTATAATTCTCATAAATCCGCCACGAACTCATCAACATCCGGCAGATGGTTTCCACCACTACTCGCTCACTGCCAAAGGTAAGCCTCACCCATTCCTCAGTGATCTCCTCCACCCGAAGATGAGGATTCCAGGCCAAACGACCAAAACCATAAAGATTCGCTTGCGCCAAGGAATGTCCTGTCCAGTTCGGAGCGGAACCTACATTAGCCACACCGGCTATGCCGTTATATTTCCTCTGGAACAAGGAACCGTCCACTACTTTTTTGACAAATGATCCCGGCCCCCGGGCATAAGTATCAAACTCCAGCACTTCTTTCCATTGAGGTACCAGATAGCAAAGGTGTATCTGTTGACCGGTGTATTCTTGCGTGATCTGCAACTCCAGGAGTTGATTCGTCTCTTCCATGCCGCCCAGTAAAGGAGAGACCGGTTCCCTGACTTGAAAGTCCATGGGCCCGTTCTTGATCTGCAATACTACATTCTCCGCGAATTGTCCATCCAGCGGTTTGAAGTGATCATAGGCTGCTTTCGCTCTGTCTGTCAGGGTATCGCGCCAATCCTGTTGACAGTTATAAACAAAGCATCGCCAGAGCACTAAACCACCGAAGTCCTTCACCGCTTCGGCCAGCATGTTGGCGCCCTCCGCCTGGGTCCGGTGGGAAGTAAAAGGACCGGGACGGAATTCGGAGTCGGCTTTCACCAAGAACCCGCCGAAATCCGGAATCTCCCGGTAGATCTCTGCCGCTTTCTGCCGCCACCATGCTTTCACCTCCGCAGACAAAGGATCGGCGGTGGCCAGCCCGGCCAGTTGGATCGGGGCGGCAAAATTAATGCTTAAGAACACTCTAATCCCATAGGCGCGAAAAATCTCCGCCAGAGTTTTGACCAGCGGTAACCGGTCACCGATCAACCTGGTCTCTTCTTGAGACACATTGACATTGTTCACTACAATTCCGTTAATCCCAATAGAGGCCAAAAGACGGGCATAATCTCGTATCCTCGTCAAATCAGGAGTTAACTCATAATTTCGGTAAAAAAGGGAATCTCCGGCATAGCCCCGTTCCACACTGCCGTCCAGATTATCCCAGTGATTAAGCAAGCGCAGGGCAGTGACTGGCTCTTCCCTGATCTCCAAATTGTTCAGGTCCTGCCTGGTCTGGAGCAACCGTAAAAAATGATAACTTCCGTATAATACTCCACGATCAGTGCGGGAGGTGATTACAATATACTCCTTATCCCGTTCAGACAAGACTTTAATTATATATCCTTCGTCGTGAAGCTGTTCTGTCCCCTCCGGAGCATACGCCTGATTTATTAAGGGACTATCTCCGTATCTCCCTAGAATCAAAAATTTACTATGCAAAGGGGTGTTGGAAACAACCGGTTCCAAAGCAACCATCATTTTTAGGGCATAGACCAATTCTTCCCGGGCTGAATTGAGCGTCTGGGTAGTAACGGGAATCACCAAATTCTTACACCAATCCTGATAAGTTTGGCGTTTGCGCACACTGGCTACCTGCTCGTACCTTAACCAACACTGGTAATCAAGGTCTGAGCGAAAAGGCTCCATCGCATCACCCCCAACTGACACTTATAGCAGAATTCTAACAGAGGCAAGCCTTAACCTCAAGCCCAAACTGGTCCACAATTCTGTCAAATTGCGTTAAAGGCTCCCTCGAGAGGGAGCCTTTAGGCAGTATTCTCGCTTGCGTTTACCAGAGACCGAGCTGGACATAAGCTCCGAAACTGCCATTGGTACGATAGAAGACCCTCAGGCTATCTCGCCAGCTTGATGTCAGATCATGTTTGGCATAGAACTCCAGCATGTCGTCGTCGCCAAACTCTTTTTTCTCGGCTTCAGTTGCATAGTTTCTATAGAAGACTCCCACGGTGAACGGGGCAAAGTAGTAGGAGCCATCCAACCAGTAAGCTAGATCTTTATCCCATGTATCACTCTTCAGGGTTTTCATGAGGCGCACGTCGAATTTATACTGGTGGTAGGTTAATTTGGTCCAGAGCTCATTGGTCATCTTAAATGGCGTAGCCGGATAGTTCTCTACCGGCTCATAGTGTCTCCAATACCCGGTATATCCGTCCCCGTCCTCTTCCCTGTGGTTAAAGTCTACCTGTAGTCTGACGTCATCCGAAAATTGATAATCTACAGCCGCCACGATGATGGGGGACTTAACTGCGCTAGTATCAAAGCTTTTTTCTTCTCCATTAATTTTTGATGTTATTTTCTCCTGTTTGTATTCATCTTTGTAGCCGATGGCGTATTTGCCTTGACCGACCTCAACTTCGAAAGCGGCGCCGACAAAATCTATCGGATCCCCATGGGTCTCTTCCAGAGAAAATACGGCAATTCCCCGGAAATTCTCATAGGGGACTTCCACTGTCATCTGTTTGGCCAACCGGTCGATACGCCGATAAATGTGCGGTTCACCGTCTCTGGCATACCGCCGGGCTACATTCAACTTGAGATATTCGGCAAAACCGATGTTAATATCACGGCCTTTGGCGTCAAAAGTCACGTTGAACGGTCCGGGGTTATATTTCAAGTAAAAGTTCTGCACCGGGCTGGCGCTGGTTTTGTAACTATCGTCTTCGTCCCGATACACTTCAAACTGGGAGACCAGACCCGCGGTAAACTCCTCGCTCAATGTCAGATCAGTAATCATCCGGAAGTTAAACCACCGGAACTGAGCGATGAATGCACCCTTATCAAAATCAACATCCATAGAGGCATTTTCTACACTGTAACCCGGATAATGTAGATAACCCATGACCATGTCACCGTTGATGGTGGTGGTGATGATCTTGTCGGGTTTCTCTTCCTCGTCCTGGGCCATGGCCAGACTGGTCGAGGCTAAAACCATCAGCAGACTCATGGTGAGTACCAACCATTTCTTCATTACCTAAACCCTCCTCGTTCACATTACCATTTTCATCCGCGCACTCCTGGACGTGCGCCTCCTCCACTCTCGCAACCGGTGCAGCTTCCTCCGGGTTAATATATAAAGATGCGAATAGTGGAGGCGTAGTACCGTACGTGTCCTTATGTATCCATACGCTACTACGGTCAGTCTCTTCCCCCTCTCGTGTTATCCTCCAGTTCACCACCTCTCTTTGTTCCCTCTTTTTTAACAGGCCCGGCTTTTACCTCACCCGAAACTGCGTCCGCCGGGCCTGCGGAGGCTAAACTCAACCCTGACTATACTTTATATAACCGCCATTCCTCATTTACCCTTTCACCCATGAACCATCTGTCTTCCTTTAGCCCGGGGTCAATCCAAGAAACAATGATGGAAACCGGTTTCTAGGCCATGTGAATCCAGGCAGGAGACGCGCGCTGGAAAGCGCGCGCTTACTCCGCCGCGTCCCCTAAAGATCGGAGTAAACTCCTAAAATACTAAAATACAAGGTATCGCAACAATCATTACGTTGATATTAATAATAAGTGTCCATTGGCTTTTCGCTCTCTATATGCTATGCAGCAGAAGCGTGTCCAGATCTTCAGCGCGGGAATACACGCTCCCAAGTTTACCCACTGCGTGTTGTCGCCCGTAGATGACGTCGCCGTCTGCCAATTAACGCCGGCGCCGAAATTCCGGTTATTCCATCATAGAATGGAGTTTTTTATATATTTATTAGAATATTAATTAATACAATATTTAGTATTGTTATATACATGTTTATTATATAATGCAGCCAGTTTTATACAATGAGGATATTTAATATCCATACCGGATAAATTTAAGCAATTGGCAACCGTCGATCCCGTGTCTCATAAACCCCGGTTACAGTGGTGAAAGCCTATTCTTTGACACTGCCTACATTCAGACCGACCACAAAATACCTCTGGAGGAACGGATAGATAAAAATGATTGGTAGCGCCGCCACTACTGTAATGGCCGCTCTTATTGAAATCGGAGTCACCAACTGCACCACAGCCTCGCCCCCTGCCGCATAACTAGCGGCCAAGGCCGGGTTATAATTGGCCTGGGAGATGGTAGACATCAACTTCATCAACTCATACTGCAAGGTGCTTAGTTCCTGCCGTGATGAGCAATACAGGAAGGTGTCAAACCAACTATTCCAGGCCCCCACCGCGACAAATAAGGCAATCGTCGCCAGCACCGGTTTACTTAACGGCAGAATTACCTGGAAAAAAACCCAAAAGTCGCTGGCCCCGTCTATTTTTGCGGCTTCAATCAATGCCTCCGGTATGGTTTTAATATATGTTCGCACCACAATAAGGTTAAAGGCAGCCACTATTGAGGGTAGAACATAAACCAGGAAGTTATTGAGCAACCCCAGCTTTTTGATGAGAAAATAATGGGGAATCATCCCGGCGTGAAAATACATAGTCAAAACAAAGGCCATCGTGATAAAACGACGAAAAATATATTCTTTTCTGGTCAAGGTATAAGCCAACATCGCCGTGAAAAAAACATTCAAGACCATGGAAATGACGGATCTGGCTACCGAGACCAGAAAGGCATTGAAGATTGTGCCCCCTACAAAAATGTACTGGTAGTTTTTGAGCGTGAAGATCCGTGGCCACAGATAGATCCCTCCCCTCAGGCTGTCCATGCCCTCGTTAAAAGAAACAGCAACTGTATTAGCGAAAGGATAAAGGGTCACTATCACCAAGAGCAACATAAAAACTGTGTTAAACGTATTAAAGACCAGATCTCCTAATTTCACCTTTTTCATCTGCGCCATCTCCTATATAAGTCTTTCTTCCCCTAGTCTTTTTGCGAGGTGATTCGCCATAAACAAAAGGGCAATATTGACCACACTTTTGAACATCCCGGCGGCGGTGGCCAGTGAATAATTGCCGATTTGAATGCCGTACTTCAACGTAAAAATATCAATCGTTTCCGACCAGTCAATCACTTGCGGATTTCCTAACAAATACTGCATTTCAAAGCCGGCGTTCAAGGTGTTGCCGATGGCCATAATCAACAGCACCATAAAAGTGGATTTAATGCCCGGCAACGTAATATGGATAATCTTCTGTAAACGGGTGGCTCCGTCCACCTCGGCCGCTTCATAGAGAGCAGGATCAATCGAAGCCATCGCCGCCAGATAGATAATGGTGTTCCAGCCGACCTCCTTCCAGACATAAGTAAAGCCGATAATCCACCAAAAATACTCCCCTTTACTCAACCAGAGGACCGGTTCTTCTATCAAGCGTAACTTCATGAGGACCACATTAACGATACCGTTCTCTGTAGATAGGCAATTGGCCACTAAACCGGTGACGATGATCCAGGACAGAAAGTGCGGTAAATAGGAGATGGTTTGCACTGAGCGTTTGAACAGGACATTTTTTATCTCATTCAATAATACCGCCAGGGTAATCGCTGTGATAAAACCAAGAGCCATGTTGATCATGCTCATCGCAATGGTATTACGCAGCACCCGCAGAAAACCCTCATCAAAGAAGAGGAATTTAAACTGTTGCAGTCCGACCCATTCCTGCTCAAAAAAGGACTTCATCGGTTTATAATTTTGAAAGGCCATTAACCATCCCCAGATCGGTGAGTATGCAAAGATGAAGAGATGGATTAGGAAGGGGAAGGACATAAAGATCAACTGTCTCTGGCTGACTACTTTATGCCAAAAAATCTTGGATCTCGTCGGTGTTTCAAGTTTCGTGTCGAGCATTACTCCTGCCATCTTATTTCCTCCTCGAACCGTTTCAACTCATGCCTCGTCCGGGCGCTTTCCCATATGTTCGTCAATGAGGACGGGGGTTGCACAGGTCTCTTTCCCTTTGTCCGTACTGATTAAAGAGAGTGTCGCCAACTGTTACAGTAGTTATGCGACACTCTCCTCTCTTCTTTATTCTATTCTGAGCTGTAGAGTCCAGTGGGCGATGGGGACAAGCAAACCGTTATTCTCTACCGCCCCAATTCGCCAGCCGCCATTGAATCTGCTCATTAATACGGTCCTCATAGGCTTTAATGTCCAATTTGTGCATCTCCGTCACGTATTCATCCCAGATTGCGTCAAACTCCTCCGGTTTCGCCATGATGGCCATGGGTAGATATTTCATGGCCAAGTCATTCATTTTTTGCTCGGCGATCTTCGCCGGCGAGCCGTCGACCAGATTAATCTGCCAGGCCGGATAATAGACGGGGTTCGGTGGGGGAGGACTATAAAAGTCCGCCCAGGTCTGATACCCGTATTTCCTCAGGAAATCCTGTTCGTATGGTTTCAAGCTCTCAAAGAACTCTCCGGGCTGATAGCCGGGTGTACAAGCATTTCCGTCGCTGTATGTCCCTTCCATCTTGGGGGCGAAGCTCCATAGCTTCTCCGCCATATTGGCCAATTTCCATGTTAAATCCGTGCTTCTTTCTCTCTGCTCCGGAGTACGGTAAAAGACCCCGTTTTCATCCACATGATAATCCTCACCTTCAATCCCCCAGCCCAGGATCTTCTGCCATTTCTCGGTCAAGAGCGCGTCAAGGAATTTGAGGAAACCCACTGGATCTTTACAGTTCTTTGTAATTCCAAACCCGTTATTAAGATTCAAAACGGTACGATCCATATACCAGTCTCTGATACTTTCGTCGTATGTCACCGGACAAGGCGCATAGGTTCTTTCCACCATGTCCTGCATGATCAAGGAGTTATTGGCGTTGTTGAAATTCCATTTCTGATCGAACATGCCCAATACCCGTCCACTGGAGAGTTTCGCGATATACTGGTCATAATTTAAGGTGAAGGTCTCCCTGTCGATCAAGCCCAGGGCATTCATCTCATTTAACTTTTTATAGTACCGTTTGGCATATTCTTTATCCGCAAAGATCTCAGCCTTGAAAGTCTCTTGATCCACCACCACCCCACCGTCATTGGGATGACCGATCAAATGCTGCGGCGGGTTCTTCAGACAAAAGTTTCTCCAGCCGTAGGAGAGAATCTCAAAACCGATCGTAGGCATCCCGTTGATCTCCGGGTACTTCTCTTTATACCTTTTAATCAGGTCAAAGTACTCATCCAAGGTCTTGATTTTAGGGTAACCAAACTCCGCCAAGACCGCCTTTTGAAGCCAAAAGCAAGGTCCCCAGAAATCAGTGGCCCGGTATTCGCCGTAATAGCGTCCGTAATTCGGCATGAAATAAATGTGCCCGTCCTCCGGATCTTTACACATCTCCCAATAAGGTTTATGATGCTCATAGAGGTTGGGCGCGTGTTTTTCAATCAGGTCCTCCAGTGGTATCAAGACCCCCGCATTAATAAACCTGGTGTGCCCGGTCACCACATCCGGGTAATCACCACCGGCGATCATGACGCCGATCTTTTGGTCAAGGTCACCGACTAAGAATTCCATCTTTAAGGTGACTCCCAATTCTTCTTTGATCAACTTCATGATCTTGTTATCCGGGGTAGTAGGTTGCCCTGGTTCCGCAATGAAGATAGTGAATTCTTTTGTCTCAGGCTTCTTTGAAGTGTTACCCCCCAACCCTGAGATGACCAGAATGCAGCAGACCACCGCTACGACAACCAAACAACAAATAATCAGTACTCTACCTTTAATCTTCATCTTCCCCCTCCTTTTTCTTCCCCTTTTGGCACAAAACACTATAAAAATTTAATTGCCTTTTTTATTATAAAAATCCGTACTCTTCCAAAGCAATGAAGATATTAAATAATTATTCCGGAAAAAATTAAGTAAATTTTAACTAAAAGGGATAAAAAATTGCCAAAAGTAAGGCAACAAAGAAAAACTGGAGGCTTCGACCCAACACATACATAAAAAAGAAGGCTTCGCCTTTAATTAAGAAGACACGGCCCCACCGGTTGAAAAGTGACTCATCTCCGACCGATCCGGTCCATGTATTCAACCGGCTTGCAACCTATATACTTTTTGAAATTCTCCAAAAAACTGTGGTAGTTATTATATCCCACCTCTTCAGCGATGGTATGGATCTTCACAACCCCCTTCTCGATCAGATCCTTCGCTCTGTCAATCCTCAATTGATGAAGGTACTCATGAAAACTGACGCCGAATGTTTTCTGGAAAACCTGTCCGATATAGGCAGGGTGCATATAAAACACCTTGGCAACTTCCTTAATCGTCAGGTTTCTCCGATAATTCTCCCTGATGTATTCTTCAATCTGATAAATGGTATGCTGAGAATTTTTCTTCCTTAACTCTTCAACGCAAGTCAAAAACTCTTTGGCATACTCCCTAAGCAAGTGTTTTAGTTCTTCCATCGTCAGTGTCTGTTGTTTTATGCACATAAGATCGTAATTGCGCAATGCAACAGAGGGACTGCCATCCATCTCGCTGATGATCCGGTTGCCATGATACATCAGGTTGAGAGCGAGCATCCGGCCAATCTCCAGCGGTAATCCTTGATTTTCCACATAGACAAGTATTGTCTCCATGGCCTCTCTCATCTTCTCCGGATTTAACTCTTCTATGGCGTCAAGCATAGCGTCTAAATATGAAATCATCACAGCCAGCTGCCGTAAATCCTCCGTTGAGATCTGAGGGAAGATGGCAGTCTCACCCATTGCCCATCCAGCTTGGTTCAACTCCGCCTCCAATCGGGACCGGAAATTCAGCAAATCCAGATGTTCCCGGATTTCCTGTAAAGCCGGGATCATCTCTTCCGGAAACACCGGCTTTAGAAGGTAGTGGTTGACTTGGTACTTGAGCGCCCTTTGCGCATAGTTGAAATCATCGTAACCGCTGATCACGATGAATTTGGTCTTGGGGTTTACGTATTTAATTACCTGTTCAATGAGGCTCAACCCATCCAAGGACGGCATCCGAAGATCGGTGATGACCAAATCCGGCGCATATTTTTTTATGAATAAGAAAGCCTCCTCTCCGTCACTGCATTCACCGGCGATCCTAAATCCTAAATCTCCCCACTCAACACCGGTTTTAACTCCTTCCAAAGCCAAAGGTTCATCATCCACCAGTAAGACCTGGTATTCACCGGCCATGGGTGGCGCCCCCTCTCTAGACTAAAGTTAAGGGTTGTCTCCGGTCGACTGGTATCTCCAGAAGCACGCGGGTCCCACATTTCAACTTGCTGATCATCCTGAATTTCACTTCATCCCCATAATAAAGCTTGAGTCGACGGTAAACATTACAAATACCTATATTTTCACTGCCCCTGTCTTCCTCTGCCAGCTGTCTGCGGATCAACTCGAGCTTTTCCTGATCCATCCCGCTGCCGTTATCCTCCACGATTACCCTCAGGTTACCTGCGGTCAAACTAACTTCCATTCTAATTAGGCCAATCCCTTTGATGGTTTGAATCCCGTGTTTACAGGCATTTTCAATTAAGGGTTGGAGCGTCATCTTTGGAATCCTGCAAGATAAAGCTTTTTCATCCGCATTAATCTCATACTGAAACTTCTCACCGAATCGGAACTTTTCGATCTTCAGATACATTTCCGCGAAGGCCAGCTCCTCTTCTACCATGACCAGATCGTCTTGCCATGAGATTAACCGGCGTAAAGTCTTGGCAAAAAATTTGATCACCTCAATTACTTTGCTGTAGTTGTTTTTGACACAAACCACCAAGATGGCGTTTAGGGTATTAAAGAGAAAATGCGGATTGATCTGACTTTGCAAAAAGTTCAATTCCGCACGTACCCTTTCGATTTCCAGATCCTTTTTTTGCATATTAAGCTTATACACATCATTGATCAAAGAGCTGATCTTGGCGGCCATCAGATTAAAACTTCGAATCAATCCCCCAATCTCATCCTTGCCTTCCGGCATCTCAATGAGCTCAAAATGTTGATGTTCTATCCCCGCCATATGCTTAGACAGTTTCAAGATCCGGTAGTTAAAAGACCTGACAATCAAGAAAATAAGGAAAGTGGCCAGAAACATACTGGCCAAAGCCAGACCGAAGATGAGTAAATATGCTCTTTTCTCCGCTCTAAACATAAGTCTTTTATCGGCGATGCCAAGAATGCACCAACCCTGCAGGTACCTGGCTGCCCCCAAATTATAATCCAGC
>DATCJV010000004.1:0-1659 GCA_036562625.1 Bacillota bacterium | reverse complement strand
TCGCGGTGATGCCGCTTCCATGGTTATCTTAGAATTAGTCTAAGGGGAGCCGGTATTCGATAGGCGCAGTATGTAACCAGTACGGACCTTACTCAAAATAAAGTTTCCCTCTAGATACCCCGGCCCTTCGTGCACCGGGGTTGATCTGGTTTTTATTGAACTCCGAAAAACAGGTTCTGGCATTTTAGGGACCAACGGGTCAGGAGAGCCAACTCCGGCTCGTTGGTGTTCTGCTTTACTGCCGTACTAATGCAGAGCGGTTATAATCCAAAGCATGCTACAATGGGAAATAGGAAATCGTAGAAGTCCGGCGGATCGCAGACGCGTCTTTTTCCGGCTTGAACCAGCAGTTTTGTTCGCAGAGGCTGCAAAAGTTTTGCCTAGTCCGGTAAAGCTTACCGGCGGTTCAAATCAGGTAGATTCACGAAGCCCCGCTCGCAGAGAGAATGCTGGTACGGAGGTGAGGAAGGAATGAACCGGGGGAGAGCCTCTTCCCGCCATTCCTTTTGGCGCCGACGCGATCCCAGAATCAAGATCATGGTCCTATCCACCCTAATCATCCTGACTCTGCTGGAAAAGCGGTGGCAAGGTCAGGCCATGATCTTTCTCCTCTACGGTTTCTTTTATTATTCGGCGCGTGTGCCGTTTTCTGTCCCCTTGAGGGCGGTATACTCTTTTCGGTGGCTATTGGGCTTGACTTTTCTCATAAATCTTTTATTTATCACAGAAGGACGGCGAATACCTGGCTTACCCGTTACTGATACAGCGTTGAATATATCCATTGTCCACATGAGTAGATTGATTAACCTGATCTTAAGCGGGGTTTGGTTGATGAGGGTGACTGATCCGTTAACTTTGATCAAGGGGGTGGAAGGAACTTTAGCGCCGGTAAAACGTTTTTTGCCCGTGGGTGAAATAGCTCTGGTGCTGGGACTAGCTTTACAATTCCTCCCGGTCTTGATCGAGAAGGCACAGGAGATCACTATGGCGCAACAAGCGAGAGGCCTTACCTTTCACGGAAATTTTCGGTGTAAAATCAAGGGTGTGGTTTCCATTGTGACACCTCTCTTTCTTTCCACCCTTCGCCATGCTGCGGAATTGGCTCAGGCCATGGAGGCCAGAGCATTCATTCCTGGGGAGAAACGAGGTTCGTATGAAGAGATCTCGTGGAAACAAGAGGATACTTTGGTATTGGCTTTTCTCCTTTGTTTGCTGGCGGGATGGGTATTGTGGAGAAAGGTTTGGAGATAATGGACTTTAGGAATATCAAATTAACCATTGCGTATGACGGAACCGATTTTTCCGGGTTCCAGCGTCAGGCCAAAGGAGAAAGAACCGTTCAAGGGGTGTTGGAAAGAGCGTTGTACCGAATTACAGGGGAAGATAAGACTCTCCGGTTGACAGCAGCCGGGCGGACGGATGCCCGGGTCCATGCCGTGGGGCAAGTGGTCAATTTCTTTACCAAGAGCCGCCTCCCGGTGGAAAAATGGCCGGCGGCGTTGAATGCAAATCTCCCGGCTGATGTAGCGGTCACCAGCGCCCAAGAAGTGGGGAAAGATTTCCACGCCCGGTATGCGGCGAAAAAAAAGACTTACCAGTATCGGATTTACCGGGGGAAAGATAAAGATATATTTCTGCGCAATTATACTTATCATTATC
>DATCJV010000003.1:0-3395 GCA_036562625.1 Bacillota bacterium | reverse complement strand
ATTGGGTGTAGCCTTGATTAATGTCCAGGAAGCCTACAGTTTTTTGGAAGCGGTGATTAACGGGTTCTCCGGCGGACTCAGTTTTGTCCTTGCTATTGTCCTGTTTGCAGGATTACGGGAGAGGTTGGCTTTTTCTCCAGTGCCCAAATCTCTACAGGGCTTCCCCGTCGCTCTGATTCTGGCCGGATTACTATCCATGGCCTTTCTGGGCTTTTCCGGGTTTAATCTGCAGGCTCTCTTTCGATTATAAGCTCGGGCGGAAAGGAGAAAGATGATGAATACACTTGTTTCAGCAGTTTCTTTACTGGCCGTCCTGGGAGTAATCTTTGGCCTCGGACTGGCGCTGGCCGCCCGTAAACTGGCGGTAGAAGAGGATCCCCGTATAGATGAAGTCGAGGCCTTACTGCCCGGGGCGAATTGCGGCGCCTGTGGTTATCCGGGTTGCCGGGGCATGGCTGAAGCCATTGTGAAAGGTACGGCTGCTGTAAATGGCTGTCCGGTCAATAAAGACGCTACTCCCATTGCCAAAGTGATGGGGGTGGAATTTACCGCTCCGCAAAAAAGGTTAGTGGCCAAAGTCAGATGTGGCGGAGGTAAGGCCGAGGCCAAAGAACGCTTTATCTATACCGGCGTGCGGGATTGCGTAGCTGCTCAGCAGCTACTCGGCGGGCCGAAGGTTTGCGAGTTTGGCTGTTTGGGCGAAGGAACCTGCGCCTCGGTTTGTCCTTTTGATGCGATTACCATGAGTGAAAATGGCCTGCCGGTCGTGGAGGAAGAGAAATGCACGGCCTGCGGGATCTGTGTACAATCCTGTCCCCGGCAGTTGATTGCCTTGCTTCCGGCCGGAGATCCCGTCACTGTGCTTTGCCTGAATAAGAATAAAGGGCCGGTGGTTCGCCAGGCTTGCCAGGTCGGGTGTATCGGTTGTGGGCTCTGTGTGAAGCAGTGCCAGCAAAATGCGATTACCATTACTGATTATTTGGCTTCCATTGATCCGGAATTATGCACGGCTTGCGGCGCTTGCCTCGCCAAGTGCCCAACGAAGGCCATTAAAGGTAAAGTAGAAGAGCTCGGCAAGGCAGTAAGCTGAAATTAGTTTGGACCGTGTATAGCAGGAGCCGAGCTTGACTATCCCGGCCGCTGCAGAGGAGTTTGCCTCCGGCGGCCGGGATAGTTTTAAACAAATTTTAATCTCCGCTTTTTACACGGGTCCGCAATCATATTTTATAATAAGTGGGAAGTAGGTGGTGAGTGGTTCACTGCTGCTTCCCATTTTTTGTTATTGGGCAGTGCTCAGCGGAGATTTTCTTAAAAGCGCCGGCGTTGGCTTGCCGGAGTATCTTCCAGACTGGTACGGACCAGAATATAGAAAGAGGATTTCTGTAAGAACTGTGGAATTTTAAGGAGATACTTGTTGTTTTGATCCGGAAGCGTTAGAAAACAAATGATCGCCGTTTACGGGCTGTGTCGATCTGCCTCCGGATACCTTGGGGGTGAAGATGATTACCGGAATAATCTTGGCTTCCGCTTCTCCCCGCCGGCAACAGCTCCTGCGAGGATTGGGACTGAACTTTCAGGTCCAGACCAGTTCCTTCGAGGAAAGAGCGGATCTCTCCGGCGCAGCCTGCCTTAGTCCGGAGAAACTGGTGGGAAAAATGGCGGAAGGTAAAGCCCGTGATGTTGCCAGTCAAAATCCGGATTTTCTGGTCATCGCCGCCGATACCGTGGTGGCGGCTGCCGGACGGATCCTGGGCAAACCCCGGGACCAACAAGAAGCCGGGGAGATGTTGCGTTTCTTGTCAGGAAAATGGCATCAGGTCCATACCGGGTTGGCCCTTTGCCATCGGGCCGCACAACGCGAAGCCTTGGTGGTGGAGACCACAAAGGTGCATTTTCGGGAGTTATCCGAGGAAGAGATTGTTTTTTACGTTAATTCCGGGGAACCCATGGATAAGGCCGGCGCTTATGGGATTCAGGGTTTAGGCGCCGTACTGGTAGACCGGATTGAGGGCTGCTTCTTTAATGTGATGGGGCTTCCCCTCGCCAGATTGACCTTATTATTAAAGGAGTTTGGAATTCATCTTTTAGGAGGTGAATAACTTTGTCCGGTCCCTCCATTAAAAACCTTCCTCTTGCGGAGCGGCCCAGGGAACGGTTGGAGAGATTTGGAGCAGAGTATCTATCTAATGCCGAGCTATTAGCCATTTTGTTACGAACCGGCGCCAAAGATTTGTCGGCTCTGGATTTAGCAGAGGTCTTACTGGCGAAGTTTAGAACGTTAACGGAATTATCAGCGACCAGCGTCAAAGAATTATGCGCGGTCAAAGGCATTGGCAGCAGTAAAGCAGTACAGCTCTTGGCTGCTTTTGAACTGGGGCGGCGGCTTTATTCCGCCAAACCTGAGACCATGACGGGCATTAAATCACCGAAAGACGTAGCGGATTTGCTCATGGCCAAGCTGCGCTTCTTGAAACACGAAAGATTTTTGGCAGTGCACCTAAATACAAAGAATAAGGTTTTATCCATAGAAACGATCTCCATAGGAACGCTGGATTCTTCCCTGGTGCACCCTAGGGAGTTGTTTAAGACAGCGATTAAAAACAGTAGCGCCGCTTTGATCTTGGCGCATAATCATCCTAGCGGGGATCCGTATCCCAGTAAGGAGGATCTGACTTTAACAAGAAGATTGAGAGAAGGAGGTGAAATCCTGGGGATTCAAATTCTTGATCATATTATTATTGGTGATAATAGATATGTCAGCCTTCGTGAAGAGGGTTTCTTCTAAATAGTCTGCTTAGTGAGGGATAGATTATTCATACCCGGAAGTCAAGGTTAGATTGGTAACGGTTAGTTATAATTTGTTGCATCGGAGGGAGTAATTGATGTTCAACTTTTTTCTGCGCCGTTTTGCACGAGACATCGGAATTGATCTTGGAACCGCTAATACCCTCGTTTTCATAAAAGGCCATGGTATAGTATGTCAGGAGCCGACTGTGGTCGCTTTCGACCGTGATCGTGAACAAATTTTGGCCGTAGGTAATGAAGCCAAATTGATGCTGGGGCGAACACCGGGAAATATAGCCGCGATTAGGCCCATGAAGGACGGGGTAATCGCCGACTTTGATGTTACGGAGAAGATGGTGAATTATTTCATCAATAAATGCCGCCGTTATATCGGTTTTTTAGCTCCCCGGGTGGTGGTGGGTATCCCCACCGGTGTGACTGATGTTGAAAGACGCGCGGTTACAGATGCGGCGCGGGAAGCCGGCGCCAGGGAGGTCTTTTTACTGGAAGAACCGATGGCGGCGGCCATTGGGGCCGGTCTACCGGTACAAGAACCTACCGGTAATCTTATTGTGGATATCGGGGGAGGCACCACGGAGGTGGCGGTAATC
>DATCJV010000150.1:0-12213 GCA_036562625.1 Bacillota bacterium | reverse complement strand
CTATTAAAGTCCATAAAGGACAAAACGGTGAAGAAATGGAATTGGTTCCGGAGGCCGAGGGGGCTACTGCTGCGTTGGTCTTTAAGACCATGGCCGACCCGTTTGTTGGAAAATTGACTCTCTTTCGGGTCTATTCCGGGGTATTGAAATCCGACTCCCATATCTGGAACGCCACCCGGAATCAAGACGAGAGAATAGGGCAGCTTTTCATCATCAAAGGGAAGAACCAAGAACCTGTCTCCCAAATCACCGCCGGAGATATCGGCGCTGTGGCGAAACTGCAGTACACCGAGACCGGAGATACTCTCTGCCTCAAGGATAATCAGGTTATTATCCCTCCCATTGACTTCCCCCAGCCAAAGCTGTCCATGGCTGTTGTGCCTAAAGGCAAAGGGGATGAGGATAAGATCGGATCCGGCTTGGCCAGGTTGAGGGAGGAGGACCCTTCGATTAAAATAGAGAAGGATACCACTACCAATGAATTAATCCTCTCCGGTTTGGGTGATCTCCATCTGGAGGTAATTACCAGCAAACTACAGAAAAAATTCGGCGTAGAGGTGGAATTAAAGACCCCGAAAGTTCCTTATAGAGAAACGATTAAAGGAACGGTAAAGGTAGAGGGTAAGCATAAGAAGCAATCCGGGGGTCGTGGTCAATATGGCCATGTTTGGCTGGAGTTTGAACCTTTGCCAACCGGGAGCGGCTTTGAATTTGTGGACAAAATTTTCGGCGGCGCTGTTCCAAAACAATATATTCCTGCGGTGGAAAAAGGACTGCGGGAGACGATGGAAGAAGGCATCCTGGCCGGGTATCCGGTGGTGGATATACGCGCGACTTTATTTGACGGTTCCTATCATAGCGTGGACTCCTCTGAAATGGCCTTTAAAATCGCTGCCTCCATGGCCTTGAAAAAAGGGTTTATGGACGCTAAACCTATTCTGTTGGAGCCTGTGATGTTGATTGAGGTGACGGTGCCTGAAGAATACATGGGTGATATCATGGGTGACTTGAATAAGAAGCGGGGACGGATCCTCGGGATGGAACCCCAGGACGGTATGCAGATTATTCGGGCTCATGTTCCCTTGGCCGAGGTTTTTCAATACTCCATTGACCTGCGTTCCATGACCCAAGGACGGGGCGATTTCACTTTAACCTTTGACCATTACGAAGAAGTCCCGGCCAATATTGCTGAAGAGGTAATCGCCGCTGCAAAAGCCGAACAGTAAGCGGTAGGATAAATATCCGATTGTGTAGCCAAACCCCCTGCACGTAAAGGAGATTCCTTTACGCGCAGGGGGTTTTTTCGTACTTCCCAATCTTTTCAACTTTGACTGAAGGTAAAAAATGTTTATAAAAAAAAGGAAATGAAAGTATTCTATAGAAATAATAATTATATTTGTTTTCAATTTATTCCGTTTATTGCCTGGGACCCTTTGCTACTTCGCAGTAAAGAAAGGTAATTGATGGTAAAAAAGGGAGGATGAGCAGAGGTGAAGCCCGGGTCCGGTTAGGCGCGGAGTAAATGTTAGCGAGGTGGTGCAGGTAATAGAATTTTATCTGTATTTATGCGGTGGAAATTATTTTGCCAAAGGAGGAAAACAAGGTGAAAAGAAGTTTGGTCCTCTCCATCCTGGTGGTGGTGTTGTTGGTTCTTTTAGTCTTGATTGGCTCGTTGATTCTTCCCGCGCGGGAGGAGAGAGAAAAAACCATTACGGTCTGGTGTTGGGATCCTGCCTTCAATATTTACGCCATGGAGGAAGCGGCTAAAATCTACAAGAGGAAGGAACCTCAGGTAAATATCAATGTTGTGGAAACACCATGGAATGATATACAGACTAAATTAACCACAGCGGTCCTTTCAGGGCAGACCTCTACACTACCGGACATCTTACTGATGCAAGATAATGCCCTGGCCAAAAACGTCATCAATTATCCGGGGACCTTTGTTGATTTATCTGATTCCGGGATTGACTTCTCGAAATTTGCCGATTACAAGATAGCCTTGACCAAGGTCAATAATAGGAACTATGCGGTGCCGTTTGATAACGGGACGGCAATTAATGCCCTGCGGGCTGATGTCTTACAGGAGGCCGGCTATACTGTAGAAGATTTCACCGATATTACATGGGCCGAATACCTAAAGATCGGCCGGGACGTACTGGCCAAGACCGGAAAACCTTTACTGTCATGTGTGGCCGAGAGCCCGGATCTGTTGATGATCATGCTCCAGAGTGCTGGGTCATGGCTTTTTGATGAAAATGGCGAAGTATACATTGCCGAGAATGATGTCTTACGGGAAGTAATTGACGTCTATATTGATCTGGTCAAAAGTGGCGTGCTGGTTCAAGTAAACGACTGGGAACAATATATCAGTTCATTCACTACAGGTATAGTGGCGGGTACCATTAACGGGTGCTGGATTATAGGCTCGATTACTACACAAACAGAGCATAAAGGTTTGTGGAGAATAACAAATATTCCCAGGTTATTGAAGGCGGCTAAAGCTACCAACTATAGCAATCAAGGCGGCTCCAGCTGGATGGTGTTGGCCGCTTCAAAAAATGCGGATGTGGCTATAGATTTCCTGAACCATACTTTTGCCGGAAGTGTCGAATTATACGAAACAATCCTGCCCTCTTCGGGAGCGCTGGCCACTTATCTTCCGGCCGGAGACAGTCATGTTTATAATGAACCTCATGACTTCTTCGGCGGGCAGGCCATCTATGCCAACATCACTGAGTATGCCGCGAAGGTGCCACAGGTAAAATATGGTGTTTATAATTATGAAGCCAGAGAAGCCGTGGGAACCGCCATTACACGGATCCTGTCCGGAATGGACATAGATTCCGCTTTGCGGGAAGCCGAAGAAGCAGTGAAGTTCCTAATGGTCGCGGAATAAGAGTAAACATGTGAAAGATAAGTTCTTCGGTCCGACTCACTAAGCAGGTGACAATAAATATTTAACCGGAATAATATCCGCTTTGAGCAGGTGGGTGTATGGATGTAACGCTTCAAAGTAGAAAAGGAGCCTGGATATGGATAGAAAGTATGTATATCCTTTGGATCCGGTCAGGCCTGACCGGTTTATACCGCAGTCATGAGTGATCCGGGGGGAGTTCAGCTATGCCCATCTGCTTGTTTTCTTCAATAGCCTTCCGAAACAGCGTCTTATAAAGCTCTTTACTTCACGTAATAACTGTGGGGTGTCAGGATTGGTAACATCCCAGACGGGAAGGAGGGATAATGATAATGATGGAAAGAGAATCAACACCGGAAAAACAGAAACTGGAAAAATTACTGCTGATGAACGAAAAACCGAATAAAGTAATGAAGCTAAAAGAAAAGCAGAATATGATTGGGTGGGGGTTTGTCCTGCCTGCGTCCCTCCTCATCTTGATCTTTTATTTTTATCCAATATTCCGGGCCTTTGTGTTGTCTTTTCAAACAGGGGTGGGCGCCAATATACGCTTTGCCGGACTGGCAAATTATAAAAGAATCTTCCTTGACCCCTTGTTCAAGACTTCCCTCAGTAACGTCTTTATTTATTTAGTCCTCCAGGTGCCAATGATGCTTTTTTTCGCATTAATCCTAGCCAGCCTGATTAATGATGAAAAGCTGAAAGGCAGGAGTCTGTTCCGTACAGCTTTATTTCTGCCTTGTGCTACTTCATTAGTCTCTTACGCCATTATCTTTCGCTCCATGTTCGCCCTGGATGGCTTCGTCAATGCGCTTTTCATAAAACTTTCCGTAATTGACAGGCCGATTAATTGGATTGGTCACCCATGGACGGCGCGAATCCTGATTGTAATCGCCCTTACCTGGAGATGGACCGGATATAACATGATTTTTTACTTGGCCGGTTTACAGAATATAAACTCTTCTATTTATGAAGCGGCAAAAATCGATGGCGCCAATGCTTTCTCCCGTTTTTTCCGGATTACCATTCCCCTTCTGAAACCCATCATCCTGTTGACTACAATTATGTCGACCAATGGAACCCTGCAAATATTTGATGAGACGATGAATTTAACCAATGGCGGGCCGGCCAACTCCACGCTCTCCATCTCCCAATATATATATAAGTTGTCGTTTGTTTATTCACCCCGTTTTGGGTATGCGGCGGCCATTTCTTTTGTTGTCTTCCTAATCGTGGCCATGCTGGCCTTTATGCAGATCAGGGTAGGTGATGAGCGATGAGCAAAAAGAAACTGATTAGTCTGGTAAAATATGCAGTTCTCTCTGTGGCGGCGTTCTTATCAGTCTTTCCCCTCCTTTGGATGTTGATTTCAGCGACAAACAAGAGTGTGGATGTGATTGCCGGAAGGTTGTTACCAGGCACGCATCTGGTGGAGAACTTCACAACTTTGGTGGAAAGAACTGATATCTTCCGTGCGCTCTGGAATTCTTTCCGCAATGCTGCGGTGGCCACCATCGCCAGTCTCTTTGTTTGTTCCATTGCCGGGTATGGATTTGAGATCTACCATGACCGGGGTAAAGACTTCTTAATGAGTATTTTATTGTTATCAGTGATGGTCCCTTTTGCCGCCATCATGATTCCCTTGTTTATGATGTTTGGAAAGGCAAATTTATTGAATACAACGGCCGGTTTTGTTTTACCGACAATATCTACGGCTTTTCTCATCTTCTTGTTCAGGCAGAACACCAGATCTTTTCCGTCAGAAGTGCTTGAATCCGCAAGATTAGATGGCTTGGGAGAGTTGGGCATATTCTTCAGAATGTATGTTCCG
Source organism: Bacillota bacterium (assembly GCA_036562625.1). GTDB lineage: Bacteria > Bacillota > UBA4882 > UBA10575 > UBA10575 > DUOH01. The sequence continues at coordinate 7,465 of DATCJV010000150.1, read as the reverse complement.
ATTATGCGGTCAACGTACGCGGCTGCCGCGGTTATCACTTTTATGAATGCATGGAACAGTTATCTGTGGCCGGTGATTATTATGCAAAAAACGGAAAGTAAAACCATGCCCTTGTTGATCTCAGATTTAATAGCGGGCTATGTCACTGATTACGGGATGGTGATGTTGGCGGTGACCATCAGCATCCTGCCGACAATTCTACTTTTTCTGCTCCTCCAGAAGAACTTCGCGGAGGGGATTACGGCTTCTATTAAATAAAAGAAAGGGAAGAAAGAGGATGGAAAGATACAAACCGATTAACGCAAAGGCTCCTCATTTTTGGCACGGAGCGGATTACAACCCCGATCAGTGGCTCCAGGATCCGCATATTCTCGAGGAAGACCTCAGGCTGATGAAACTGGCCAACTGTAATGTAATGTCCGTGGGTATTTTTGCGTGGGCGGCCTTGGAGCCGGAAGAAGGAAAATTTAACTTTGCTTGGTTGGACCGGGTTTTGGACGGGATGGCGGAGAACGGGGTGTATGCGGTCTTAGCTACTCCCAGCGCGGCTAGACCGGCCTGGCTTAGTCAAAAGTATCCGGAAGTCTTGCGGGTGGGTGCGGATCGAAAAAGGATTCTCCATGGTAACCGGCACAATCACTGTTACTCTTCACCGGTTTACCGGGAAAAGGTAGAGCTGATCAATACCAAACTGGCGGAGAGATACAAAGACCATCCTGCTTTACTGGTATGGCATGTCTCAAATGAGTACGGCGGAGAATGTCACTGCGCATTGTGTCAGGAAAAATTCAGACAATGGTTGCAACAGCGGTATCAAACCCTTGATGCGTTGAATCAAGCCTGGTGGACGGCGTTTTGGAGTCATACTTATACGGACTGGTCACAGATTGAGTCCCCGGCGCCGCACGGAGAGAACTCCATTCACGGTCTTCATCTTGACTGGAAGAGATTTGTGACCCAGCAGACAATTGATTTCTTCCAACACGAATGTAAGCCGCTGGTGGCGATCACCCCGGACATACCGGTAACTACTAATTTCATGGGGACCTATCCCGGTCTTGATTACTGGAAATTTGCCTCCGCCGTGGATGTAGTATCGTGGGATAATTACCCGCGCTGGCATGGGAAGAAGGAGGACTGGCGCCTGGCTGCGGAAGTGGCTTTTGTACATGACCTCAATCGGTCGCTAAAGAACGGAAAACCGTTCATGCTGATGGAGAGCACTCCCAGCATGACAAATTGGATGGAGGTGGCGAAGAATAAACGACCCGGTATGCATCTGCTCTCTTCCATCCAAGCGGTGGCCCATGGAGCTGATACCGTCCAGTATTTCCAATGGAGAAAGGGCAGAGGAGGAGTAGAGAAGTTCCACGGGGCGGTGGTGGATCATGCTGGACACGAACACACCAGAGTGTTTCGGGATGTGACACAAGTGGGGGAAGCGCTGAAGAAGCTGGATCCGGTGCTTGGCGCCACCGTTCATCCGGAAGTCGCCGTGGTTTTTGACTGGGAGAACCGGTGGGCGTTGGAGGACGCCTATGGTTTCATCAGGGAGAAGAAGTATGAGGAGACTTGTCAGCGACATTACCTCCCATTTTGGAAACAGGGAATTCCAGTTGACATCATCAATGAAGACAGCGATTTCTCCCGTTACCGATTGGTGATTGCGCCAATGCTGTATATGGTCAGAAAAGGAGTGGGAGAACGGATTACTGAATTTGTCGCCAACGGAGGAACCTTTGTCGCCACTTACTTGTCGGGAACAGTAGACGAAAACGATCTCTGCTTTTTGGGAGGTTTCCCCGGTCCCTTGCGGAAGGTGTTGGGGATTTGGGTGGAGGAGAATGACGCCTTATACGATGATGAGGTAAACCACGTCGCAATGCTGCCCGGTAATGTTTTGGGCTTACGGGGTCAGTATACGGCCAGGGAGTTGTGCGATTTAATTCATTTGGAAACCGCACAGGTAGTGGCAGTCTATAAGGAGGACTTTTATACAGGCCGTCCGGCGGTTACTGTCAATAAGTACGGGGCAGGTGAGGCATATTACATAGCTTCCCGTAACGAAGACCGGTTTTTGGATGACTTTTACCGGTCAATTATAGAAAGAATGGGACTGCATCCAGTAATGAAAGCAGAGTTGCCACTGGGAGTAACCGCGCAAATGAGAACGGATGGCGTGCGGGATTTTGTTTTCTTGCTTAATTTTACTACCGAGGTGCAGAGGATTGACTTACAGGATGAAGAGTTTACTGATCTCCTCACCCTGGAGAGGGCTCGTGGCATCGTGGAGTTGCCGCCATACGGCTTACGAATTTTAGAGAGGGCACACTTCTCAGTCTAAAGTCTGAAGAAGAAGATCGGCCGCTGGCCGATTTTTTATTCTAGACAATGCTTTTCTTGGTGGTCGGTACTTTGCGGAAAAACGGGGTGAAACAGTCTTTCTTCTGCAGTTATCGGCCGGTGTTGGCGGATACCTGTGAAAGAGCCTTACTGCGTGGAGTCGCTGCGTATAAACTTATGATCGATCGGGAAATATAAATGAATGCTTGAGTTTGGGTGGAGAGCCGATCCCTCAACCTGCTCTGCGGTATGCTGATCTTTAGGAAGGAATATTATAATGATATAGTATGAAGCCGGTCTACAGCAGGAGGTGCTGAGCGGCAGGCCAGGGCGTCAATAGCCGATCTTTTCATGCACAGTACTAAACTGAAGGAGTCTTGGTTACGGATGAAGATTTTATTAATCAATCCCGGAAACGAAAGAAAAGCCCATGGACGTAAGAGAATGAAGGGTCTATTCCCACCGCTGAATTTAGGAATTGTGGCCGCGTGTACCCCAAAGGAGCATGAGGTGGAAATCTGTGATGAGCATATTTCAGAAGTGAATTTGGAAGCAAATGTAGACTTAGTGGGGATTACTGTGATGACGGCCTTTGCGCCCAGAGCCTATCAATTGGCGGAGGCATACCGCCAGCGGGGGATTCCTGTAGTCTTAGGGGGGATGCACCCCTCCGCCTTACCTGAAGAGGCGCAAGCGCATGCTGACAGTATTGTCATTGGGGAAGTGGAAAAGATATGGCCGCAATTACTTAAGGATGCCGAAGAGGGCAGGTTAAAGCGGAGCTATCGTTCAGAGCATTATCCATCATTAGCGGGCGCTCCTATCCCCCGCCGCGACCTTTGGCGGGCAAACGATTACTACTTGCCGCAAACTGTCCAGACTACCAGGGGATGTCCGTTCTCCTGTGATTTCTGCGCGGTCTCGAATTTTTTTGGAAAGACCTACCGCTTACGTCCGGTCGCCGAAGTGATTAAGGAGGTAAAGAGCCTTCCCGGGAAGATTATTGTCTTTGTGGATGATAATATCGTTGGAAATCCCAGGTATGCCAAAGAACTCTTTACCCAATTGATTCCCTTGAAAAAGTATTGGGTCAGCCAAGGCTCGCTCCAGATGGCTCGTGATGACGAATTGTTAAGCCTGGCGGCAAAAAGTGGCTGTCTGGGCATGTTCATCGGCCTTGAGTCCCTCTCACCGGAGAGTCTGAAAAGTGTCGGAAAAAATGTAAACTTGGTGAATATGCGAGAAGCGATTAAAAACATAAAAAGGTATGGGATCGCGATTGAGGGTGCTTTTGTCTTCGGTTTTGATCATGATGAGGAGAGTGTCTTTGAAAGAACCCTGAATTTTGCGGAAGATCTTCGCTTGGAAGGCGCTCAGTTCGGAGTTTTGACCCCTTTCCCCGGAACCAGGCTTTATCAGCGTTTGGAAGCAGCAAATAGAATCATCGAACGTGACTGGTCAAAATATACGGTAAACCGAGTGGTCTACCAGCCTCTACGTATGTCCCCCCACCGGCTGCAGGAAGGCTTGGACTGGGCGTGGCGGCAGTTCTTTTCCTATCGTTCCATCTTCAAACGCCTGGGGATCTTTAGGAACCATACTACCCTGATGTGGTTCTTTAACCTGGTCTCCAGGAACCGAGTATATAACTACCTGAAAAACAGTGACCCGCCAATGGCCTGGCAATAGCTAGAAACCGTTTTCACCGGAGAAGAGAACGGATTCCACCACGATGCCGACTAAATGCCCGAAAATGATGAAGACCTCCTCCAAACGTAAAGGGTTGGGCAGGGGAATGCAAAAGGCCCGGTCCGGGTGGAGCCCTTTTGGCAGAGGATATCCACACAGCAGTAGGGTTTTGATCTTTCTTTCCCTGGCTCTGATCATCAACTGAGAAATACTCTTTGACGCCTCTTGAGTCAGCAAGAATAACAAATCTCCCGGGCTTAACAATTCATCGATTTTGGCCACGATGGGGTCGGCCTCGGTTCTGCCATCAGGAACCGGTCGCTCTTCACCGGCTGTCCTGCGGCCGGTATTGTCTACTGCCTCCAGATTGGCGGCGCCTGTTGTTTTGTGACCAGCGCTGTCCACCTGGTTTTGCCGGATATTACCTGCCGGACAATGGTTATTGATCAACACAACCGGCAAGTCTCCCCTTTTTACCGCTAATCCAGACCGGAATTCGACAGCCAATAACTCTGCGGCTTTCGCAAAATGGTCGGCGCCAAAAAAGCCCAATTTATTTTGATTCTGCAAAGTATCAATAATCTCTTCCGCCATCTGTTCGGCGAGGCGGATTCCTTTCACCCCAAGAATTACGGGATGGTGAGCGACATCCAGCAACTGTTCTAATAAAAAATCCCGGTTGGACATGTAGATCCCTCCTGCTTTATTACTACTAGTTTCAGGCGCTTCCTGTGTCACCTGGGATATTGTATGAACATAAGATATTAAAAGTGAAAGCACAGGAGGAGGATGAAGATGCGAAGAAGACGTTTTCCTGGGGAATATATCGGTCGTTCCCAGCTGAGCCAGGCGCAGCGGGCGCGGGGGGGCAGATTAGGTTGGCCGAATGGCGCCAGTAGTTCCGGAAAATTGAACACAGATGGATTGAACTATCCGGATCCTTGGGGAGACTGGGCAAATTATCCTTTAGTGGCTTGGCCACAGCCTAACCCCGGCAGAAATCAGCCACCTGGATACCAGAAACAGCCGATGAATGCTTACCATCCGCCGGAAGTTAACTTTACACCCGGTTATTTTATGAGCCACGCAGAGCGGCAAGGAGAAGAAATATTAAGTCAGCCGGCGTCATTTAGGTCTGCTCTTCCCCTGGATACAGAGTCATTTGGAAAAAATAAAAGGACAGAAAAGGAAAGACCGGCTGCTACCGAACTTCCATCACAGGGGGAAGAGGGTATTCATTCAAATTGGCCGCAGAGAGCAGAGGATCAGGGCGGGGAGGAGTTGGAGCGTGCTCATGAGTCGGACCAGGAAGATGCGAAAAAAACTCAGACTAGAAGAGAGGCTGAAAATTTAGGATTTCCTCAACAGACGACGGACGCTGGCCGTACAGAAGACGCCGGATCCGAGGAATCTGAAGAACAGTCCAGTGCAGATCAGGAATCCGTTACTGAGCCTGAAATGGATGGTAACAACGGAGGAAATATTCCTCAAAAGGAAAAGATTATTGTGTGGCGGACTTTTCCCAAAAGAGGTCTTTGCCAATAAGCGAGATTAAGGCGGGCTGAAGAATGTGTGTCTGCAGCCGGCATCCCAAATAAATGAGGATAATATAATTTATCAGTATTATATTAAGGGGATATATTATATGGAACGGAATAAATATCTGAACGATTATGGCTAGTTTCAAAAAAAGGGGACTTTTTCTTGACATAGGATACAGGACGTGTTATTATATAAAAGTTCGGTTTTCTGAGGGGACAAGCCAAGAAAAATAAAAAATCCCTAAAGAAAAGTGTGGACATTGAATAAAAAACATGATACAATAGTAAAGCGGCCTGAAACTAAAAAGTTTTGGGAAGCGAGGAAGAACCTTCTGGACCTTGACAACTGAACAGCAAGAGAACGAACTTACAGTTCGTTTAGGAATTTAGTCTGTAAATTCCATGAACTTGTATGAATATGTAAGTTCTATGGAATGTGTAAACTCCATGAACGGACGAGTAAGGAAGTTCAGGACAGGTAAGAGAAGCGACTCAAGTCTGTTCTCTCGTAAGCGGGGGAGGGGATTTGAGGAGCGAACCACGCAAATACGAAGTACCGCAGAAAAAGTGGTGCAGAGGATTTGCCCTGTTAATTGAGGAGAGCTAAATCGGACTCAAGTAACATCGAGCAATTTAAGTCCCGACGGAAGTAGGGATTTAGATAAGAGATTTTACGGAGAGTTTGATCCTGGCTCAGGACGAACGCTGGCGGCGTGCTTAATACATGCAAGTCGAACGGAGCCTAGCCGATAGTTTACTGTTGGCGAAAGCTTAGTGGCGGACGGGTGAGTAACGCGTGGAGAATCTGCCCTCAAGACCGGGATAACAGAGCGAAAGTTCTGCTAATACCGGATATGCTCTGAGAGCCGCATGGCACAAAGAGGAAAGCGCAAGCGCTTGGGGATGACTCCGCGTCCCATTAGCTAGTTGGTGAGGTAACGGCTTACCAAGGCGACGATGGGTAGCCGGCCTGAGAGGGTGACCGGCCACACTGGGACTGAGACACGGCCCAGACTCCTACGGGAGGCAGCAGTCGGGAATATTGCACAATGGGCGAAAGCCTGATGCAGCAACGCCGCGTGAGCGAAGAAGGCCTTCGGGTTGTAAAGCTCTGTTGTCCGTGAAGAAGTGGCAGGTCAGGAAATGGGCCTGTCTTGACGGTAGCGGACGAGGAAGCCCCGGCTAACTACGTGCCAGCAGCCGCGGTAATACGTAGGGGGCGAGCGTTGTCCGGATTTATTGGGCGTAAAGAGCTCGTAGGCGGTTTCGTAAGTCAAGTGTGAAAAATCTGGGCTTAACCCAGTGGAGCACTTGATACTGCGATGACTTGAGTGTGGTAGAGGAGTGTGGAATTCCTGGTGTAGCGGTGAAATGCGCAGATATCAGGAGGAACACCGACGGCGAAGGCAGCACTCTGGGCCATTACTGACGCTGAGGAGCGAAAGCGTGGGGAGCAAACAGGATTAGATACCCTGGTAGTCCACGCCGTAAACGTTGGGCACTAGGTGTGGGGAGGAGTCAACCCTTTCCGTGCCGTAGCTAACGCATTAAGTGCCCCGCCTGGGGAGTACGGCCGCAAGGCTAAAACTCAAAGGAATTGACGGGGGCCCGCACAAGCGGCGGAGCATGTGGCTTAATTCGACGCAACGCGAAGAACCTTACCAAGGCTTGACATACACCGGAAACATCCAGAGATGGGTGCCCCCTTGTGGTCGGTGTACAGGTGGTGCATGGCTGTCGTCAGCTCGTGTCGTGAGATGTTGGGTTAAGTCCCGCAACGAGCGCAACCCTTGTCCCGTGTTGCCAGCAGGCCCTTGTGGTGCTGGGGACTCACGGGAGACCGCCGGGGTCAACTCGGAGGAAGGTGGGGACGACGTCAAGTCATCATGCCC
>DATCJV010000141.1:0-9272 GCA_036562625.1 Bacillota bacterium | reverse complement strand
CTACCAATCCACTGATCGGGGTAGCTGTCGGCGCCCTGGTGACAGCGATTATTCAGAGCAGTAGCGCCACTACGGTCATGGTGATCGGTTTTGTCAATGCGCGCCTGATGACCCTGTCTCAGGCTATTGGTGTGATTATGGGAGCCAACATCGGCACCACCATGACCGCCCAAATAATCGCCTTTAAAATCGGACATTATTCTTATTTAGCTGCAGGGCTCGGTTTTGCCCTGTTTTTCTTTGGGAAAAAGAAGACCCTGCGCTATCTGGGACAAGTATTATTCGGCTTCGGTGTTCTCTTTATTGGCCTGAATACCATGTCTGACGTACTGGAACCCTTGGCGAGGAATGAAACATCCAGGCGGCTGATTACTAATATGAGTAAGAACCCGGTCTGGGGATTGTTGGTAGGTACGGTGATCACCATGATTGTACAGAGCAGTAGCGCGGTCATCGGTGTCCTGCAGAGTCTGGCCTCTCAACCTGTGGAAGTGGGGGGGACGGTGCAAGCCCTTATCCCCTTGAAAGCCGCTGTTCCGATTCTATTTGGGAGTAATATCGGAACTACCATTACCGCCGCGTTGGCCAGTATCGGGTCAAACCGGACAGCAAGACGGGCGGCTTTCTCCCATACGCTCTTCAATGTCTTTGGGACCATAATTGGACTTCTATTTTTGCCGCTATTTGTCTCCTTTGTATACAGAGTTTCCTCTCAGGCGAATCCTGGGGCGGGTCTTACCGAAGCGAGCGTGGTTTCCCGTCAAATTGCCAACGCCCACACTTTCTTTAATGTGCTCAATACCGCACTGTGGCTGCCTTTTGTGGGTTTCTTGGCTAAATTAGTCACGAAGCTCGTCCCAGGGAAGGATGTTTATTTGGAAAGAGGCGTCAAATTCATTGATCCCCATGTGATCAACAATGCTGAACTGGCGTTGGATTTATCCGTTAAGGAATTGGTCAGGATGGGTAATATCTCCTTAGATATGTTTCATAAAGTAGAAGCTGATTTTCTTCCGGCTGAACAGAATAAAAAGACCGATCTGAAGATTGTGCAAGACAGTGAAGAAATTTTAGACGATTTACAGGATGATATCATTCATTATCTCTCCAGTATTGTCTCGCGAAATACTCTGACCGAACGGCAATCCATCATCTTGGCCAACTTAATGCACGTGGCTGGCGACTTGGAGAGGATCGGCGATCACTGTATGAACCTGGCGGAACTCTTCGAATATATGAATGAAGAAAAGATCGTCTTTTCCGATCAGGCCATGGAGGACATAAAAAAGATCTTCAGTCTGACCAAGGAGATGTTTAATCTGAGTCTCCAAGCCCTTCGGTACAACGATTTTTCTGCGGCCGATCAGGTTCTACAGTTGGAGAAGAAAATGGACGTCACGGAAAAAGAATCCCGCCTGTATCACCTGGAAAGGTTGAACGCGGGCATGTGTAATCCCAAATCCGCCGTAGTCTACTCCGAGCTCATGAAGAATCTGGAAAGAATCGCTGACCACTGTAATAATGTGGCGGAGGCGGTCTTGGACCAGGAACCCCACCATCAAAGCGCCGGGTAAGAAAAGAATAACAACGGTTTTCAAGCGGATTTCCATAAGTGACAGGCCGTCCGGCCTGTCACTTATTATATAAGTGGTTCCAACCAGACGGCTCCGGCGGCGAAAATTGCGTACTGAAAACAAAGGGCAAAAAAAAGAAGGATTCCCGGCGCCGGAGAGCTAAGATAGGAAAGGAGAAAAGCAGTAGCTCAGAGGAGGTTGTTATGGCTGGAATAGTAGGTATCTGTCGTACAGGAGAGAAAAGGCTGGTCAAAAAGATGCTGGATAAGATCGGCTACCGGGGAATTGGCGGGCGAAAGATCATTGAAGCAAACGGAGGCACTCTGGGAGTAGTGTACCGGAAAGCAGGCCGGGCGCCGTATATGGAGCGACCCGGATTGACCGCGGTTTGGGACGGCCGCTTCTCCGGAGATTGGCGGAAGATCGAGTCCCAAGCGCCATTATCCTTGGCCGCTTTCCGGGCGGGGGAGACGTTTTTATTCCGGGACGGGCTGGGCGTCTCTCCCTTGTACTATGGAGAGACCGACGGGACAATGGTCTTTGCTTCCGAGGTCAAGGCGCTCCTGGGCGTAACCGAAGAGATTAAGGAGTTTCCACCGGGGCATAAATATCTATCCGGGCGAGGCATGATCAAGTTTTTCAGGTTGAAAGAAGTCCCTCCTTTGCCGTTGGAGGCTGAGGAAGCCGCCTCTGGTCTCAGGGCGGCCTTGGAGGAAGTGGTGGAAGAGTATATACAAGGCCGGAGTGAGATAGGTTCGCTCCTTTCCGGGGGAATCGATTCCAGCGCCATTTCGGCATTAGTCCGGGAGAAAGTGGATAAACTGCATACTTTTGCCGCAGGCTTAAAAGACGCCCCGGACTTGGAATTTGCCAGGGAGGTTGCGGAACATATCGGTTCCGTACATCATGAGGGGGTCTTTACTTTTGATGAATTATTAGCGGTCTTACCTGAGGTGGTGTATCATTTGGAGTCTTTTGACGCGCTCCTAATCCGTTCCACCCTTACCAATTACCTGGTAGCGAAGTTGGCTGCCAATTATGTGCCTGCGGTTTTCTCCGGCGAGGGTGGGGATGAACTCTTCGCCGGGTATTCCTACCTGAAGGAGATTGAGCCCGAGGATTTAAACGGAGAGTTGATTGACATCACCAACCGTTTGCATAATACAGCCTTGCAGCGGGTGGATCGGTCCACAGCGGCGCATGGAACCAAAGCTTATGTCGGCTTTCTTGATCCGCAAGTCGTTGAGCTGGCGGTGCGGATTCCTGTTGAATACAAGTTATACAGAGAAGAGAATGAGGATCCGGTGGAAAAATGGATTTTGCGGAAAGCCGTTGAAGATTTGTTGCCGGAACGGGTCTTATGGCGGCCCAAGGTGAAATTCTGGGAAGGAGCGGGAGTAGAAGAGCGGTTGGCCGCCTATGCGGAGGAACGCATCAGCGACCATGATTTTTTCCTGGAAAGGCGTTTGCCTGACGGTTCCCTCCTCAACACCAAAGAGGAGCTCCTCTATTACCGAATCTTCAAAGAACATTTTGGGGAACTCTCCGACTTGAGTTTTGTAGGCCGGACCAAGGGTGCGCCGGTGGTATGAAGCTGCGAAACTTTTTGTAGAAAAATCCTGAAAAAAAGGGTAAAATAGGGGAAGGCCGTTTTCCGGCCTTTTTCCTTATGTTTACAAGCGCCGCTTGAAGGGAAGATGAAGATGAGATTGCCCCAAGAATTTGTCGAGCGTATGCGGAACTTAATGGACGAACAAGAATATAACAGCTTTATGCAGGCAATTAAGGCCAAGATCCAAATCCATAGTCTGCGGGTTAATACTCTGAAAATAGGTGTGGAGGAGTTTTTACGGATTTTCCCTTATCCTCTGGAGCAGGTACCCTGGTGCAAACAAGGATTCTATCTACCCAAGGGTTTTAAGGCTTCTAAACACCCCTATTATTATGCAGGCTTATACTACCTGCAGGATCCCAGCGCCATGCTGCCTGGAGCCGTACTGGCGCCCCGCCCCGGGGAGAAGGTGCTGGATCTGTGCGCCGCGCCCGGCGGAAAATCCACACAGATCGCAGCCGCCATGGAGGGAAGAGGGGTATTGGTGCTGAATGACATTAATCCTAAGAGGATAAAAGCGCTGATTAAAAACGTGGAAAATTTCGGAGTGCGCAATGCGGTAATCACCAATAATAACCCTGAGGACTTGGCTACCCTCTATCCGGAGTACTTTGACCGGGTTTTGGTGGACGCCCCTTGTTCGGGTGAGGGGATGTTCCGGAGGGAGGCCCGGTTGACTACTGCCTGGCGCCGGAATTTCCATCCTTCTTGTTGTGTGCCGTTGCAACGTAGTCTGTTGGAGGCGGCTGCGCGGATGGTCGCGCCCGGAGGAAGACTGGTCTATTCCACTTGTACCTTTTCCCCGGAAGAAAATGAAGGTCAGGTCCGAAGTTTCTTGGAACGGCACTCCGATTTCCAGTTGCTCGCTTTGTCCGGGGTCGACGGAGTCAGTCCGGGCCGGGGAGAATGGATTGGAGATCCGCGTTTTGCGCAAACTGGCCGGATTTGGCCTCACTTGTCACGAGGAGAAGGGCAGTTTGCCGCAGTCATGGCCAGACTAGGCGAAACGGGGCGTAAGGGTGGCAGCGAATCATTCCCACGGCGCGGCTTTCCAAATCCAGCTCCTGACCAGAGAGAGCTGGCGCCTTTCTTGGCTTTCTGTTCCGAGGTGGGGATAGACCCTCCATCCGGTAGGCTATATAGATTAGGTGAAGAACTGTATTTGCTGCCCGGTGATTTATCGGATTTGTCCGGACTTAAAGTCATCCGCTGCGGCCTTTTGCTGGGCGTTTTGAAACCAGGGCGTTTTCAGCCTGCCCAGGCTTTCGCGCTGGCTCTTGGCCGGCAGGAAGCGGAAAGGAGACTGGAGTTGCCTAGTAACAGCCCGGAACTCTTCCGTTATCTACGCGGAGAAACCTTACTGCTGGGAGAAGAGACACTTCCGGAGAAGGGCTGGATCTTGGTGACTACTGATGGCTTCCCGCTGGGGTGGGCCAAACGTTTGGGTGGTCTGATCAAGAACCACTACCCCCCCGCTTGGCGGATGGCGTAGGAAACAGGCTTTCCGGATGGGTGAACAACGGAGGTGGCAATCGGGATGGCCAATCAGATGCGCTTGGATAAGTTCCTTTCTCATTTGCGGATTGGAACCAGAAAAGAGAGTAAACTCTTGGTGCGGGCCGGCCGGATCAGAATTAATGGGGTGGTGACCAAGGATTGCGCGGTTAAGGTTTATCCGGGAAGCGACCGGATCAGTCTGGATGGGCAAGATCTTGTCTACCGGGAGTTCATCTATCTCATGATGAATAAGCCTGCGGGGTACGTCTCAGCCACCAGGGATCGATCTGAAAAGACCGTACTTGATTTGTTGCCTCCCGCCTGGACGGGCTGGGGCTTGTTTCCCATCGGGAGGTTGGATAAGGATACGGAAGGGCTGTTGCTCTTAAGTAATAATGGACAATTGGCCCATACTTTATTGTCTCCCAAATATCAGGTGGGAAAGACTTATTTTGCCCGCATCAACGGCGCGATCGGTCCGGAAGAACTTGAGCAGCTGCAAACCGGGATAGAGCTTGATGACGGATACCGGACCAAACCGGCCATGGCCCGAGTGTTAAGGGCAGGAGACACCTACGATGTGGAACTGGTAATCTATGAAGGAAAATTTCATCAAGTGAAAAGGATGTTTGCGGCTGTAGGAAGGAAAGTGCTTTACCTAAAGCGCACGGCCATTGGAGGCTTGAAATTGGATCCGTCCTTAAAACCAGGCGAAGTGCGGGAATTGACCGAAGCGGAGGTAGCGATCCTAATGTGTGGCAGCGTGTTCTCACCTCATGATGCTTGATTATTGACAAAACGGGAAGAGTCTGGCGTAATTACCCATCATGGACCGGATTCCATGCTCCATGCAACACGCCGCCCGGCGCAGATATAACCATATGGGTGGCGGCTAAAGTTCAGTGCTGTTATTTTACGAAAAATTGACCTTCAGTACAGAGGAGATTTTGAAAGCAAGGAGTAACGAATAAACTAGACAGAGATGCCGGGACAATAGTATACTCAGAAAGAGCGGTTATTCTTTCTTCTGCAACGGTTTGTCCAGGTGCCAATTGGTGATGGATTGTCACATTTTTGGACGCTTGTAGTGAGTTGGAGAACTTATTTCTTCATTTTGGAGGTAATACAGATGATCTGTCCTTACTGCCGGATTAAACTTGATGATGATGCTACCTTTTGCCATTGGTGCGGGGGAAGGATTGATCCGGAGGAGGAGCGAAAGAAGGAAGCGGAGAAACTGGCGAAAGCCAAGCACCAGAAGTATGTTGCACTCAATCGTTATTATCAACAGGTTTTTCTGATCTTCGACGCCAATGGCGGAGGATTTCTTCTCTCTTGGAACTGGGCGGCCTTTCTCTTCGGAACTCTGTGGTATTTCGCAAAAGGCATGTGGGCTAAAGGTTTGCTAATGGTCTTGCTGACTATGTTGTTCGGGGTGGGGGTGGCGCCGTTTCTCTGGCTTTACGCCGGGTTATGTGGGAATTGGGATTATTACCTGTTCAAAGTGAAAAAGACACAGTTTTGGGGTTAACGCGTGGACGCGCTGGTACCCTGGGCAGCGTGGGTATGGCGGGCCTGTCGTAAGCGCGGGAGAGAGGTTTCTTCTGCCTGCAGATGAAAGCGAAGTATCCTAGATTAATGATTAATAACCGCAGTTTTACCGGTCAGCAGGTTATAGGCGTGGACGAACCACCCTCAGTCTGATGACCGGCGGTTCGAACTGCGGTTTGTTTTTTAGTGCCGGTATGTTTGTCGACTTCATTCGACAAGTATAGACTGACCGGCTTATTTACGTAGACCGTAAACTTGGTTCACGCTTTGTGTAAAGATGATCCCATTCCCCGGCGCATCTATTTGGAGATCTTCCCGGATGGCTGCCACGATCTGATTGGTTTGGGGAGTCTCACATAAGATGAGAACAATCTCTTTTTCCGGTTCGATCTCCATGGCAAAGAGTTTACTGGTCTCATGGATTCCCGAACCTCTGGCGTTTATGATCGTACCTCCGCGGGCCCCGGCCTTTGTGGCCGATTCAATGACCTCATCTGCTTTTCCCTTATCAACCACAGTAAATATGGCGTCATACATTGGACTTTTTGCACCTCTGCTTTCAATAAACTTTTTACCTTCATGACCTCTCGATCCGATAAGGCTGAGCACGGAAGAGCTAAAAGCGATCCCATGATGAGGTTGGTCGAAACGGAACTCCTTATTTAATTCTTCCAAAGCGGTACAAGCGATGGCTTTGGTCGTCACCATCAGTACCAGTTCTTTGCGAATCTCCGATAAAGCAAGGAATTCCAGGAGGCGGTTCTTAATGGTTCCTTTGCCTAAAAAGATGGTCGCTCCAGTGATTCCATGTTGTTTGGCGCTTTTAATGACCTTACTTCCTAGGCCGAAATTTACGATTATATACAGCAACTCAAATTCGTTTTGCCCGTTCTCATTTGCCATCCGCTTTTATTCCTCCTTTTACTGATTTTGCCTTAAAGATTAGACCCAGGATTTGGAGAGCAATCAACGGAGTGAGCGCCACCATGGCGATTACACCGAAACCGTCGATTAACACATCAGCCTCTGCGATGGCGTCGGCGGTTCCCTGCGCAAAAGCCAGGATAAAAGTAGCGGTCATCGGGCCAGAGGCCACTCCGCCTGAGTCAAAGGCGATCCCTACAAATAAATCAGGGGCCAGATAAGTTAAGACGATCGAGATGATATATCCAGGTAAAAGATAGTGCCATAACTCAATCCGGGGAACAATGATTTTCAGCATGGCCAGGGCGACAGCAGCGCCGACTCCGAGAGAAAGGGCGATGAGCACGGCTCTTCTTTTTACATAGCCGCTGGTTACTTCTTCAATTTGGCGTGTTAAGACATAAACAGCGGGTTCGGCCAGGATAGTGGAGAGACCAAGCAGAAATCCGACAATTACTACCGAAGTCCTGCTAAAGGAGGCTAAACTATGTCCGACGATACTACCCACATCCATAAAACCGGCATTCACCCCCAATAAAAAGAGGATTAGGCCGATAAAAGTATACAGTAGTCCTTTGAGGATTTTCCGCACCGCTCTTTTTGGTAATTTAAAGGTGGTTACCTGGGAGACAAGAAAAGTGAGGATTAAGGGCAGGAGAGCCAGGGAGACTTCTTCGATGATGACCGGCAGTTTCTCCATAAAAGGGGTGAAGAGTGAAGACGAGGTGGAGACGGTATATTCCAGGACACCGGTTATCCGGTCCGTTTTCGACAGGATGCTCTTGGCCATTACCCCAATGATGGCGCCGGTGGAGACGATTCCAACCAACCCGAAGCTGTCTTCCTCCGAGGCTTTACTATCCTTTTTCAGAGCGGACACCCCTAAAGCCAGCGCCAGAATAAAGGGGACGGTCAAGGCGCCGGTGGTGGCGCCGGAGGCGTCAAAAGCAATAGCTAAAAACTCGGATGAAGTGAAGAAGGCTAAGACCAGAATTAGGGCATATATTGCTGTTAAAGATTTATGGAGAGGAATATTGTAAACTATCCTTAGTAGACCGAAGGAAAGCATGATCGCGATGCCGACAGAGACGATCGTCACAATACTGGACTTGGAGATCAGTCCGGAGGTGACGGCGTCCACCTGCTCGGCCAAGATATGCAGATCAGGTTCAGCAATGGAAATAAAGAAGCCAAGGATTAGCCCGGCAAGGCTGACAATCCATACTTTGTTGGCCTTGGTCAGATGGGATCCCATCAAAGTGCCGATTGGGGTGATGCCCAGGTCCACCCCGAACAAAAAGATGGACAAGCCGAGGATGATTAGTAAGGCACCGAGTAAAAATCTAATTAAAAAAGGAGTTTCCAAAGGAGTTACTGTAAAATGCAGAACTAAAACCATTACGGTAATGGGAAGAACTGCGAATAGAACTTCCTTGAATTTGTCAACGAGCACATTCAAGTATTAGTTCACTTCCTTTTTCATTATATGCGTACGGTCTGCCGGACTTTTAACACCAACCACTCTTTGCCCAGCTTGTAGTCTGTCCCCAGCCTATTATTTCTCTGTTAATCTTCTTTGTCCTCTTTTTATATACTTCCAGAGTGTTTCATATATACGATTATACGATAAATTTTCCCTGTGCCATTAGTAACATGTTATGATTAGTCTTGTTGCATGGGCATAAAAAAATCCGGATGCTCCGGATTTGGACTTTTTCTAGCTGGAGCTGGCGATGGGACTCGAACCCGCAACCTGCGGTTTACGATACCGCTGCTCTACCAATTGAGCTACGCCAGCAATTATTAACAACCAAGTTGGTGTAGTAGGAAGATAAGCAGAGTATAAATGGAGCGGGCGACGGGATTCGAACCCGCGATCCTCGGCTTGGGAAGCCGATGCTCTACCACTGAGCCACGCCCGCTTAGCAATGTCTATTTTATGATAACCACGGAAAAAAGTCAAGCACAACTTTTTCCGCGATAGTGTCAAGACACTGTAGATTTTTGAACCTCACATTAGCGAACTTCCCGTCGAACTTACCGTCAAACTGCACTTTGTTTATTTATAGCTTTTAAAGCAATTATTGTTGGATTACTACCACTGCTGAAAAGCG
>DATCJV010000133.1:0-6446 GCA_036562625.1 Bacillota bacterium | reverse complement strand
GGCAACGGTAGTAACCTAACGAGAATGGCTTTGAAAGGTTTAAATAAACAAAACGCTGTCTAACTGAATGTTCTCTATGTGAGGTTCAAAAAATCTACAGTGTCTTGACACGATCAAATTCTCCCGTATGCTTGCAATATTTCATTTTTCAGGTATAATAGTAATGTCCGGATTAAAATTCATCCCGGAAATAGAAACCTGGAAGAATCAGTTATGCGGACGAAATTCCTGTTGGAAGGAGAGTCAAAATTTTAATGTCTTACGAGGACAAGACCTTGGTCTGCAAGGAGTGTGGGGAAGAGTTTGTTTTTACCGCCGGTGAACAGGAGTTTTATGCGGAAAAGGGGTTCACCAACGAACCGGCCCGGTGCCGTGAGTGTCGGCAGAAGAGGAAGCAAAGAGGGCGGGTCATGACTGAAGTAGTCTGCGCCAATTGCGGAGTCACCACAGAAGTTCCGTTTACACCGACGCAGGACAAACCGGTATATTGCAAGGCCTGTTACGACATGATCAAAGCCGGTTAAGGGATATAAGGTAGAAAAAGATGAAAGTAATCGGGGAATCCGGTTACTTTCATTTTTACCTGTGCAAATACAGATAAGAAGTTTTTATTCCATTTTGAAATGTAGGAAAGGATTTTTTACTTACTGGGGGAATATATCTAGTAGAACCCAGATTGAAGGAAGGAGTGGATTAGATGGAGGTAAAGATTTTAGGAAAGAATATAGACTTAACTGACGCTCTCCGTCAATATGCTGAAAAAAAGGTTGAAAAGATCGGAAAATTTTTTGCCCAGGAACCCCTTGAAGCCCAAGTAAGTTTAGGTATAGAACGGGGGTTACATATTGTGGATATTACCATTTCCATAAATGGTTTATTACTGCGCGGCGAAGAGAAGACTGGGGATATGTATGCTTCGATTGACGGCGCAGTTGATAAAATCGAACGCCAAATCCGGAAGTATAAAACCCGGATTAACCGGCGTTTGCGTGAAGAGAACAAGGTGGTCATTCCTCCTTCTAAGGAAAAAGTGGAAGAAGCGCCGGAACCGAAGGTTGTACGCACCAAACGGTTCGCCATTAAACCGATGTCTACGGAAGAAGCGATTATGCAAATGGATCTCTTAGGCCATGATTTCTTTGTCTACTTTAATGCGGATACCGAAGAAGTTAATGTGGTCTATAAAAGGAAGGACGGCAATTACGGCTTAATTGAGCCGGAGTTTTAAAAAGCAATAAAATAAAAAGTAAGAGGTCGTTACAGGCGGCCTCTTTTTTGTTTCTTCCTAGACGGGTAGGCGGCTTTGTTAAGGCCATTGTCTATGCTGACTGAAGAATGGCGCAAAACATGTAGGGACTGGCGAAGAAGAGGTGGTTTTTAGGGAAAAAACGACATATCTCCAAGTAATGAAGGGTTTTGTCGTCAAAGCCGCAGTTTCAGCAGTCGAACGAATTGCCCTTAACTACAATATAAAGAAATAAAAAAAATTAAAAATACAATATATCGTATGGTAAACCACGTTTTGCCATTTTTTTTAGATGGAAATATTGAAAAAATAAAAGGATTATTCAAACTGATGTCGAAAGGTGGCAAAAATAAGGTTTGTCCGGATAAGTGTGAGAAAGCATTCTTACTGAAGCAGGTCCCTAAAGGAGAAGGAAAGGGTGGTTCAGGTGAAGCTTAAAAGGAAAGCGGTGACGACCGGCAATGATTAAGATCTCCGATATTATGACGGTCGATCCGGTTGTGATCTCTCCTGAACGCAGAGTTAGTCAGGCCATTCGATTGATGAACGTCAATAAAATAGGGGGATTACCTGTAGTAAAAGACGATAAGCTGGTTGGAGTCATCACCTCCAGAGATCTGCGGGCTGTTGACCCCAATAAGCTGGTTGGTGACTTGATGACCAAAGAAGTAATTACTGTCAAACCGGATACGCCGCTCTGGCAAGCTCAAGAGTTATTGGCGGAAAACGAAATCGAGCGCCTGGTCGTGGTAAACGACAGAGCTGAAGTAATCGGCATCATCACCAAGACAACACTAATGGCGGAGTATTGGCGTTATTGGGATCCGCTGACCCGTCTGCCCAGAGGGGAGATGATGGTAAAAAAAGGCGCTGAGATTCTGGAACAAGGGTTTGAAGTGTCGGTGATCTTTTTTGATCTGGATAACTTCGGTTTGATCGACAAGGAGCATGGGCATATACAAGGGGACAACATCCTGCAGCAGGTCGCTGTGTTGCTGAATAACAAAATCGTCCATGACCGGGATGACTTTTTATGCAGGTATGCCGGGGATGAATTTGCGATCATCAGTTCACGCACACTCTCTGAAGCCATAGAATTGGCAAAAGAGATGGTGAAAAGCGTGAAGGAGTATCCTTGGCCGGTGGGGATGGCGGTTTCTTGTTCCGCCGGAGTGGCCGGGGGACGACGGAAGACGAGTAGAGATCAAAGGCCTGATCTTACCATCTGTCAATTGATTAACCTGGCCAGTTTGGCCTCGACCAGAGCCAAACGGGAAAATAAACCGGTGGTAGTGGCGGAACGCTTGGAATGCGGCAGCGCTGATCATTCCGGAAATGGAGATTCTCCGGCGAATCCGTTTGCCGCCTTCTCCTCGAAATAGGTTGCCGGTTCAGGCGGGGATGTTGCTTGGATTAGATTAGAAATAATCATTAAAATAGTTTGCAGTTTGGGGAAATACCTTTCTGAGCAGAGAAAGGTATTTTTTTTCCCGCACCCGTAGTCTTGACGTAGGCGGGTCAACCGGTTCGGTGGGGGTGGGCGTTTCGCCAACGAGCAGACCGGTAAGGAAGCTGATTCCACAACTGATCTCCGGCGGGCCACTGGAAGGAGCAAAGCCGAACCTCCCGTTTTCGCCGGGATATAGTTCAAAGACTCCGCAGTTCTGCGGGAGTAAGGGATCGTGTACTTCTAAACGCAGTTGAAAGGGGAGGCCCGGATGGGGTAGTTGCCTGATAAAGCCGGCCAGATCCGTGATTCTTCCTAACATGTACGGGCTTTTTTCCAGATTGAGTTCGGTGAAGATTTTTGGCGCGACTTTACCGGTCAGAGCATCCACCAAAGGATCATCACCGGGCGCCGTCCAAATGAAGGAGGAAGGTTCCGCGCGGGTAAAACGCCGGCAGGTATCTGGGTACTGTCCGGCGGAAAGGTACCGGAGGATCTTTTCTCCTGCTTCCAGAGTAGTATAAGCAATTTCTCTAATGGTGGTTGCTTCCGGGGTAGGAAGTACCAAAGCGTAGCCGGTGGGTTCTGCCTGACCGTTGCTGCTTGTTCCGGAGAGCAAGACTTCCCCGCCATCGAGGTAGTGGTCGAAGAGCAGACCGGACCAATCCCGCGGTTGGCGAAGGAGGAGACCGGCAAAGCGGTCTGCCCATTTTTCATAGACCGTCTGCAGCTGTGGAATCTCCGGAGCGACATTGGTAAAACTGTCAAAACGTCTGATCTCCGCACCCTGGTGCCTTTGTGCGGGGGTGGATGAAGCCCTGGCGCCGTCGCCTTGGTGGTCAGGAGGTGATGACTTCAACTTGACGGTTTGGCGTCTGGAGATGATTCCCCAGCCTAATCTGGTATAGAACTTGAGATCAAAGGGCAGGAGTATGGTAAAGTAGATTCCTTTCCCCGCCAGGTGAGTCAAGGTATAGCTTAGAAGTTCTTTGGCGATTCCTCTTCGTCGATATTCGGGCCTGGTGGCTAAGGCGATGAGGTAGGCGGAAGAAAAAACCGTATTACGCAGGCGGAGTTGATAAGGGGCCATATGCAGATTAGCCAGTAAAGACTCTTCCGTGGCGTCTTGAAAATAGCCCATAACTTCGTGGGGCTTAACCCGGTGGGCAAAGTACCAGTCCACAAAGGCCGGTTGATCGTCAAAACAGCTTAACCAGATTTCTTTGGCGGTATCCAGTTCCCAGGCGTATAAGGTCCTAATGGCCATTATTTATTCACCGCTCTTCAGTAATAACGTATTTTTCAATCATCCGGGCAGGATGATATCTCTTCTTCGCCTCGCGCAAGCCTGGTACACCCATGTCATCCTCACGATTGATATATTTCGTCATAAACCAGGCTTTCTCCACAAAGTGTTGATTGATTACAGAGTAGATTCCGGATAATTTGTGGTTCGCCTTTTCAAAATGGATGAGCGCGGTTTCCCGGTTGAGGAGGCTGCCCAGGGAGAAAGCCTCCACCCGGCCGTTTACTCTGAGGACGCCTCCCTTTAACTGTAGAGCGTCCATGTTCTGCAAGGCCTTCGTCAAGGCGAGCCGCTCCTCTTGAATGGTTGGGCTGTCTCCCTTATCCTCCGCCCATTCTTCAAACATTCTAAAACAGTCATCTATGTATTTCCGGGTTAAAGGTTCATAGGAGTAGTCGTAGGTTTGTTTGAATTTATTGAGGTGGTTCCTTTTCTGCTGGTATTTGCGGCCTTTTAACTCAATCAAGTCTTTGGTCAGATAAATGTAGTCCCAATTTTTCCGGTCCGGCGCCAGACTATAGCGGCCGGGTAGGTTAGCCAGAATGAACTCGGCGGTTCCGGGGGGGACGGCTTTCATTTTGAAAGGCATCTCTTGCCGGTGAAAATAGGAGACCGCCTCCTTCAGCAAGGGAAGGATTGCTTCAGTCGTGCCCAGCGGAGGGAGAAGATAGGTTTCTTCCCGGTAAACACAGAGAAATAAGAGAGCGTCCTTAAATTCAGCTAATTTGACTTGATAGGAATCCTTCCAGATATAAAGAGAGACAAAAGAGAGATCAGAGACCTCAATCTCGTGGTGAACATGTTTTTTGTATAATGACAGATCGTTTATGGTTATTGGTCTGAACAAAAGGGGAATCCTCCTACTACAGTTCATGGCCGGTTTTATCCAAGTTAGGCGAGATAATACTACTATTATTATGCGCCACAGTACAGAATGTTGAAAGCAAGAGCTCACGAAGACAGTCTTTTGTCTAGATGCAAAAAGCA
This sequence comes from Bacillota bacterium, assembly GCA_036562625.1. GTDB lineage: Bacteria > Bacillota > UBA4882 > UBA10575 > UBA10575 > DUOH01. Next base: position 1,460 of record DATCJV010000133.1, on the reverse strand, counting down.
ATCGGCGAGGAGTAAGCCCGTTCGGAATGAGTGATATTACTTTCTATTTTCACTTCATTATAATATATACATGTTGTGATATATTATAAGTCTTTCTTGCCATAATGGCAAGCTGACAGCGATAGGCCGGGTTTGGGGATCAGACCGGGGCCGTTCTCTACTTCGACCAGGCTTTTTGGAGGACGGTCCGGAGTTCGTCTTTGGTCGCCCGGCGTTTTGGAACACCAAAGGAGGCGCCCAGGGCATACTCTTGCGCGGTAATCCAATCAAGGTCGGCGGCGCTAAGACCGGCTTTTTGCAGAGAAGTCGCCAAACCAACCCGGGTGAATAATTTGGTGATAGACCCCTCCAGCCAACCCAGGAGTCTGCTGAAATAAAAATCTGCAGAAGCGGTTGTCTCCTGGTCAAAGCTAATGTTCAGAGAAATTTCCTCAGCTGAGTTAATAAAGGCCTGCTCCACTCTGGCCAGGCGGAGAGCGGACTCCCCATCAGATAATGCTTGAACCGCCAGTCCGGGAACGAGCAGCATTCCCACCATCTGCCCGTGGGCCAGACCAAATTTCATACAGAAATGGACCAGCGCATGGGGGAGCCCAAGCCCGGCGTGGGCAAAGGCAATTCCCATCAAAAGACTACCCCAGCTTAGGGTAGTACGGATTTCCGGACTGATGGTAAGTTTGGAGGCGGTCGGCGCAGAAGGTATTCTTGCGGAGGGGCCGTCCTTATTTGAAGAAGCCCGTTCTCCGGGCGGGTTTTTTTCATCTTGGATTAGGGCTTGCATCCCTTGGGCCAGATTGAGGAAAGCGGCAAGGGAGAGGGTTTGGACCGCCGGAGTAGCCGCGGCATGGGTGATGACCTCAAGGGACTGTGCCATAGCGTCTACCAGTGAAATGATGGTGGAGGAGAGTGGCAGAGAATCGGTCAGGCATGGGTCCGCGATGATCATTGCCGGGGGAGGGATCTTTCGAATACTGCGTTTTTCTTCCCCCAGTTCCACCACGGCATTGTTGGTACTTTCCGAGCCTGTGCCGGAGGTGGTCGGCACGGCAATCCACGGTAAAACCTTATCCGGATTGAGCTCTCTTTCTCCTGTTTGGAAAGGAGTGATCTCTTCCCCACCCTCCTGGCGGGCTAAACCGGCGATGGCTTTGCCCACATCAAGAGTGGTGCCACCGCCGATGACGAGCAAATGATCAGGGTCGATTCTATGCACAGCTTCTATACCGCCGCGGATCGTTTGCTGGTCGGCGTGGCCTTGTACCTCAAAGATCTGGACTTTTCTGGCCGCTTGAAAGATCTTTTGCAAACATTCTTGAATAGATTGGGTTTTAGAGCTTGACGCTCCGACGACCACGAGCATGTCGGAAGATTTCTTTTCCACGGCCTTCGCCAGTTGTTGTGCGGCAGAACCGCGTCCAAAAAAAATCTCCTTGGCGGCCTTGGGGAAGGTGGTCCGCTGG
>DATCJV010000129.1:0-2695 GCA_036562625.1 Bacillota bacterium | reverse complement strand
GCGTAGATATAAAATGCCTGCTCCAGGCGGGTGTATCTTCAAGGGCGTGGAGTTATTGGAGGGATCGTTTTGAAAGTGGCCTTTCATACCTTCGGTTGTAAAGTGAATCAGTTTGATACCGAGGGATTGGTCAGTACATTTAAAGCGGCAGGGTATGAAGTAGTCCCGCTCTCCGCAACCGCAGACGTTTATGTAATTAATACTTGTACGGTCACCAAAACTGCTGAACAAAAGGCCAGGCAAGTCACGAGAAGAATAAAAAGGGCACATCCCGAAGCTTTAGTGGTGGTCACCGGATGCTATGCCCAGACCAACCCGGAGGAGGTTGCGGCTTTACCGGAAGCTGATCTAATCGTCGGGGTTTCCGGCCGTTCCAATTTGGCTAACCTAGTCACTGAGCGGTTGCGTGGCCGTATTTACTCTCCACCGGAGTGTGCCGGCTTTTCGAGAGCGACGGAGAGAACTTATGTCCAGTCCTGGACGGCCAAATCCGATTTTGAGGTGTACACCCCGGAATTTTCTGAGAAGACCAGGGCCTTTTTAAAGGTGGAAGACGGTTGCGAATCTTACTGTAGTTATTGTAAGATTCCTTTTGCCCGGGGTCCGGTGCGCAGTCTGCCTCCGGACCAAGTCCGCGCAGAGATTAACCGCTTAAAGGATTCCGGTTTTAAGGAACTTGTTTTGGTAGGCATACATTTGGGTAACTACGGAAAAGATTTAGGGAAGAACCTGGCAGAGTTGTTGCAGGAGATCGCTGAGGAGCATCGGGAGTCCTCCGCCTTTCGGATCAGATTGAGTTCGATTGAGCCGACGGATTTTACACCGGAATTAATCCGGGTTGTTCTGGGTTCAAGCCTGTTTTGCCCTCATTTTCATATCCCCTTGCAAAGTGGCAGTGACACTGTCTTACAGAGGATGAACAGGCCTTATTCCACCAGAGATTATAGGGAATTATTAAGGAAGTTACGTGCGCGTAGACCAAATCTGGCTGTCTCCACCGACCTGATGGTAGGTTTCCCCGGCGAAACTCCGGAGGAGTTTGAGGAGACCCTCCGTTTTCTGCGGGAAGAAGAATTTTCCAGAGTGCACATTTTTCCGTATTCCCCACGGGAGGGGACCAAAGCGGCCCGGCTCCCCAATCAACTCTGCCGGAAGGAAAAGGAGGACCGAGCCAAGCAGGCGGAACTAATCGCCGCGGAAGTGGTCGCCGGTTACCGACGGACTTTTCTCGGAAAGACGGTGGAAGTCTTAATCGAAGAAGAGGTCGCCCCGGGAGTCTGGGAAGGATTTTCCGGCGAGTATTTGAGAGTACGTCTCCGTGAAAACCACGGAGCAAAACTGCAGAGCAATGTTCTGGTCCAGGCTAAAGTGATCGAGACTGCGGAGGAACCCTTAATCGCAGAAGTAAAATCAGTTTCATCATAAATATCTACTAAAAACAAAAAGGATTTTTTTTTCTGTTGTCGAACTTTTAAAAGGTAAGGAGGGACTGTTGGTTGACGGATTGTGTTTTTTGTCGGATAATCCGAAGGGAAATCCCAGCCAATATCGTGCTGGAGACAGAAAAAGTACTGGCTTTCCATGATATTAATCCCGAAGCTCCCACTCATGTCTTGGTGATTCCAAAGAAGCATATTGCCAATATTCGTGATGAGAAGTTGCCGGCTGATCCAAACTTAACAACCGAGATCTTTCAGGCTATTCAAAAACTCTCTTCGGACCTAGGATTAGCGGCAGACGGTTTTAGAGTGGTAGTCAACTGTGGGGAAAACGCAGGTGAAACAGTACATCATTTACACTTTCACCTCTTAGGCGGGCGAGAGTTGACCTGGCCACCCGGATGATATTGACAGTGATCTTTCATCTATATTATAATGTAACATTATGAAGTTCTTTTTCTCGGTACCACAGGTTTCGTAGTCACATGTGTTTATCCCCAGTTGCGGCTGTCACCGCTGATTTTATAGATGGTGATGGCAAAGTGGGCAGTGGAGGGAGGGAAGTAGCTTATGGCCGAGGTTAAAATCGGGAAAAACGAATCCCTGGACAATGCCCTTCGGCGGTTTAAGAGACAGTGTCAACGCTCTGGTATTCTTGCTGAGGTCAGAAAGAGGGAGCATTACGAAAAACCGAGCGTCAAGAGGAAGAAAAAGTCCGAAGCCGCCCGGAAAAAGAGGAAGTATTAATTACCCAGATGGAAAAGGAAAGAAGACCCTTCCCTTACAGGAGGGGTTTTTGTATAAGATTTTGCCTAGCAAAAGTAATTTGGAAACCGGTATTTTACGTCATATACACCCGCAAAGGGTGATTAATATAAGAAACCCGTCATTATGAGGAAAGGCGGGAGAAAGAGGGACAGTGATGACCAGGTCTCGTTCTTTTAGTTATCTGACTATCTTCTTTTTCATCTTGGCTTTAGTCGTTACCGTTTCTTCCCTTCGTCACATGGGCGTGGGACCAAACAACTCCTTATATGTAGTTCCGTTGAAGGGAACAATTTCCGGCGGGACTGCTGATTTTATCAACCGGGCTTTGCGGGAAGCCGAGGCCCGTAAAGGGGAGGCGGTCCTGATTGAGTTGCGTACTTTTGGCGGGGAGCTGAATGCGATGACGGAGATCGCCGACGCCATGACGGGTGCCAAAATTCCCATTTATGTGTTTATTCAGGGGAGGGCGATCTCGGCCGGAGCGTATA
>DATCJV010000114.1:0-2488 GCA_036562625.1 Bacillota bacterium | reverse complement strand
GGCCAGTGTATTGGCGAGCGCTTTTGGCGTTTCCGCGAAGAGTCTGCCCATCTCTTCCCCGCTTTTAAAGTAAAACTCATTGGTGGGGAAGCGCATCCGATCTTGATCATTTAGATTCTTCCCGGTTTGAATACATAATAGTACATCATGTACCCGCGCGTCCTCCCTGCGCATGTAATGCAAGTCGTTGGTGGCCACCAGGCCGACTCCCAGTTCAGCGGCGAGCTCCATCAAGGTCCGGTTAAGCTGCTTCTGACCGGCCAGGCCCTGGTCTTGCAGTTCCAGGAAGAAGTTCTCCGCCCCGAAAGTCTCCTTGTACCACCCAGCCGCTTGCCGGGCCGCCTCCGGCTGGTTGCTGGTCAGGTAATAAGGGATCTCCCCGCTCAGACAGGCGGATAGGGCGATTAACCCCTTGGCGTGGGCCGCCAGGAGCTCCTTGTCCACCCGCGGCCGATAGTAAAAGCCCTCCACATGGCTTAGAGAGACCAGTTGCAACAGGTTTTTGTAGCCTTCTTCATTTTCAGCCAAGAGCACCAGGTGGAAGGAGTCTTCGTCCACTTTAGGCTCTTTGTCATGCCGGGTCCGCCTGGCCACATAAACCTCGCAGCCCAAGATGGGCTTAATCCCAACCTTCTCCGCCGCTTGATAAAACTTGAGCGCCCCATACATCACCCCGTGGTCGGTCAAGGCCAAGGCCGGCGCGCCAGAGGCCGCCGCGGCCCGGACCAGTTGGTCAATGGAAGCCGCCCCGTCCAGCAGGGAATATTGGGAATGAACATGTAAATGGACAAAGTCAGCCATAGATATCTACCCCTCTAAAAAGAGTTCACTATGAAAAGTTTTGGTTCCTGAATTCTTCCAGGTTCGCCTGGCCTTTTAAGGTTCGGCAGGTGTGCGTCAGCGTCCGGCTAATAGAGCCATCGTTCCTTGGCTCTTTAAATCAATCTTTTCTGCCAAACTTTCTTCCTTAAATTATAACATATCTCTACCGGATTCTTCTGCTCTTCCTGATCAATGCAAAGACTTGCCGGTCATCCAGGCGATCAAGGGCGGACATAAAAAAACACCTCCGCGCAAAGAAGGTGTTCTAATTCATCACCCTTATTCCCAATTAGTAGATCGATCAACCGGCCTGATTATTGACAAATATTTCGCTTTTATTTATACTACCTAATAGTGAAGTTGACAGCAGATCAAACATCTGTTTTTGCCTTAGCGAATCAGGCAGATAAGAAGAATGAATACCTTTCACAAGCGCAGACCGGGAAGAGTACTCTTTGTTCCGTGGTCGCAGAGAGCCGGTGGCTGGTGCAAACCGGAACCAGGGCGAAGAGGAATGGACCCGCGAGCTTCATGGCTGAGCCGGACGCTCTGGGGTAGGCTGTGACGGAACCCCTCCGTTAGCAAGGGGAGAGCAAAAGTGGACCATGTGGTCAACTTGGGTGGCACCGCGAGTAACCTCGTCCCAAAATAGGACGGGGTTTTTTGTATCTATCACTGCTTGCCCAAGGATTGCCTGCTTTTCGATTAACCGTAACCGCGGGTGAAATCTATAAATTTTACCAGCTGTGCTGTAGAAGACTTCCCTCTGCCGGCGTCCTTAGCGGAGAGGCCGGCCAAGGAAAAGCTAAAATAGTCTAGTGAGGTTGTTCATTAAATAGCCAAGGATAAGTTCAGATAGAAAAAGAGAGGAGTATTAAGTTGAAGAAGAGAGTTTTTTCCGGCGTCCAACCCAGCGGTTCTCTGACTATCGGCAATTATCTGGGAGCAATCAGAAACTTTGCCCGTCTGCAATACGAGGCGGACTGTTATTTTTGTGTGGTGAACCTTCATGCCCTGACCGTTCCCCAAGACCCGGAACAGTTGAAAAAGAATACCCTAGACGTGGCCAGGCTCTTCGTGGCTTGCGGAATTGACCCTGATGTTTCTGCCATTTTTGTGCAATCACAGGTACCGGCGCATGCGGAGTTAAGTTGGCTGCTGGAGTGTCAGGGCTATATAGGCGAGTTAAGGCGGATGACTCAGTTTAAGGATAAAGCCAAGAAGAGAGAGAATGTCTCGGTGGGACTCCTCACCTATCCGATTCTGATGGCCGCAGACATCCTGCTCTACAATACGGATCTGGTTCCCGTGGGCGAGGACCAGAAGCAACATCTGGAGTTAGCCAGGGATCTTGCCCTCCGGGTTAATAACCGCTTCCGGGAGGAGGTCTTCAGAGTGCCGGAACCCTATATCCCTCCCAAGAACAGCGGCGGCCGGATTATGAGCCTGCAGAATCCTGCGGAGAAGATGTCAAAATCCGCGGAGAATCCGAAGAGCTATATTGCTTTGCTGGATCCCCCGGAGGTTATTCAGAAGAAGATTATGTCGGCGGTCACCGACTCGGAAGCGGTAATCCGCTATGACGAAGAGGCCAAACCCGCTGTCTCCAATCTGATGGTCATCTACTCCCTGCTCTCCGTAAAAACCATGGAAGAGATTACCACGC
>DATCJV010000101.1:0-8237 GCA_036562625.1 Bacillota bacterium | reverse complement strand
ATCTCTTACAGTGTTTTAGAAGGAGTTTCTTCAGGATTGACGGGTCGGGCAGATGTTCTATGACTTCGCTGGCCAGCAGATAGTGGAATTTACGGTTTTTTAGGCGGGAAGACGCTTTATAGATGTTGAGCAGTTTGAATTCAATCCGTCCTTTCGTGTTTTTTTTAGCAAATTTAATGGCCAAGGGGTGATTATCGATGCCGGTTACTGTTAGCCCTTTTTTATGGAGAAGGTAAGAGATCAAGCCGTCTCCGCAGCCTACATCCAAGACACTTCCCCGCTCAGGAAAGAATGAGCTGACGGTCTCGGCCAGTTTGCGGTAGGGTGTGCGCTCGGCATATTCTTTCCAGTGATAGGCGCCTCTTTTTTCATATTTGTCGAATCTCATTTTTTAATCCTCCGATGTCCATGGGGTAATTCGATCACTCTGTTTGACCATGAACATCATACTCTTGCCGAAATCCACGGCGACCTTTCCGTATTGCTCCGCGATCCGCGGTGCTAAGACACAGGCGCTGCAACCGGCGGAGATAAGCGCCAAGTCAAACTGGTAGCTCCCTGCTTTCGCAATGGTCTCTTCCACTTGGCAATAGTCGGTAAAATTAATGCACCCGGCGATCTGTGGGGGTAATGACCGGTATCTGCTTTTGATTTCATGAGCAAATTTCCTGGCCCATCTGGAGATTAAAAGGGTGGGGTAAGTATGGAGCAACTCCCAGAAGGCCCGGAAAGAGACCATCTTGCGGTTTACGAAATTGTGGCAGACCTGTATGGGCTGTAAACCGTAATAGGCAAAGATTTCGTTGGTCAGCTTTCGTTTGTATCGCTCAGGAACACGGATCTCATCTTTATTTTTACAGATTCCTACGATGTCCGCTCTCTCAATAGCAGCCAGCATTGCGTCTCTCAGGCCGAGATCGGGCAAGCGCACCCCTTTGCTTTGCTCACCTACGGATTCTTTCACCCAGTAAGAATTGAGAAACTCCTTCTCCGGCAAGTGGGTGTATTGCCCCAGGACGATATTGTCCCCGTCGCCGATCCGCACCAGGGAGAAGGGGCTCTTGGTGAGGAGCGCCTGTTTTATTCGGTCTAGAACCTCTTCGGTTGTTAACAAGTCGGAGTCGGAGATCTTTGCAATTGACATCGACGTCACTCCTTTTAAAGCGGAATACTGTAGTATTCCTTATTAGCGCGTCTGTGCGCCGTGGTGGAGGCTGATTTATTCTTGTCAGACGTGGCTGTTTTTTGATGGGTGTCCGCGTCAGTCTTGTCGGATCGGGTACAGGCCGTATTTGATGGAGTGTAAAGCTCGGCGCCGGAGGAGATGAACTGCCTTGAATTGTGCAACGTACTACAAATGTCCGGGGACGCCGCCGCGCGCTGGGGCAGCCATGGACTTATTCTTGGGCTGTCTTTTAACATAAACATCATAGCTTTCCCAAAGTCAATCGCTACTTTTTTGTATCTTTCCGCGATCTGTTGCGTCAGGACCACGGCGTTCACTCCTGCGGAGACTAAGGCCAGGTCAAACCGGAAGTTTCCGATCTGATTCAGGAGAGTGGGGATCTGCCGGTAGTGCTCAAAAGACAGACACCCCACAATCTTGGGTTTTAATGTCGCATACCGGACAGCGATCAGTTTCGCAAAGGGCTTTGCCCATTTAGAGATGAGTAAGGTCCGGTAGTTATGGAGTAATCTCCAGAAGGCCTGATAAGAGACGAGCTTTCTATTGGTGAAGACATGGCAAAGGTGGGCCGGTTTGATCCGGTAGTGGTCAAAGATTTTGTTGGTCAGCTCCCGTTTGTACCTGTCCGGAACACGGATATCGTTCTTTTCTTGCCAGCAAACACCGATGATGTCCGCTTTTTTCAAGGAGACGATCATTTGATCCCGGAGGGGAGTATTGGGAAGTTCTGTTCCTTTATCCCGATCCCCAAAAGATTCTTTGATCCAATAAGTATTCATGAACTCCTTTTCCGGAAGGAAGGTATACTGTCCCAGGACTATATTCTCTCCGTCGCCGACGCGTACCAGGGAAAAGGGTTTCTTTTTTTTTAACGCTTCATTGATCTTCTTTAGTACCTCCAGCTCAGAAAGGAGTTTGCTATCGGGTATATCCTTTAAAGCCATTATCCTGCCTCCTCCTTGGCGTAGTTTTGTCAGTATCTGTTCAGCCCCGGTTAAGGGGGGCTCTTTTTTTAAGGCTTGCCAAAACCTCGTGCCACCGGCGGCAGTTCGTTTAGGTGAAGTTATCTACCTCTGACGGAAACGCTCAGGCGCGCACATAACGCCCGGGTCTGTGGAGACGTGCAAAAGAAGAGCGTTTTCGAACGTGCGTCTTAGTGCGCGCGCAGCATTTGCCACCCATGTGCAACCAGCCATCTTAAGGCCTTGGACTTTTCTGTATAGATACCTTTCTGATTCATCAAAGCTTTCTCCGGGGCTTCATCCGGTAACTTCTGATATCCCTTCGGGTCCGCCGGGACGACTACCGGTCTTTCCTTGGTCAGATCCCAGATTGCGCAGTTAATCTCCAGATCCGTAGTGAAGATCCCGGGACGGTGGGAAATAACTTTTTGCGCTCCCCAAGCCCAATGAGTTAAGAGTTTTCGATAGAGGCTGGTCCGGATGAGCAGTCCCATATTAGGTTGCACCATATCAACTCTTTGCGGTTTGCGCACAGTATTTGAACGGTAAAGAGTCCGTTTGAGATAGTCAGTGAAGGGGGGCTCAAAGATACTGCCGTTTTGGGCGACCGCCGGGAACAGACGTCCCCATCTTCGAAAGGCCCGTAAGCCGGATTCTGTCAAGAGATGATCATCATCAACGATTAGCACATATGGGCAGCTGGTCTTTAAAGCCGCATAGTATTTGCCGATTGGTCCCTGGTTTTGGCTATGGTTGAGATTGATCGTAGCCTCCGGAATGGGTTTTGCCCCATTGTTCCAGACGATAATCTCCTTCAGTCCCAATTCTTTCAGCCGTTTCACACAGGACCTGGCGCTGTTGGGTCGGGCATAATTACACATCACTGCGGATATTTGATCGAGGGGGATCAAGGCGGTTTGCTTATCCATACATAGCCCTCCAGTCTGAAGCGGTTGATCACTAAAAACCGAAATCTTTCCGTTTAAATTCCTTCCTGGGCAGGGGATTTCCCCGCAGCCGGTTGCTGATATTACGTTCATGGATTACCTGTACCCACATGGGGGTGGTTGGGCAGATTTGCTTAATCTTGCCCACCCGGTCCAGATGGGAATGGTTCAGACACCTGACGGTTTTGATCGACACTCCCCTGGGACTTCGTTTTACCTTTTCCACCAGGGTGATAAAGGGATTGCTTTGGCTTCCGTTGAGTGTAATCTGACCGGTCTGGTCATCCAGGCAGTAGCCGATGGGAAAGTTAAGAAAGAGGTCCCGTGCGGATCCGGAGTTCTCTTCTGTGAAATGTAACTGTATTTTCTTGATGGCATTCTTATGGAAAGCATCGTCATTGTCGATTCTGGTTGTGATCAAATATTGTGTTTCCGGCCTGAGCATTTTTTTTATATGTTGATCGAACCATCCGTCGAAGACCGGGAGGAAGTTTTGGTACTGAGCATACTCTTGAATCTTCCTGCGAAATTCTTTAGGGGTTTTCCCGTCAAAAAGCACCAACCATTTGAAATTTTGATTAACCTGATTTTTTATAGACGGCAGGCAATATTTCTCAAATAAACGGATCCGGTGAACCATCCATTCGTCTCTGGCTTTCCGATCCCCTTTGGTCTTTTTCGCTTGGGTGTACAGGCCTTTATTAAACTTAGTCAAGAGGAGATGTTCAAATTTTTCCACCTGATTCTCCTCCTCTCCGGCTCAAGCCAAAATCCCGCCGGTTTAACCTGCTGAGGGAGACGGGGCGCCCTTTGGCTTGATTAACCAGATTTCGGTCGTGGATCACCTGGAGCCACATGGGCGTATTTGGTTGCAGGAACTTGATTGGAGATGACTTGTAGAATTCGAGGTGGCGCGGGCATCTGACTGTCCTGATCTTCAGCTCGCCGTGAGGGCGCCGTACTTTTTCGATTAAGGATAAAAAGGAATAACAACCGCTTCTGTTCAGATATAAATTTTTACCCGCTAAATGATAACCCAGAGGAAAACCATATAACCGGCATTTATCTTCGGCAAAGTTCTTCTGGATATAGCTGACGGCCTTTCTGTGCAGGGCATCGTCATTGTCAAGCCTGGTAGTGATTACGAAGGCGGTGTTTTTTTTCAGTAAATGTTTGAGGTGATGATCGAACCACCCGCCAACACAGAGCCGGATTTGAGGGAAGATCCTTTGGTATCTTTTTAATTCTGATAAATATTTGGCGGGTGTTTTCTGGTCAAGCAGGAGTATCCAGGTAAATTCCTGGTTGACCTGGTTGCTGACTGACGGGAAACAGTATTCGGCAAAGAGCCGAAGCCGGTGTTCCATCCACTGGTCCCCCCGGAACAATCTTCCTCTTTTCTCCGCTACCGGTCTGGTATACAACCCCACGTTGAACTTGGTTAAGATAAAGTGTTCAAAGCCTCTCATCCCTCTGATAATCCTTTCCAGTGAAAAAGTAGTACGCGACTAAAACTCCTTGGACGGCAGGAACCGGGGCGCGGAATCACGGGTTGGCCGGGGCGGTCGTCGTCCGTATACATTCCTCACGGGCACGAATAAACCGTTGTTTTTATAGCGTATGAGAATATTTAAGCAACTGTGCTGTTCCAACCGCATTTGTTACCGGGCGGAACGAATCGGACTACTATTGGCCTTTTAACTTTTTTAGCTATTTTACAGTCCAGCTATTCCCGGTCGTCCACCACCGCCGCAGCTCGGACCGTTTCGTATCAAATCCGAACACAAGTAAGGAGGCCACACCGCTGTTACCTGGTGATTTTCCTGTCGGGACCGGTCCTTTTGCTCCGGTTTTTCATACACTGTACTGTGATAAAGATAAACAGGAATACGGCGTCGCCGGCCTTGGCGTGTCTGAGCGGGACAGGATGCCAAGTTACGGGAGGCGCGGATTAGGTGTAAAGCTCCTGCAGGTAACCGGGGGGCCAAGCCGGAACGCGACATTCGGATAATTTTTTACGCCTGAATAGCGTATGTATGATTGCGCACGAATTCGTGTATGGGCACGCAGGAAGCGCACGCATAATCAGTGGAAAGACGAGGGTGGGTAAGACATGCTGGTGAGTTTGGTGATTCCTACCATCAACCAGGTGGAACTGGTGGAAAATTGTGTTGAATCTTTATTGAACAGCCTGGCGGAGAAGGAGTATGACTTGGAGGTTATTGTAGTGGATGACGGCAGTCCTCCCCGGATTCAGCAGGAGCTGCGGGCGGCTTTGGCCGCGAAACCCGTGCGTCTGTTCTGCAAAAGCGGGAATACAGGGTTTGCGGCCACCGTTAATCAGGGGGCGGCTTTGGCCGGCGGGGAGTATATCTGCCTGGTCAATAATGATGTGACCTTTCCCAATGATTCCTGGCTTGATCATCTGGTGAAAGCGGCTAAACTGTATAACGCCGGAGTGGTGGGGGCGTGTCTACTTTATCCCAACGGCCTGATCCAACACGCCGGCGTCTATTACCTGCCAAGGCTCAGAACTTTTGACCATGAAGGCCGCTTTCAGCCTTTGACCGCCAAGACTGCGACCGGGCCCAAGGAGGCGCTGGCTGTTACCGGGGCTCTGATGTTGGTGGAGAGTGGAGTCTGGCAGGAACTCGGGGGGATGGATGAAAACTTCTTTATTGCCTTGGAGGATGTGGACTTTTCTTTACGGGCTTGGGAAAAGGGAAGAAGAGTAATTTATCAAGGGGCAAGTGTGGCCGTGCATCATGAGGGGTTGACCAGAGGCAACACCCCAATGAATAAGAATCCTTATTGGTTTGCCCGAGAACAACAGGGTATAGAGTATTTCTTTGCCAAATGGGGGCCAAAGCTTTCCAGATTGGAACGGCTCTACCAGAAGGACCGGAGGTCTCTCCAGAAGGGGGCCAGTCCCACACAGACACAGGCCATGATCTGGCAGAGTCTGGCTGGAAGAGAGCGGGCATAAAAGGAGGTTGTCAAGTGAAGGTGCTCTTTATCAACTCGGGAATTCCTGGGTTTTCTTATAGATATGCCTTTGACATTCATCAAACCTTAAGCAAAGATTTTAATTGTACAGTCCATCATTTTGACCCTCAGTTCGTCTCAAAGAAGACCATCTGTCAGCTCAAACCCGATTTAATCCTGGTTGTGCACGGAACCTTAACCCCGCCTGCGCTGATCCGGTATGCCGGCGCCCATGGGATCAAAACCGTTCTCTGGTTGGTGGAGGATCCGTATGAGATTGATGATCACCACAGAATCATTGAGGCCTATGATTATGTGTTCACTAACGAAAAAGAAGCGGTAGGCGCCTATCATCCGGCGTCCGCCTGCGTAGTCTCTTATTTGCCCTGGTGTTGTAATCCTTATGTTCATAAGGATTTTGAGGTTCCTGCCAAGTATCATAGTGATCTGTGTTTTGTCGGCATGGGGTTTCCCAACCGGGTACGGATCCTGAATGCCATCGCCCCGGCTATCAAGGATCTTAATGTAAAGCTCATCGGGGACTGGGAAACCTGGGGCAGCCTGCACCCTACCCTCAAGGATTGCGTACTTCCGGTAGTGGATGATTTCTTGGAGGTGATCAAGTATTATAACGGCGCCAAGATCAATCTGAACATCCATCGTGATCCGGCTGATCCGCCTTCGGGCAACAGAAAGCGGATCGGCGCCGCCAGTCCCAATGACCGGGTTTTTGCCCTGGCGGGATGCGGAGCGTTTCAACTGGTTGATCACACCCGGCCAGAGGTGGAGAACTGTTTTCAAGTGGGAAGGGAGATCATTACCTTTACCGATCCGGAAGATTTAGCCGAAAAGATCCATGAATACCTGGGTAATGACAGATTACGCCGGAGTATCGGCCGAGCGGCCGCCAAACGGGCCCGGCGGGAACATACCTATAAACACCGTTTGGCGCACATTTTCCGGGTGGTCGGAGGGTTAAGAACAGGAGGAGCGGTGGCCATGGATGATCCAGTTTGGCGGGGAGATTCCCGTGCGCGTATCTCCCGCCGTGCACAGGCAGTTAGCAGAGGAACAGGGACCAGTCCGATTCCTCGGGGAGATGAGGGTTGAGGAGTATCACGCACAGCCGGGGATGGACGGGGCGTGGGGGTCTTCCGCGCTGTCCACGAGTAGTCCGTTCTCTTGAATGACTTCCGGATTTCCTCCCCCGGTTCGTGGTGACGATGGGCATTCCGGAGGCCATGGCTTCATAGAGCATGCGCGCCAGTAGTTCCTGCCAGAGAACGGTAGGCTGATCCTTACGAGCTTTGAGAAAACAGGGTATTTCACCGGCGACGCCCTTCTTTATTCGGAGAGTGGTTGTTTCTTCCGCTGCCGCCAGTCTCTTTTAATCCGGTCGAGGTCGTTTACGGTAAAACCCGGTTGTACCAAGTCATTGATGACATGACCGTAGTCAATAGCCACACACCTCAGTTTCCTGGCTAAGCGGGGACAGAGGATGGTGGCAGGAATCCCTGCCGCCACCAAGGCCACGCGAAAATAAGGTCTGGTCAAAAGGGCGTTTTCGGCACGGGGGAGATCTTCCAGCCCTTCCAGATCCTCTGCATATATCAGATTCACTCCTTTCCGGCGCAAGCGGGGAAGGGCTGCCTTGGCCAACCGTCCCACCAGTACGGTAGGTTCTTGACCGAGGACTTTATATAACCGGTCCTGTTCATGAAGGTGCCAGTTAATGGTGGAACTGGTAATGTATTTAGGCTTGACCCTATAGGCAGTGAGCGCCAGATCAAGCAAAGGAGCAGATTCCCAATGCGCATAATCGGTGGAGAGTCCGACGATATCAGCGGTGGCGATGGCCGTAAGCAGCAGACGGCGGGCTTGCTCATTCGGTAGCTTGACCCCGGCGTACTCCACCCACCAGGGGATACGTGAAAGGGGAATGATTTTGTTATGTGCCAGGACCATGGCTTCACCACTGGCCAGCCTGGCCAGGGATAGCCCGCTTCTTTTCTGCAGGGCCTGTTTAATCCTGGCGAGCACTTCATCAGTGGAATGGATCCGTTCCTGCTTAATCTTCATTGGGCAGACCCCCTCATTAAGGTGTATGGCTTAAAGGGTTTTTCTCCGGGAAAGACCGGAAGGCAATCGTGGAACAAC
>DATCJV010000095.1:0-4704 GCA_036562625.1 Bacillota bacterium | reverse complement strand
CGTTCCCGAAGAATGGGGCGGAGATACGATCTGTGTTGAAGTCTCCGCCAAGAAGCGGACCAATCTGGATCAACTCTTGGAAATGATTCTGTTAGTGGCGGAGATAAAAGAATTTAAAGCCAATCCCAATCGTCCGGCGATGGGCGTGATCATCGAATCAAAATTGGATAAAGGAAGAGGGCCGGTGGCCACGGTCTTGGTGAAGAATGGCACCCTAAAGGTGGGAGATAACATTATCGCCGGCAAAGTATCAGGTAAAGTCCGGGCTTTAATAAACGACCTCGGGAAAAAGGTAAAGAAGGCCGGACCTTCCACTCCAGTGGAGATCGTCGGTCTGGATGATCTCCCGGAGGCGGGCGATACCTTCTATGTAACGGATGAAAAGACCGCTCGCGAATTGGCGACCAAACGTCAACAGTTCAGCAAGGAACAGGAGTTTAAAAAACAACAAAAAGTCAGCTTGGATGATCTCTTTGACCGGATCAAAGAAGGGGAAATGAAAGAGTTAAATATCATCATCAAAGCTGATGTTAATGGAACAGTGGAAGCCATCCGTCAATCACTGGAACAGATTACCTCAGATGAAGTGAAGATACAGGTGATCCACAGCGGCGCAGGGGCCATCAACGAAAATGATGTGCTCTTGGCTTCGGCTTCTAATGCGATTATTATCGGGTTTAATGTCCGTCCCGATCCGGCCGCCAAACGCACCGCCGAACGGGAGAAGGTAGATATCCGTTTGTACCGGGTGATCTATAACATCATCGATGATGTGAAAAAAGCCATGGAAGGAATGCTGGCGCCGAAATTTCAAGAAGTGGTGCTGGGCCGGGCGGAAGTGCGGGCGGTCTTTAAAGTGCCCAAAGTCGGCACAGTGGCAGGGTGTTATGTCATTGAAGGCAAGATTACCAGAAATTCAGAAGCCCGACTCCTTCGGGATAACGTAGTCATCTATGAAGGTAAGATTGAGAGCCTGAAACGATTCAAGGATGATGTGAAAGAAGTAACCAGCGGCTTTGAATGCGGAATCGGTCTTGAACGTTATAACGACTTAAAAGAGGGCGACGTGATTGAGTCTTTCGTCAATGAAGAGATTAAGAAGACCGGCGCCTGATCAGTTGGGGGTGTAAGTATTGTCTGAACACCGTGCGGAACGCTTAGGCGAACTTATCAAGGAAGAACTTGGAGAATTACTCCAGAGGGAGTTGAAGGATCCCAGGATCGGATTTGTTTCTATTACCAAGGTTATTGTCTCCAGGGATATGAGTCATGCCAAGATCTACGTCAGCATTCTCGGAGATGAAGAAAAACGGACGGAAACCATGAAAGGTTTGGAGAGCGCCAAAGGGTTTATCCGTTCCGAATTGGGGAAGAGGATTCGTCTGCGTTATACACCGGAACTTCACTTTATTGCGGATCCTTCCTTGGAGGAGGGCGCCCGTATCCTGTCTTTGATCAACAAGGTTCAAGGGGAAGGAAAGGAGAATTAGTTTGAATTCTGGGGAGTATAATCAGATCATAGATTTTCTGCAAACCCATGATCGGTTCATTCTCGGCTGCCATATCAACCCCGATGGTGACGCCATCGGGTCTTTGTTGGCCCTTGGCTTGTCTTTGCAGATGGCCGGGAAACAAGTGAAAATGCTATTGCCTGAAGGCATCCCCGCCAGCTTCCGTTTTCTCGACGGTGTGGAGCTGATCTCTCCTACACTTTCGCCCGGGTTCAGTCAGGCCATGGTGATCTGCGTGGACTGCGCGGAAAAGAGCCGGTTAAACGCTCCCCCGGAATTACTTCAGGATAAAGCCAGGTTTCCTCTGGTTGTTAATATTGATCACCATATCTCTAATGACAGTTTCGGTGATCTCAATCTGGTGCGCCCGCACGCTTCCGCGACCGGTGAGATCGTCTACCGGCTGCTTACTGCCGGAGGTTTTCCTATGGATAAACGGGTGGCGACGGCCATTTATACGGCAATCGCCACCGATACCGGATTCTTTCGTTATTCCAACACCTCAGGCGAGGCTTTATATATCGCCGCTCAATTAGTCCAAGAGTATCAGGTGGCCCCGGCTTTCATCTCCGAGCGTGTACACGAGGAGAAGAGCTATGAATCGCTTAAACTTTTGGGAGAAGTCCTCTCCACTTTAGAATTGAGTAAAGACCGGAAAGTCTCATGGATGAAGATCGACCAGGCCTTACTGGCCAAGTATCCGGTGGAACTTGAGGAGACCGACGGCTTTGTCACTTATGCCAACTCCATCCAAGGGGTAATGGTTGGCCTGCTTTTTAAAGAGGTTAAACCGAATGAAGTCAAGATAAGCTGGCGTTCGAAAGAACCGGTGGACGTCAGTGTGCTGGCCGCCCATTTCGGTGGCGGCGGACATGCCCGGGCGGCCGGATGCACCATTGGCGGAGTGTTGGAAGACATTGTTGAACAAGTCTTGGCCCATGTGGAAGAGTATGTTCAGGAAAGTGAGAAGGCAGAACGGAATCTGGCGGAGGCTGGCAGGTAGGAATGGGGAAATCAGTCTTCTACTGTTCCATCCTATCTTTCCGGGGCTTCTCTTTTCAATAAGAGTAGATTTAGAAAACAAGAGGATCAGCAGACATGAATTATGACGGTTTTTTAATCATCAATAAACCGCCGGGCTATACTTCCCACCAAGTGGTAGCAGAGTTACGGAAGGTTCTGGGGATAAAACGCATCGGCCATACAGGAACCCTTGATCCCATGGCCACCGGAACACTGGTCATAGCTATTGGTCTGGGCACAAAGCTCATCCCGTACTTGCAGGAAGAAAAGAAGTCCTACCGGGCGGAGCTGGTGTTGGGGATATCCACCGTGACTCAAGATCTAAGCGGCGAGGTAATTACAGCCCACCCGGAGATGCGGATCAGTCACAAAGAATTGGAAGCGGCTTTACAAAGGTTTACCGGTCCTTTGGAGCAGGTTCCCCCCATGTACTCCGCAGTGAAAGTCAACGGACAACCCTTGTATAAGCTGGCGCGCGCCGGAAAGACGGTTCCCAGAAAACCCCGGCGGATCATAGTTTATCATTTGGAAGCCATCGACCGGATTGCTGACTATTATCGATTTAAGGAAGGCCCGTTTCTACTGGTTGATTGTTCGAAGGGGACTTATATCAGGACTCTCTGTCACGATCTGGGAGAGTCTTTGGGGTGTGGGGCATGTCTGGGCAGCCTGGTCCGGCTCTCCTCCGGAGTCTTCTCTTTGGCGCAGGCTCATTCCTTAACAGAAGTGGCTGCCGCCAAGCAGAACAACTCTCTCCGGGAGTTGCTCATCTCTCCGGTTGAAGCTCTCCATCATCTGGAAACAGTTCAACTTAGATCAAGCGAAGTAGAGCGGATTCGGCACGGAAACCATATTCCCTGCCGCAATTCCCGTTCCGAGTTGGCCAAGGCCGTGACGGAAGACGGTAGGTTGGCGGCCATCGTCAAACGGGTGTCTTTCTCTGGCTACGCATACTGGCAACCCGAACGGGTGTTGCTGAACCCTTAATCCAGTGGACTTGGCGTTTTGGCGCCTGATTGGGTCAGCGGAAGTGCGGAAAAAAATACCGATCTGTAGTCTTGCCGTTCAGCGGAACTCTTCTAAAAGTCTGGAGCGACAGCCTGTTACTCCTTTAAAAGAACTTTTGGGGAAGGCGTTCTAAGCATAAGGAAGGACAGATCAAAGCCGTCGTATACCGGCTTTTTTGTAGTTAAACGTATTACATGGGCTAAAAAAGAAGGTGACACAAGGTGCGGGTCTGGTCATCTTTTATTGATCTGAAATCTGATTTGTCAGGTCAGCCACTAGTGGTGACCGTAGGAAACTTTGACGGAGTGCACCGCGGTCATCAGGTTTTACTGCACCGGACCAAAGCGGTGGCCCAAGCCGATAACGGCTTCTGTCTGGTGGTGACCTTTGAACAGCATACCTCGGCGCTGCTCCGGAAGGCAGCGCCGCCTTTACTGATGTCCGTTGAGGAGAAGTTGGCGTTCTTCTCTGCCCTGGGAATAGCCGGGTGTTTGCTTTTGCCATTCACTCCGGAACTGGCCGGCCTGGATCCGGAGGAGTTCCTTCTGCGCCTGACGGATCTGGGCGCCAAGGCCATCATCGTTGGGCATGACTTTACCTTTGGCAAAGGAGCGGTGGGCAATACCGATTATTTGTTGGACTTTGCGGCAAGACACGGGATTAACGCAGAGGTGATCCCCCCGGTCACCGTGGACGGAGTGATCGTCTCCAGCTCGCACATTAGATCATTACTCCAAGCCGGACAGGTGACGAAAGCCCGGCAGATGCTGAACCGGCCCTTTACCGTCTCCGGACCGGTTATTCATGGCGAGCGTCGTGGGCGGACCCTGGGGTTTCCCACTGCTAATCTGCGCCTACCCGCAGAGCGACTTTTGCCTAAATACGGGGTTTATTTTGTGCGTTGTCATGTCCGTGACCAAGAGTATTACGGCTTGGCCAATGTCGGGGTGAAACCGACCTTCGCTTCTGCGCAGTCCCTAATCGAAGTCTACCTCTTCGATACTACGGAGGAACTGTATGGCGCGAAAATGACCATAGAGTTCCTGGAGTTTCTCCGCGCTGAACGCCGTTTCTCCTCCCCCGCCGAGCTGGTCAAGCAGATGAAAAGGGATGAAGAGGAAGGACGGAGATTGTTGGCTCAATATACGACTGGCTGAGGTAA
>DATCJV010000086.1:0-5548 GCA_036562625.1 Bacillota bacterium | reverse complement strand
AAAGGGTGGTCGGGCGGAGAATGTACGGGGGGCAGGCGACCCACCTTCCACTCCGGGTGAATCAAGCCGGAGTAATTCCGATCATCTTTGCTTCTTCGGTGTTAGCCTTTCCTTTGACAATTAGGGGATTTCTTGCACCGGAGAGCGGCTTCGCCAAATTTTTGGATCTTTTTGCCCCCGGAAGATGGTTATACTTGGTGCTGTATGCCTTATTCATCTTCATTTTCACTTATTTTTATACCGCCATCAGCTTTAACCCGATGGAAGTCTCGAATAATATGAAAAAGTATGGCGGATTCATTCCCGGGATCAGACCGGGTAAACCAACAGCTGAATATCTGGATAAGGTTTTGACCAGAGTTACTTTGGCCGGCGCCTTATTCTTGGTCTTCATCTCCTTGCTTCCTTATTTGATTACACCGTTTACAAAAGTGCAAGTGGGATTGACCGGAACCAGTTTGCTGATTGCCGTCGGGGTGGCCATCGACACTATGAAGCAAATTGAAGCCCACTTATTAATGAGGCAGTATGAAGGATTCCTGAAATAGAGGTGAGAACGATTAATCCGGAAACTAATCAGTATAATTTAGTGCTCTTGGGACCGCCGGGCGCGGGTAAAGGCACGCAAGCAGAGAGGCTGGTTAAGGATTATCAAATCCCTCATATATCAACGGGCGATATATTTCGGGCTTCAATTAAGGCTGGAACTGTATTGGGGCGCGAAGCGCAAAAATATATAGATGCTGGAGAGCTTGTTCCGGATAAAGTGGTCATCGGGATCGTTCAAGAGAGGCTCAAGGAGAGTGACACCATGGCCGGTTTCCTCTTAGACGGGTTCCCACGGACTGTCCCCCAAGCGGATGCCTTGGACGAGTTTCTCCGGGCGGCGGGTAGGCCGTTGTCCGCGGTGATCAATATCGTAGTTGATCCGGAAATCTTGGTGACCCGGCTTTCCGGTCGGCGGATTTGTAAGCAATGCGGCGCCGTTTATCATGTTGCCACCAAAAAACCGGTGCAGGACGGGGTCTGCGATCTTTGCGGCGGACAGTTGCGACAAAGGGAAGATGACCAGGAAGAGACGGTGCGTAAACGTCTTCAGGTCTATGCTGCGCAGACAGAGCCGCTGATCCGTTATTATCAAGAAGCCGGTTTATTACGGCAGGTCAATGGAGAACAGGATATTAACCGGGTCTATCAGGATATTATCAACGTCTTGGAGGCCTTGGCTAATGATTAACCGTAAATCCAATTCTGAAATAGAGCGAATGCGAAAGGCCGGGGAAATTGTGGCCAGGATCTTGAGCCGGCTGGCCTTATCGGTTCGCCCCGGAGTCACTACCGCCGAGCTTAATCAGTTAGCAGAGGAAGGATGCCGGGAATTTGGGGTCATTCCCGCCTTCAAAGGGTATCAAGGTTTTCCGGCCAGTCTTTGCACATCTGTTAATGAAGAAGTGATTCATGGGATTCCCGGTCCAAGGAGTCTCAAAGAAGGGGATATTATCGGTTTGGATTTCGGTGTGATCTATGAAGGATATTATGGTGATGCCGCTTTAACGGTGGGTGTCGGGCAGATCACCCCGGAAAACGCCAAATTGCTCCAAGTAACCAGAGAGGCTTTGTGGGAAGGAATTAAACAGGCCCGGGCAGGGAATCGCTTATCCCAAGTCTCTCGGGCCATCCAGCGTTATGTAGAAGGAAACGGTTTTTCAGTAGTGAGAGACTATGTTGGTCATGGTATCGGTCATGAGATGCATGAAGAACCGCAAATCCCAAATTATGTTTCCATCTATAATAATGAATTTGATCCGATCTTAAAATCCGGGATGACATTGGCGATTGAACCTATGGTTAATGCCGGGCGCTATCAGGTGAAGGTTGACCGGAACGACCAATGGACGGTGACTACAAAAGACGGATCCTTCTCCGCTCATTTTGAGCATACAATCTTGGTTACTACAGACGCTCCGGAGATCTTGACCAGGGCGCCTGAAACGGATAATCCGGAGGGATTGGTTTCATGGTGAAGATGACCGTAGCCGGACTTCGTTTGGGGCAGCTGGTTACCTCGATTCAAGGTCGTGATTGCGGGCAAAACTATATAATCATTGGTTTTATCGGTGATTATTATCTGTTGGTGGCTGACGGTGTCCGACACAAGCTTGCCAAAGCAAAGAAGAAGAACTTGAAACACGTTAAGGTCTCGCTTCAAGTGGATAGGACAATCGAAGCAAAGCTAACAGCCGGCCAAAGGGTCACGGACGAAGAAATACATTGCGCGCTTCAAAACCTTGGGAAAAGACCGGAGGAAGGGGAGGTAAAATATTGAGTAAAGATGATGTAATTGAGGTCGAGGGGACTGTTCTGGAACCATTACCCAACGCCATGTTCAGAGTGGAGTTGGCCAACGGACATAAGGTCCTGGCTCATATCTCTGGGAAAATGAGGATGAATTTTATTAAGATCCTCGCCGGAGATCGAGTAATGGTGGAGTTATCCCCTTATGACTTGACCAGAGGCAGAATTGTCTATCGTTACAAATAAATAATCTCCCTAATGTCTTGTCTTCTGAGCCAAGCACGTGTAGAATGTGTTTATGATTTATGATTCATTCTGCCCAGTATTGCGTCAGGCGTTTTAAACCGGGCTGTACATGCAGTTTCAGGCGACGCCATAAAAATCGTATTGCGTTGGCGCCAGCAAATGAGCATGCGCGTAAACGCATACCGCATAAGGAGGTACACCATGAAGGTTAGACCGTCAGTCAAACCAATTTGCGAACACTGTAAGATTATCCGCCGTAAAGGCCGGGTCATGGTAATCTGTATTAATCCTAAGCACAAACAAAAACAGGGCTAAAGGAGGGAATCGAATGGCACGCATATCCGGTGTTGATTTACCAAGAGACAAACGGATTGAGATTTCATTGACCTATATATACGGTATAGGTTTGACCACCGCCCGGGAGATTTTGGCGAAAACCGGAATTAACCCCGATACTCGCGTCCGGGATTTAACCGAAGACGAGATCACCAAATTAAGAGAGATTATTGATCATGAATATAAAGTCGAGGGTGACCTGCGTCGCGAAGAGAGCATGAATATAAAAAGGCTGATTGAGATCGGAAGCTATCGTGGGCTTAGACATCGCAGAGGCTTGCCTGTTCGAGGCCAGCGCACAAAGACCAATGCGCGGACAAGAAAAGGACCGATTAAAACTGTAGGCGCCCGTCGCAAGAAGTCATAAGGGAGGGTAAATAGATGGCAAACGCCAAGAGAGGAACCAGAACCCGTAAAAAGGAGAAAAAGTTTATTGAAAGCGGAGTGGCGCATATTAAATCCACTTTTAACAATACCATTGTCACGATCAGCGACCCTCAGGGGAATGTCATATCCTGGTCTACCTCCGGAGCCATGGGCATGAAGGGTTCCAGAAAAAGCACCCCTTATGCCGCGGGGATGGCTGCGGAAGCCGCTGCCAAAGCAGCGATGGATCATGGTATGCGTCAGGTTGAGGTATATGTGAAGGGACCGGGCGCCGGCCGGGAAGCGGCCATTCGTTCCCTGCAGGCCGCCGGGTTGGAGGTAAGCATGATTAAAGATGTGACTCCGATTCCGCATAATGGTTGCCGTCCACCAAAACGGCGTAGAGTATAACTTTATCTTAGGAGGTGTCATCAGAGTAAATGGCTAGATATACTGGACCGGTTTGCCGTTTGTGTCGCCGGGAAGGAGAAAAACTCTTCCTCAAAGGCCAGCGTTGTATGTCGGAAAAGTGTAGTGTCGGACGGAGGTCTTATGCTCCCGGCCAACACGGACAAGGACGGAGAAAAGTCTCTGAATATGGATTACAGCTTAGGGAAAAGCAGAAATTACGTAGGATATATGGGATCTTAGAGGCTCAGTTTGCCCGGTATTATAATCTGGCTGAGCAGAAGAAGGGGATTACAGGTGAGAATCTCCTGCAGATCCTGGAGAGTCGTTTGGATAATATTGTCTATCGTTTGAACTTGGCGGCTTCCCGCAGTGAGGCCAGACAAATGGTGAGGCATGGCTTCTTTAGGGTGAATGGGAAGAAAGTCAATATTCCTTCTTATTTAGTGAAAGCCGGCGATGTTGTTCAACTGAAAGAAGGAGCTACAGATTCTCCGTTAGTAAAGAGTATTATTGAAGCTCATAATGGTCAAAATATCCCTGAATGGTTGGAATTGGATACGAATTCCTGGACTGCCCGAGTAAAAGCCTTGCCGTCACGGGATCAGATCGACGTTCCCATTCAGGAACAACTTATTGTCGAGTATTACTCCCGTTAATAAGTGCCTTTACTGGGTTGACCTGTTAAGGCTTTGAGGGGGAGGATGTATGTATGATTGAAATCGAGAAACCAAAGATTACGATCGAAGAAACTACCGAAAATTATGGAAAATTTGTGATTGAGCCTTTGGAGAGAGGTTACGGGACGACCTTAGGGAATTCCTTACGCCGGGTCCTCCTGTCTTCACTGCCCGGTTATGCTGTGACCTCCGTGAAGATCGAAGGGGTTCTGCACGAGTTTTCCACTGTGCCCGGGGTGGTAGAGGATGTTTCCGAGATTATTTTGAATATAAAGGAACTCCTGGTCAAGCTTCATGGTGATGGACCACAGGTCGCCCGGATTGAGGTAAGGGAACCAAAAGAAGTGACTGCTGCGGATATCCAGGTCTCCAGTGAGGTGGAGATCCTCAATCCCGAGCTGCATATCGCCACTGTCGGCGAGGGTGGAAGTCTAGTGATGGAGTTAACCCTTGATAAGGGCCGCGGCTATGTGATGGCAGAGAAGAATAAGAGTCCGGAGAATATCATCGGTGTTATTCCTGTGGATTCCATCTTCACTCCCGTCCAAAAAGTAAATTACATTGTTGGCCGGACCAGGGTTGGGCAGATCACTGACTACGATAAATTAGAGTTGGAGTTATGGACGGACGGTAGCATTAATCCTGTAGAGGCTCTCAGCTTATCCGCGAAGATCTTAACCGAGCATTTAATGCTCTTTGTCAATCTAAGTGAAACCATGAGTGAAGCAGAGATCATGGTGGAAAAAGAAGAAGAGTCGAAAGATAAGATTCTGGAGATGAATATTGAGGAGCTTGATCTATCAGTACGTTCTTATAACTGCTTGAAACGGGCGGGTATCAATACAGTGGAAGAACTGACCAAGAAGACTGAAGAAGATATGATGAAAGTCAGAAACTTAGGGCGAAAATCATTAGAAGAAGTTCAAAGTAAACTGCAAGCTCTCGGTTTTTCCCTTCGTAAATCCGAGGAATAAATCGCCAGTAAGGAGGGAGTTAAGATGATCCTAAGAAGATTAGGGCGCAACGCCGGGCATCGTAAAGCGCTCTTTCGCAATTTAGTAACCGACCTTTTTAGATATGAACGCATTAAAACCACAGAGGTTAAGGCGGAAGAAGTTCGGATTTTAGCTGAAAACTTGATTACTTTGGCGAAAAAGGGTGATTTAAGCGCCCGTCGGCAAGCGGCCGCGATCATTAATAATAATGAAGTTTTAAAG
>DATCJV010000084.1:0-2677 GCA_036562625.1 Bacillota bacterium | reverse complement strand
GGCCATGAACCGGGAAGAGTACCGAGAGATGACCGGAAGCGTGGAGTTTTTCGTCTTCGAGGAAGGAAGCGAGACGGAGTTTCTGCTTTCGGGAGAGATGCCGGAGAAGGAAGAAGAGGTGCAGGAGGTCCGGATCCAGCCGCTTCCGAGGCCCGAGTGGATCCGGCCGGATGAAGGAACCGAGGAACTGGAGCGGCTGAGGCGGGAGAAAGAGGAGCTGGAGAAGAAACTGAAACAGCAGAAGAAAGACATGGACTACTGGGTAGAAAAGCACCGGGAACTCAAGCGGCTTTTGAAGGAGCAACAGGAATGGATCGAACGGTTGGATCAGTATCTGGGATCAAAGTTGCTCGCTCGTGGGGCATATGAGGATTTCTTGAAGAAGCACCCCAAACCGAGAATATAAGGAGACCGGGCAAAACGTCCCGGTTTTTTATATCCCGTATAGCACAAACCACAAGATTAGCATCATCATGCAGATCTCCACCACAAACCTGAGATCACCGCGATAAAATGCTAGGAGTATATAAAACGAAAGGATCACCATAATTGCTGTCTTGATTAGTGATATCAATTGCCACCCTCCTGATTCTTCACCCATATAGTAGTAGTTCCCCAATTGAATCAGTCACACTCCGCACCAACACTACCCAAGCATACACATAGCGTTAGCCTCTACGCTGGCTGCACGTTGCTCATGTTCCTCTCCTCCCCTCTCATCTCTTGTCTGGATTTGTTTGTGGTAGACAGGGTAAGAAACATTGTATGAAAGAGGAAGGGGGATCTTATGTTCAAGAAAAAAATTTACCAACACCTTCATCAGGACAAAGAGTATGTAGACTTGTTTTCTCAGGCTCAAAAACACTCCGATAATCCCATGGAACAAATTGAATATGTTCGAAAACAAAACGTGAGCAAGAAGCATGAACTGATGTTCTTGATTGAAATGAGTCAGATGTATTTTGCCAATCACCCAACCCTTTCCGAACCTATCACCTTTGAACCTCCAGCAATCGAAAATACGTTAAGAGGATTGATGGAGGCTGTTAATCACATGCAAAAAGATCTCCCGGACGGGGTATACGAGTTCATTCTCAATAGAATGGACCATTTTTTGATCAAATGCTTAGAATCCGCTAAAAATGAGTTGGATCAACGGAAAGAAGGGTAGAGGACCGGGCAATGCCCGGCTTTTTCTTTTTTCGAATCTAAGGCCCTTCTCAGATATTTTTGGTCTACGCCCGAATATACGGCCTTCTGACGGCCGTTTTGTCAATCGGAGGTATAAAACCATTACCCCCTCTCGAAAAACGCCTCAAATCGCCCGGTATTTTTGTCAATTATGTAAATTATTAACAACAGAAAAGGGAAGACAAGCGTTTATAGACTTATTCTTTTGTGTAAGAAATGATTTTAACTAAAAAACTCGAAAAAGATATTGACATTGGTTTAAACATGGTTTAAACTTAGAAGTGTCAAGGGGATCACCCCTAAAAAAACTCTCAAGGAGGAGATCGACATGATCGAAACCTACTTCCTTCTTCCGCAACAAGACAACGACGGGAACCCTTTCCCTCGCGCTAAATTTCAGGCGCTCCGGGAGCGGATCATCTCCGAGTTCGGCGGGCTCACCGTCGAGGAGGATCACTCCACGGGGTACTGGAAAGGCGACGATGGTCGTCTTTATGCCGACCGCAATGACAAGTACATCATTGCGGTGGAATCCCTGACCCAGATCCCCGCGGTGCTGGATCTTGTCCGGTGGGTTCGGAAAGAGTTCCAGCAGGAGGCGATTTACCTGAACATCGCGGGAATCGCCGAAATCATCGGGGAAGAGGCGTAAGCCTCTCCCCGCTCCCCCTCCGGGGGTTGACAGGAAGAGGGAAGAAGGTTTAAAATAAGTTTAAACAAAGGTTAAACATGAAAGCGGGTGGAAAGCCATGTATGACATTCACGTTACCTTGGATGGAGCGGTCATCGATCTGCACAATCTCACCGACGATGAATTCGCGTTTTATAACCAGTGCCTGACCGCTTACAAGTCCAACATTCCCCGGGCGGAATTCCTGAAGCTCATGCAGGATCCCAGCAATCCGCTCATGAAAGGAAGTCGATTTATCACTAAAGAGATCGCCCAAACGGATCTGTATCAGGCGGTTCAGGACCTGGAGGACCGGCTGGCCATCGCCCAAGGGAAAAGGGCTCCCAACCCGGGAGATTTGGTGGATGAGGAGCCTGCGCAGAAAGACGAGTTCGTAACGGCGAACACGGCCGCACAAAAGGCCGGTGTTTCCGCTACGGCGATCATCAAAGCGATTCGGGAGGGCCGATTGGCTGGCCATCGAGAGACAGAGCGGGGATACTGGAAGGTATCCATGCGGTCTTTGGCCAACTACCGCCGATGATTGCTGGAACTTTTTCCGAACCCACTGGACACCCCGACATCCATGCAGGATGCGTCGGGGTTTTTTTGTGGGTTGACGTTTGTTTAAACCTAAACGAGAAATAAAATAACCGAAAAAGTGTTGACTTTAGTTTAAACTTAGTTTAAACTTATAAGTGACCAAGAGATGATACCCCTAGACAACCGGAAAGGAGTGAGCTGAATGAAATTCCCTCTTGGTCAGTTGGTGATCACCCGAGGAGCTTTGGAGGTGTTGGATCAGGAAGATGTACA
>DATCJV010000078.1:0-4019 GCA_036562625.1 Bacillota bacterium | reverse complement strand
CTTTAAAGCCGAGGTCCGGCCAAACCTGTTTCTGCAGAAAATCCATGGCGTCGGATGCTAAGTGCGAAAGAGCCGGCAGGCAGAGAAAGCTTCTTTTCCTTGCACCCAATAATCTTTCACCCTTACTCCGGTTTGAGGATCCTTCCACTCCGGCAAAATCTCCAATAGAGGCTGTAGCACAAATGCTCTTTCTCTGTACCGGGGATGGGGGAGCGTCAGAAGCTCAGAAGAAAACACCCAATTCTCATAGAAGATGATATCCAAATCGATCCGCCTGGGTCCAAAGCGTGGACCGGGAACCCTGCCCAGCTCCTTTTCAGTGTCTTTTAGCCAGAATAACAAGGCAATAGGGTATAGTTCTGTCTTTCCCACACACACCTGATTTAAAAACCAGGGTTGTTCAAGATAGCCCACAGGTTCCGTTTCATAGATGGAGGAAAACTTCACCTCCTGCAAGATTCCTTCCAATCTTCTCCTGGCAATGGCTAGGTTTTCCTCCCGGTCACCCAGATTTGATCCTAAAGCAATAACGGTCATCCCCATCTGACTTTTCCTTCCATACATAATCTTTTTCTATGATGAAGCAAGAGCCCGGACACGCCTTAGGCCTGCTCCACTTCCACTGGCCGATGACGAAGGATGGCATCCGTCATCCTGGCCACCCTGGTCATTTCTTTTACATCATGCACTCTGATGATGTCAGCGCCACGCATAATCCCTACCGCAACCGTGGCGGCCGTGCCCTCAACGCGTTCGGTGACCGGTAAATTCAGAGTTTTTCCAATCACTGATTTTCTGGAGGTTCCCAATAAGACGGGACAGCCGAGGGCTTTTAATTCATGAAGCCGTTCGATGACAGTTAAGTTATCCTCCACGGTCTTCCCAAAGCCGATACCGGGATCAATGATTACTCTCTCTTTGGGTATTCCAGCCTCGCCGGCAATTTTAATGCTTTTCTGTAAGAATTTCGTGATCTCCAGCATCAAATCATGATAGACGCAGGATTCTTGATTATGCATGACAATTACCGAGGCTTTATACTTTGCCGCCACTGTAACCATCTCCGGGTCCCCTTGCAACCCCCAGATATCGTTGATGATATCGGCGCCGTTTTCTAAAGCTTCTGCAGCGACGACAGCCTTATATGTGTCAACCGAGATGGGCAAGGGCGACTCCCTGGCCAGGATTTCCAAGATAGGGAGAAGCCTGTTTAATTCTTCTGCAGCCGATATCTGCTGGGCATCAGGCCGGGTGGATTCCGCCCCTACATCCAGGATATCCGCTCCCTCTGCCATGAACCGGTCAGCCTGAGCCAGAACAGCGTCGCGCAGCCGGTGTCGGTTTAGTAAGCCGTCCCCTGAAAAAGAATCGGGAGTGACATTAATAATTCCCATAATATAGGTGCGTTTTCCCCAGTGAAACTCCCGCCCCTTCACAGTCAAGGAAGGAGGAGACGTGGCCGCCGCCTCAATAACCTGCTCCAATTCTTTAGCCAGTTGGGCCAGGCCAAAAGGTTGGCGGGGCAGAATTGACAATAAGCGCCGGTACTGAGCTTTAGTCCCCATCAGTATGGCGGCGCCTTCTTTGCTTCCGAGATAAGCGAGGTCTTTACCGAGGGCCGCTTCCCCTCCTTTAGCCAGCATCTCCTGTTTAAGGATGGCGGCTGCTTGGGCGGAAAGGCCATCGACTTTAAGCAGGATGAAGTCACCCTTTTCTTTCATAATTTCTATTCCCTCCGGGGAGACACGGATCCGTTCAAACTCCTCGAGCAAATCCGCCGGGCGCAGCCCGGACAGTAAGCGAATACCATAATCCATGCTAATACCTCCTTGAACGAGCATACTTCGTAAGGTCGGCCCTTTCTCCTCTCTGCGGACAGGATTAATCGGATCGATTCTCATAAGTTAATCCGGTTAATCCTCACATCATCCGGTTTCAAGGGCTGATTCGCCATAATCTCGGCCGAAGGTAAAACCATAATAAATATAAAACATGAAGGCGGTATCCTGGCAGATCCGCCCCTGTATTAACCAAATTATACCCTGTTTCGATTATTCAATCCAGTCCAAGTAGAGGAATGGATGAAAAAAGCCCCGGCTAGAGGGGTCGTTAACGTTCAATTGATGTATGATTTCAGTTTACATCACTTCAGGGACTCCTCCCGCAGAAGTTCCCGTAGACGCTGCAGGGCGGCTTTTTCCAACCTACTGATCTGGACTTGAGAAAGACCAATCTCAGCGGCGATCTCCGCCTGGGTCTTTTCCCCAAAAAAACGTTCTTCCACGATGAAACGTAGCCTTGGCTCAAGACTGAGTAGAGCGTCACGTAGTGATAAATTCTCCGTCAGTTTTTCTTCGATCTCCTCTCCAAGCTGTTCCCCTAAGGTAATCGGGCTCCCTTCATCTTCATGGACCACTTCCTGTAGAGAGGAGACGGGTCTGACTGCTTCCAGAGCGGCGGCAATCTCCGCCCTGGAATAAGCAGTTTCCTGCTGCAACTCAGCGATCGTGGGTTCCTGGCCGAAGACAGTCAGGTATTTCTCCCGTACCGCTCTGATCTTGACAGAGAGTTCCTTCAGGTTCCTGGAGACCTTGATTGTTCCACTGTCCCGCAGATATTGCTTGATCTCACCCATAATCAGAGGCACGGCATAAGTAGAAAATTTTACTCCCATCTCCGGCTTAAACCGGTCAATGGCCTTGAGCAAACCCAAGGAGCCGATTTGAAACAGATCGTCAAACTCCACGCCCCGGCCGGTGAACCTCACCACAATGCTGCGTACCAGGCGGAGATTATGCCGGAGCAAACTATCTTTGGCCTCCTGATGCCCCTGCTGGGCCAGGCTGATCAAGTGGAAAATTTCTTCTTCAGATAAAAGTCTGGTTTTTCCCCCGGGCGCACGTGGAATTTTTTCGTTACTGTTTAGAACCATCATGACTAGTTCCCCGCTCCGGTCGTTTTCTCATCGTCACACGGGTTCCTTTGCCGACTTCCGATTCTAAAGTCAAATCGTTCATAAAAGATTCCATAAAAACGAGGCCTAAACCCATCCGTTCTGGATCAGTGGAATACGTGGGCGTCTTCGCCAAGTCCAAGTCCTGAATACCGCAGCCGTAATCGGTAATGACGATCTCCAATTCACCATCTTTAATGGTAAGTTCCAGAAGTATACGTCCCTGACTTTCCCTATACCCGTGAATAACACAGTTGGAGACTGCTTCGGAGGTAGCTACTCTAATCTCTTCCAGCTCATTGAGGGTAAAATCCAGCTGAGCGGCGAAGGAGGCGACAATCACCCGGGAAAGACTGACATTCTCAGGCAAACTAGGAAATTCAACCTTCAAATAATTACTATCCATCTATTTTAAGCCTCCCTACTGGGCTATAAACCCTAAACTTATTTTCCTATCCCCGTGCGCGGGGTCACGCTGCAACGTACTAGCGCTCTTTCAAGCTGTTGAGGGCGTCTTCCAGTGTGGGTTGGATGGACATAATCTTCAACAACCCAGATAATTCAAAGATCCTGCGTACGTGGTCGGAGACGTTAATCGCGCTTAATCTGCCGCCGCGTTGGGAGATATGTTTGAAGCGTCCTAAGATTACGCCCAGACCTGAACTGTCAATAAACGGAGTTTCCTCTAAATCGAGCAGGAGGTGCTTAACCCCTTCAAATTGTTCAAGCTCCGCTTCGACCTTCTCCCGAAAGAGCGGTGCAGTGGATAGGTCCAGCTCCCCTTGGATCCTGGCGATCAAAACCGAACCGCTTCTATTGATTTCAATATTCACCCGGTTCCCTCCTTAAATCAACCTTTGGAGAATAATTCCATGAAAAATATTCTTCGGCATCCTTCCGCTTTCTCCTGCTGTTATGGGAAAAATGGGAAAAACAGGTTTTTTTCGACAGAATAACGAAAAGTTACTTCTTCACAAAAAAAGTGCCGCTGAACTACTTCTTAATGGTTCACGGCACTCTCTTTTATTTTTCTACCGAAAATCTTGGCCGGTGGCCAGTGATAACC
>DATCJV010000071.1:0-6081 GCA_036562625.1 Bacillota bacterium | reverse complement strand
GTATGGCCTTTGGCACGGGCGCGCATCCCTCTACCCGTCTTTGCCTGCAGTTATTGCAGGAGACGATTAGGGGCGGGGAGAAGGTTTATGATATCGGCACCGGTTCCGGGATTTTAGCCATCTCTGGAGCGCTGCTTGGGGCGGGCCGGGTGATTGCCGTAGACATCGATCCAGTAGCAGTTGGCGTAGCCCGGGAGAATGTGCGCAGGAACGGTGTGGAGACAAAGGTAACCGTGGAGCAAGGGGATTTATTGACAGGCTTACCTGCAGGCGCAGATTTAATTGTCGCCAACATCATTGCGGAAGTGATCATGAAGATTACACCTTGGGTGAACCACTTACTGAATAGCCGGGGGGTATTTATCTCCTCCGGAATTATTGACAGTAAGGCTAGCCGGGTTAGGGAAACGCTGGTGGAGGCGGGGTTTCTGATTGAAAAAGAGCTGACGGAGGATGGCTGGGTGGCTTTTTTGGCAAGGAGAGGATAGGATGCCGAGATTTTTCTTGGAGAAGGAAGCGGTGCGGGGAGAAGCTGTTTCTCTGGAGGGAGAGAATGCCTATCATATTACCAAAGCTCTACGGATGCGCCCTGGAGAGCTGATCGAGGTTACCACGGGGGAAGGTGACTTGTTCAAAGTTAGGCTGACGAAGACCACCTCGCAACTGGTGGAAGGAGAAATCGTCGGCCGAGAACGGGATCAAGCCGAACCTAAAACCAGGATCCACCTTTTTCAAAGTATCCTCAAGGGAGAGAAGATGGACTGGGTTTTACAGAAAGGAACTGAGATTGGGGTTTATTCATTTCATCCTTTTGTCTCCGAGCGCACTGTGGTTCGAAAAGACGCGTCCGCTTATGAGCGAAAGCGGACACGGTGGGCGCGTATAGCGCTGGAAGCCGCTAAGCAGAGCGGGAGAGGGCGGATCCCCTCTGTGGAACCGGTGCGGGAAGTTGAGACCTTAGGCGCTACTCTGCAGGAGATTATCACTTTTGTGGCTTGGGAAGGGGAAAAAACCACTTCGTTGAAGAAAGCCTTGCACAACATGGGAAAAGTCGAAGAGATCGCCGTACTGATCGGTCCGGAGGGCGGGTTCTCCGCTACAGAGGTTGCTCAGTTTGCAGCCTGGGGAGTTAAACCGATCTCCTTAGGCCCCAGAATCTTACGGGCGGAGACGGCCGGCCCGGTATTGGCCGCCTTATTGCTGTATCACTTTGACGACCTGGAGCTCTGAGCGGGTAAACAGACTACCAAATCTGACTGGTCTTTTTGTCAACCGGGGACCAGCGGAGAGAAAGTAAAGCAACGCCAGACAGACCATGATGCAGAGCGGTTATTGAACGACGCTGGGCGGAGGTTTAAACCGCCCAATCTACCCTTGATAAAGCCGGCCGGTAGCGGAGTGGAGGAAGCGTAGTGTCGCCGGACTTAGCGTGCAGAGTATATATAACCTCCGGGAGATATAGCAAACCTACATTAATCAGATGAATAAATACTTGTGGGCGATATTTTTTGTATATCTCATCGGCTCTGGCCCGAAACTCCGGAGTATCCACTTTTTCCCCATCCTGATAATAAGCATATAAGTAACAGAGTTCTTCTTCATATCTCTTCCTGGACTCCTCGATCCATGAGGAGTCCTTCTCTTTTACCAGCTCCGAGAGGCGTCGGGAAAGCCTCTCAAAGGCTTCTTCCAAAGGAAAACTCTGTTTTTCAATTTTTCCCTTGGGTATTTTTGGCGTGAGTCTGGGGCCAGGCAAGGTTGGCAAGAAGTCCTCCGTGATTTCGCCGGTGACCATATCAATTCCCAGACTGACTATTTCCTCCTCGATCTCATCGGTCCGGTAAGAAAGGCGGTAGTTGGCTAGTAAATGCGGGTGAATCTTCAAGAAGGGCTGGTGAAAGTAGAAATTCGCCTCCTTGATCTGGAGAAGTTTAAGGATCTCCCGTTGGGTGCGGGCCGGGATCAGGTCGTACGTGTAACTCTGCAAAGTGACGGCGCCCCGTTCCTTTAGACCCTCGATAAACCAGTCTAAACGGTAACTGCCCATGGTTACCAGTTCAGCCCCAGGGTACTTCCCTGCCCATTTCGGTTCAAAGACCAAGTTTAGGGTCTGCTTTTCCAAGCGGGCCGGATCGAAAAAGATCGGGGGAATCTCCACAATCACTTCAGCCATGAGTAAGTGTTCATCAATTTCCCGGTAGGGACAGCCGGAGACCCTGAGGGTGTCCAGAACAAAGGAACGGATCTCTTGGGGAGTGAGGGTTGTAGCCATGGTTTCATCTCCCGGAATAAACAAATGCTCTATCTTAGACAGGCATAACATTATTATCTTGTATTGAAGAGGGGAGTTTTATGATCGATTGTCAGCCAAGGAAGCGAGGGATTTTGTAATATTTGCCTTCGATGACACCTGCAGTGTGTACATTGTTTAATTACGATAAATCTTCATTGGCGCCTTTATTTCTGTGCAGGTAAACTTGGGGAAGTATTCAGCGATTCTTTATTTAGAAAAATTAAGTATGTGAGCAGGGAAGTTGGATAAAATATTGAATTTTTGGTATTAATATCGTTCTGCTGTCAAAGAATTCCTGGGTTTGGCCAAGACGGTGGATCCATAGCCGGAGTCGCTTCCGTTCCCAATCCCGGGGTCTCCTTTCAAGCCTGGGGCCGTTCCATTTATTCGTGTACTGCCGGACTGCTCTAGGGGAATAGCAAAGATCGGCGCTTTTATGGAGGGAGAGGTGGTAATGATGAAGAAGGTGGATTATTCTACAAGATACCTAATAAATCAGGAGGAAATTCCAAAAATATGGTTGCCCACTGCAGAGATGGGTCTAGGACACCTACGTGCTGCCGAGCCGTTAAAAGTCATTGCTGATAATGGTTTAATTCTGGCCGGAGAGGAAGGAGTGGCCGGGGTAAAGGAGCAGAAGCAGTGGAGGAGTTTTCGCCGCACCTATGAGCGTATATCGCGCCTACGTCGTTTGCCTCTGGTCGGCTTTTTTTTATATTCCTTAATGGAACAGGTGTTGAATATTTCACCCTATTATCCTTTTCGCGACCTCTCCCGCCCATCATTACAGGTCAATTATTTGATGAGGCTGATCAAGAACGGAATGGGGGAAGTATTAGCGGTTAAACTGCAGGCGGAGCCCAGACCGGTAGTTACTACCTTTTATGCTTTAGCCTTGGCTTTAGAAAAATTGACGGATCTACCCATATATTGTGTGATCTGTGATGCGGATTTGAACCGGGTTTGGGTTTCAGACGATCCGAGGAATAGCAGGATTAAATATTTTGTCCCCTGTAGTCATGCCCGACAACGTCTGAGGGCATACGGTGTTCCGGATGAACGGATCTTCATTACCGGATTGCCGTTGCCTCTAGAAAACATCGGCGGACCGGATCTGGCTGTTCTCCGAAGAGATTTGGCCAGGCGTTTATTCACCCTGGATTATGATGGCCGCTTCGCACTGGTGCATGGAATAGAAGCCCGCCATTACCTAGGAGAGCACGACAAACCGGAAAGACCGCAGCCGCCCCGTTTCACCTTGGCCATTGGCGGGGCAGGCGCACAGACGGAGATTGCTGCGGGCCTGCTTCGAGGATTGAAGGAGCAGATCAGGAAGGATCGGATCCATGTGAGCCTGGTCTGCGGAGTCCGCCCGGAAGTGCGGGATTTTTTCCATAAGCTCTTGCGTAAAGAAGGGATGGAAGAATTCCTCGGTGAAAGGGTCGAAATCTTTTATACCCCGGATTACTCCAGTTATTTTTCGGGATTTAGCCGGATCCTATCTGCTACAGATATATTATGGACCAAACCCTCTGAGCTTTCCTTCTATTGCAGCCTGGGGATACCGATGATTATGGCTCCTCCGCTTGGACCGCATGAGGTGTATAATGCTCAGTGGATCCAGGAGATCGGGGCGGGCCTCCCCCAACAGGAGGAGAAGTATGCCGGGGAATGGCTCTTTGATTGGCTGATGGAGGGAAGGTTGACCAGGATGGCTTGGAACGGGTTCTTGTATGGCAGGAAACTTGGAGTATATAAGATAATCGAGGTTCTTCGTACAGGCACCATGGTCAGAGAGGTGCACCCGCTCCGTAGATAGAAGACAAGTTGCGTGGTAGTACAGTATGATTATGAGAATGCCTGTGTCTCTGGAAGACTTGGGTATAGTATGTTTTCATTAAAATATGTCGAAGGAAGTACAGAAAACGGTGGTGGATATAATTTTAAAGGGACTGTAAGCATGAAAGCA
Organism: Bacillota bacterium; assembly: GCA_036562625.1. GTDB lineage: Bacteria > Bacillota > UBA4882 > UBA10575 > UBA10575 > DUOH01. The sequence continues at coordinate 1,819 of DATCJV010000071.1, read as the reverse complement.
AGTTGCCTGTAGACAGGTGGAAGACTTGCTTATACAGCCTCTTTTTCTAGATTTAGCTCAGGCTAAAGCAACTTATTTAAAAGAGTGTTTTCTTCTTTTTCCAGTTTCCGTACGATCTCTTCCCCCAGGGCCAAAAGGTTCCGGTCAAGCTCCGCCTCAGTTTCCGCTTCTATCAAAGCCTTTAAAATCTTGCTCTCAAAGGAAGTTGCTCTGCCAAAACAATTAATAATCCGCTGCAGGTCGCCGATGACCACTTCAAAGAGGCGAACCTTCTCCACTAAGAGCCGAAGGAGACGCTCTTCAATGGTACCTTGGGTTACCAGGTTGTACACATAGATCTCCCTGGTCTGCCCAAGACGGTGGATCCGACCAATCCTCTGCTCAAGGCGCATAGGGTTCCAGGGTAAATCATAATTAATCATACTGCGGCAGAATTGGAGGTTGATTCCTTCGCCGCCTGATTCGGTACAAATTAAAACAGGATAACGGGGGTCGTTCCGGAACCGGCCGATGGTGAAATCCTTTTTACTGGCGGACATCTTTCCGTCAAATGTTAATGCCGGAATTCCTCTCTTTCTCAGCCTGGCTAAAATATATTCTTGGGTCGCCAGGTATTCAGTGAAGATGATCATCTTTTCCGCAGGGGCTTGCCGGAGGATCTCCTCTACCAGGTTCATTTTGGTGTTCTCTTTAAGTCCGGCCGCCATTTGCAGCAGGGAGAGGATACTTTTTTGATCTTCTGCCGAGGCTTTACCGCAAAGCTTGTATAAGGTATTGGCGGCTGCAAAGGAACTGGAACAAACCTCTCTCTGCAGGGTGAGCAGGGTCAGGGGGTTGACAGAGGCTCTTTCCCCCTTCCGGTATTCTGTGCGGACAAAATCTGTGATCGCCCGGTATAAAGCCATCTCTTCCGCGGTGGGGGTCAGGGGCATGGTGGCCACTTTCCGCGGAGGAAGTGTGATTTGGGGTCCTCTTTTGTTTCTAATCATCACTTGTCCCAAAAGAGTGCGAAGCTCTTCGTGGTTTTTGGCGGTTCGCTTATCTTGAACAAAACGGCGGCGGAAACTTTTATAGCTTCCCAACTGCCCCGGGCGTAAAAGAGAGATCAGGTTAAATAGTTCCTTTAAATCATTCTGCAGCGGTGTGGCTGTTAAAAGCAGAAAAAACTTTTTACGGAGACTGCTCACAAATTGCCAGTTTTGGGTGAGCGGGTTTTTCAGTTTATGGGCTTCATCCACCACCACCAGGTCAAAGTAGATCTCCTGCAATGCTTGGCGGTTCTTTTCTTGCTTGGCTGTATCAATTGAGGCCACGATTAGATCGTATTTGGCCCATTCAAATTCGTACCTGGGAATGACCGGGTAGAGCGCGAATTTTTGGGAGAGTTCTGCTGCCCATTGCCGGCAGAGCGAAGCCGGAGTCAAGATCAGCGTCTTCTTGACCAAGCCCCGGAGCAGATATTCTTTGACGATCATCCCCGCTTCAATAGTTTTACCCAATCCTACTTCATCTGCAAGAATGGCCCGCCCGCGCATTTCTTCGATGACTTTTTTTACTGTATTGATCTGATGCTCATACGGCACCATTCCTACTTGTTCCCACCGTTCTTTCAGGTTGGAGAGGATCAAGAGTTCGGAAAAATCTCTGTGCAAAACGAGTTCCTCAGCGCGAAGACGCAGTGTAAAGGCTTCCCAGGTATCCCAGACGCCGCGGTGAATGCTTTTGAGGATCTCATTTTGGTCCGTGGTGAAGATCAGCTCCGGAGAAAACTCTTCTTTATTAGTCAATGATGGTTGTGTGGCAAAGGGTAAGGTTAAAG
>DATCJV010000053.1:0-8539 GCA_036562625.1 Bacillota bacterium | reverse complement strand
GGATTATATACTCCTATTCCTTCAGGCGCGGTCCGTTTGCCGAAACCGCAGGTGATTTCGTCAGGGTTTCTTTCCTCAATAACAATATCTGCGCCGGATTGCGCGGAAAAATCAAAAGATGAGGTCGGTCCGGCCACATAAAACGGGATCCCGTGTTCTTTGGCTAAGATTGCCACCCCGTAGGTGCCGATTTTATTGGCCACATCACCGTTACCAGCTACTCGATCACAACCAACGAGGACAGCCTGGATCCTTCCTTGCGCCATGACCGCCGCAGCCATATTATCACAGATTAAGGTAACATCAACCCCGATTTGCTGCAATTCCCACGCGGTCAACCTGGAACCCTGATTCAAGGGTCTGGTCTCATCGGCATAGACTTTCACCGGGATTCCATGCTCGTGCGCTAGAATCAGCGGTCCCAAGGCGGTGCCGTATTGTGACGCCGTAGCGATCGGTCCGGCATTGCAATGGGTTAATACCCCTGTACACTCTTTAATGAGGGGAAATCCGTTCTCCGCTATGCTTCGGCAAAGATCATCATTTTCTTCTTTGATCCTATCGGCCTCTGCCAACAAGCCCCGTTTAATCTCGGAAATGGCCTCTCCTTTCATCTCTTGAACTTTTTTGCCCATACGTTCCAAAGCCCAAAAGAGGTTGACCGCGGTCGGGCGGGAAGAAGCCAAATAAGCGGCGTTCTTCTGAAATTCAGCCCAGAACTCTGCATAACTGCCGGCTTGAGAATTGAGCATCGCTAAACAAATCCCGTAACCGGCGGCTATACCGATGGCCGGAGCCCCTCTGACTTTCAACTGGCGAATGGCCTCCCACACCTCAACAAGGCTGGTCAGTTCTTTATACTCAACCTTAATGGGCAACTCCGTCTGATCCAAAATTACCAACCGGCCGTTCTCCCAGCGCACAGAGTCCGGCAAGTGGCCCTGCCCCTTCTTCATAAGATACTTCCCTCCCCATAAATCACCGCCGAATCAACCCCTGATCCTGGCAGCGAGCTGCAGAATGCAGAATATGGTTTGCTATTATTGTGGCACAAGGCGCTACCTTTGGCAAGAGATTTTCCCGCCGCCCCGATCCGGACCGGTCCGGAGAAAATACTCTCATTGGTATGATGGTTTCAATCCCGTTCTTTTTGTTTTAAAATAGAAGTATCAAGTCTGATCAGTTTCTGCAATTTTCCAGCACTGTTTTGGAGGGATAAACATTGCCAAAACGTATAAAATGGTTGTTACCATTTTGTCTAATATTGTTCTGTCACATACTTTTACCGGGAACATATGGGGCGTATGCGCAGTCCGGGGCTGACCCGCATTCCCGGACAAGCTCCGTATCCAATCCTTCCTTTGTAATCTTCGCCCACGGACTTTGGGGAAGCTTGGACAAGCTTCCCACTACGGACCAAAAATGGATTGAAGCCTCTCCCTATCCGCATTACATAAAACACCAGGAGGCCTCCTTCTTATTAGGCCCTGAATACCGGGGGATCCCCCAAAAATATCTGAAAATCGGTGAAGGGGGAGGACTGGCCAAGTTGGTGATTCACCCCTACTGGATGATGCAACACGAATTTTCTTATTGGGCGAAGCGAATAAATGCCAAAGCCGGTTGGGAAAAGGTAAAAATCTTTGAGGACTGGCAAGTCTTGACCGGGGTCGAAACCGGCCGGGTCCCCACCGGCGACCAAGAAAGTATTGGCGAAATTAACGTCATTATCTTGAAATATGATTGGCGGCTTGGTCTGCCCGAAGTGACCAAGCATTATGTCGAACCCCTTCTGGACTTCATCGAAAGAAACTGGCCCGCTGCAGAGACGCATTGGGTCGGGCACAGCCTGGGCGGACTCATCGGCCGATATGTCGCCTCTTGTTTTCCGCAGCGGCTAAAATCCCTGATTACCATCGGCTCTCCCCACTATGGCCTCTATGAAATAAAGCTACAAAGAAAGGGGCGCCGCGCCACCTATGGAGATCAATGGGATCTGGAAGTTTCTCAAAAGTATGGTTTATGGATCATGGAGAAAATAGTCTTTCGTACAAAAATTGTGCGTTTAGGCTCTTCCCATCTGGAATCAGCGGTTTTATTCACGGAAAAATACATCCCTTTGGCCAAATGGCTTGATCCCAGTGAAGGTCTTTTAGCGGACGGCTTCGGACACCTGCCCAAACTCGAAGAGGCGGTTGAACACAGTATCGCCATCTACGGACTGGGTTACGGCAGTTATGACTTGAAAGGAACGTATCACCGGGAAATCAACCATTGGCGAGTGGGGCCGGGCGTAGAACCAAACGAAAAAACCCCTCCCGCCTACGCCTTCAGCGGAGACGGCCGGGTTGACCCGGTGAGCGCTCAAGGCCCCTTTAAACAGACTTTATGCTTGGGCAAAGACCAGCCGCACGGGAATTTAATGTGGTCGGCTCTGGTTTTGACCACACTGATTGACCGCTATTTCTTTGCCGGACAGATGTCCTCCTCCGAGCTCTGGCTTTGCCTGCGCAGGCTGGGGGTGCCCTTGGACCAAAAAACGAAGCACTTCCACTGGATCTTCAGGGCAAGAGAGGCCTGGGACAGCCAGAATTGTACGGAGATCCAAACACGTTCAGCCACTGTGCTGTCTAATTAAGGAAGAGCGGTCTTTCTTCCCTGGTGACTTGACAGAAAGGAACCTGGGATTTATAGTATATTAACAACCATGCTCCTTGCGAAGGAGGATTTCAATGCCTATCGACTTACACCTTCATACTCAGGCTTCTGATGGAACCATGACTGCGGACGAACTCATTGCGTTGGCGGCCAGGAAAGGCTTGCACGCAATCTCCATTACCGACCATGACTCCACCGCTTCTTTACAGGCCGGAGCGGTGGCTGCGGCAAAAAACAAGCTGACTTTTATCCCCGGAGTGGAACTCTCGGCAAGCTACTCACCTGATGTATCTCTGCATATTCTTGGGTATGGGATAGACAAAGAGAACAAAGATTTACAACAAATACTGGTGAAAAATCAAAAGGCCTGGGATAAAAATGAGGAAGACTCTATCGCCGCTCTAGAGAAACTGGGGATCAAAATCGATCGCCAGCGGCATGAATACTGGAAAACCCGTCATGAACATGGCGGATGGCCATTGCTCAATGTCTTGAGGGAAATGGGTTTGGTGACTGGAGTAGACGACTATTTCGGGAAGTATTTCGGGTATGGCAAACCCGCCTATCTTACCTATGAATTCGTCACTCCACAGGAGGCGATTGCCGCCATTAAGTCCGCCGGGGGAGTGCCTGTCCTGGCCCATCCCGGACTGTATTTCGAGGGAGTAAAGAAACTCATTACCGAACCGGGATTCCTCTCCAAGATCGTATCCTGGGGCATCGAGGGGTTAGAGGCGATCGCTTGCGGTCACTCGGAGGAAGAGACCAATTATCTTCTGACCTATTGTCAAACCCATGATCTTCTGGTGACCGGCGGTTCGGACTACCATGGGGAATTCGCCGGCCGAACCTTGGGCCTGCCTGAAGTGGACGAGGCTTATCTTCCACCCCTGCTGCAGGCAGTGAAGAACGCTAAATCTCTGGTACTCGCGGCCGAGCCCTAAACGGGCTAGCGGCGGTCAATGGGTTGAACCTCCACGCCGATCCGCATCTCTTCATCGATTAATATCCACTGCGCGGAGAGGCGAAAGATCTCCTCCTTCATCTGTACTCTACGGTCATTAATAATGTTCCAGACTAGTTTAGGTTCAACCCGGGCAATCTCCATCCCCACTAAATCCCCTAATAAACCGTGTATATACTCATGAAAATAAGGCTTATACATCCCTTCCAATCGCGTTGTTTCTATTTGCAGAGACGTAATTACCCTCTTTTTCCGCTCCGCCAGACTGGCTGTCAACTGTTCCGCTTTAGTCCGTTCCTGATTTAACTCTCGCGTTAACTGCAGATTATCTAAGGATAATTCCTCCAGCCGCCTTCCGGTAGCCAAAACCGCGCCGATGGCGCCTAAAAGCAACCCAAGGAGAAACCCTGCGACTAGACGGCGCCAAGCGGAAGGAGGGGTGGAAAAAGCGGCAACTTTCATTCTCCTCCTCCGGCCAGAGTAGTAATTAACCAGTGGCCAAAATTGGCGCCCACAAAGGCGCCGGTCAATAAGAGCAGTTGCTTTCCTAAGACTGCCAATTCCCGGCCTAAAATTCCTTCCTCCAGCGCTCTGATGGTAGGAAAAGTTCCGCCAATCGCCACGATCATCGCCCATAACTTCAGACTGCGGGCCAACTCATAGGCGGCCATAAGCGGACGCCCGTCAAAGATTAAGCCGGGGATTACCCCAAAAAACGCTCCTCCCAAGACCACCCCTAAGGAAGTAAAAAACGGATAGCTGACCATCCGCAACAACCTGAACAACATGGTCCAGACCCTCCCACTGCCATGCTCAAGCGCTGCTGAACTCTATTTAATATATGCGCCTCCCCCTACTTAACAGACCTGTGAGCTTGCAGGTTTCCCTGTAGTTTACGGTAAGCAGGAAAGGAGCCACCTTCCGGCCAATTGTCTGAGGCGTCAAAATAAAAAGAACCAAGGTTTTCCTTGGTTCTACATCTCTTGTCTGCCTTCCAGAGCCTTGCTTAAAGTAACTTCATCAATATACTCCAAATCCCCGCCAACCGGCAGACCCCTTGCCAATCTGGTCACTTTGATCTGTAAGGGTTTGATTAGCTTTGCCAAATACAGGGCGGTAGCTTCCCCCTCCACATCGGGGTCACAGGCCAAAATGACCTCACGTACTTCGCCGCTGGAGAGGCGCGCCAATAATTCCTTGATCCGAAGTTCCTCTGGTCCAATTCCCTCCAGTGGCGAGAGCGCGCCGTGCAAGACATGATAAACGCCCCGGTACTCCCGGGTCTTCTCTAAAGCAATAACATCTTTGGGCTCTTCCACCACACAGATCAAGCCATGGTTACGGGATTCATCCTGACAAATTTCACAAGAATCCCGCTCCGTCAAGTGTCCGCACCTTTGACAAAACCCCAGTTTATCCTTGGCTTCAATCATGGCCTTCGCTAAACGGGCCACATCCTCTTTTGAAGACTCAAAGAGGTGAAAAGCCAGCCTCTGGGCGGATTTAGGACCGATTCCCGGAAGTTTCGACAATTCGGCAATGAGTTTGTTCATAGACGCCGGATAGTAACGCATGTTGACTCAAACCGGCTTAGAAAAGGCCGCCCGGGAAGCCCGGTATTTTTATATTTCCTGTTACCTTCGACATTTCCTGCGCGGACATTTCCTGAGCTTTTTTAATCCCTTCGTTACAGGCGGCGACTAAGAGATCCTCCAGCATTTCCCGATCTTCCAACACCTCCGGATCGATGGTAACCTTCTTTACCTCTAAGGCTCCGCTGATCTCGATGGTAACCGCTCCGCCTCCGGCTGAGGCCTGCACAGTTTTTTCCGCCAGTTCATCCTGGACTTGTTTCATGGCTGCCTGCATCTTCTGTACTTGTTTTAACGCCTGTTGCATATTGGGCATCATGTTAAACTTCCTCCTTAATGATTCTATCATTAATGATTCTAGCATTTCCCTGCCAAAGGAATCCAGATTTAAGGTCAGTGATCTGATTTTATCACTTTCCCGCCAAAAAGATCCAGAGCATTCCGGAGAATATCCGGTTCATCCTTTGCCTCCTGCTCCTCTTGGGAACTTTGACCTTCCCCTAAGAGGCACTCTACTTTAAGCTCCTGTCCGGTTACTTCCAGAATAGCCTCCTCCACCAGTCTCAGATTATCCGGGCGTTTGATATTCTCCCAATGAAATTTAAATTCCGGAGAAAATTCAATAATGAATTTCCCCACCGGACTCCGCCGGGGCTTCCCCTCACGCAGTAAAGCCTCGACTGTTCTTTTCCGTTCCCGCACGGCGGCCAGAATCTCATCCCAGTAGGCAGTAAAAGCAACCTTCTCCAACGGAGAAGACTTCTTCAATGGAGAAGACTTCTCCAACGGAAAAGACTCCCCCAGTGAATCATCCTGATTAGCGGAGTCCGCCAGCTCCGGCAATGGAGACGCTTGCCCCTTTGGCGGCGGGGAGCCTCCGCCGTCATCTTCCTGATGGACTTCCCGACCGGCGGGGACCGGGCGTACAGCCGCCTTCTCTTCTGTTTGCTGGTGAGGGAGAGCGGAAGCTGTGCGGAGTTTTCCAGTGATGCGCGCTTCTATCTTCTCCACTCGTTTCTCCAAAACCGCTAATCTCCCTGCCAAAGAGGGGTGATCGGCAGAGGGTCCTTCCTGTGGTGAAATCAGTTGAATTAAAGCCATTTCTAGAGGTAAAGGCCCTTCCACTCCGCGTTTCAATCCCATACCCGCTTCTAAAAAAAGGTCCACCCCCTTCTTTAGAAGCGGAAGACCGATCTGTTCCGCAATTGCTCTGCCTTTGCTCCTCCATTCCGCTTCCAGGCTAACCGGGGCTTCCTCCCCGGCCACCAACAGCACAAGGAGATCCCGGCAAAACTTGGCGACTTGCTTGGCAAAAACCTGGAGGTCTTTGCCGCTATTATAAACCTGTTCGAGCAGACTCAGACCGGTCTGGAAATTCCGGTCCGCGATGGCCTGCGCCAAAGAGAAGAGCGCCTCGGTCTCTACCAAACCCAGGATTGACTTTGTGTCAGCCACAGTTAAGGACCGATCGGCATGCGCCATACACTGCTCCAAAAGGCCGATGGCGTCACGGAGTCCACCGCCGGCTTCTTGCGCGATCATCTCCAAGGCGGCCTCTTCCGCCTGAAATCCCTCTTGCGTACAGATATATTTTAAATGCGCCAAGATTTCTTCCGGTGTCAAGCGTTTAAAATCAAAGCGCTGGCACCGGGAGAGGATTGTAGCCGGCACCTTATGCGCTTCTGTAGTGGCAAAGATAAAAATGATATGCGGCGGTGGCTCCTCCAAGGTTTTCAGGAGCGCATTAAAAGCCTCCGTTGTTAACATATGTACTTCATCAATAATATAAACTTTATATTCTCCCTCTACCGGAGCAAATTTGATCTTTTCCCGCAAATCGCGGACCTCATCAATCCCCCGGTTGGAAGCGCCGTCAATCTCCAGTACATCCAAGGAGACTCCGGCATTAATCTTTTCACAGTTCGGACAGGCATTGCAGGGATTCGGGTCCGTGCCCCGCCCGGTGCAGTTCAAAGCCTTCGCCAGGATCTTGGCAGCTGTTGTCTTGCCTGTCCCCCGTGGTCCGGTGAACAGGTAAGCATGGGCCACTTTATTTAGGATGATGGCATTTGTTAAGGTACGCACCAAATGTTCCTGACCGACAAAACCTTCATCAAAACGTTTGGGGCGCCATTTTCTGTAGAGGCTTAGATAATCCAATGGTTAAAACCCGCCTTTGTAAAAGAATTGCGCGTTACTCGCGCATTTTATTTCTATTCTTTTCTCCGGCGAAAACTCCTCTTTATTTTTCCCGGTTTCCCCCGGCCCAACCTGCCGCCAGTGAAGAAATATGGCCCGTTCTCTACCTTGGAACCAAACTGAGCCGCGAAATAACCGTTTTCCATCCCTATGAAAGCCTGGGCAAGGGTAATATGGGGAAAATACCCCACGCTCACCTTGGACTTTCCGGCTTGTGCCGGCCGGACTACACCGGTCGGCAATCCGTTCAGGCCCTTATTTTGCGCAGAAAAAAGCCCCCTTCCAAAGGCATCATATACGTAACCTTGGAAAGTGGGTGGAGAATCAAGGTTTGCGGGAAGAAAATTATTCACAAACTCCGGACGAAGCATCGATCACTTACTCCGGTTTTTACAGATGATCGCCTGGGCCCGGTCCAACTCCTCTTCGTATGTGGTCGGAAGAGTGGCCACTCCGCTCTGGACCGCGGCCACCGCCACTGCCGCCGCGATCCGCGGGCCAATGGCAAAATCAAAAGGCACAGGGATAATACATTCTTCACTCAGCATCTTTGGCTCCACCAGATCTGCCAGGGCCTTGGCTGCCGCCAACTTCATCTCTTCGTTAATCTCTGTGGCCCGCACATCCAAAGCGCCCCGGAAAATTCCTGGAAAAGCCAGGACGTTATTGACCTGGTTCGGATGATCCGACCGTCCGGTGGCGATGATCCGCGCCCCGCCCGCTTTCGCCTCTGCCGGTTCAATCTCGGGAACCGGGTTGGCCAACGCAAAAATAATCGCGTCCGTCGCCATCTTCTTCACATCTTCCGCAGTCAGGAGCCGGGGAGCGGAAACCCCTATAAAAACATCGGCCCCCGCCAGCACTTCCTGTAACGTCCCCTTTTCCCGCTGGGGATTGGTGAGCGCCGCCAATTCTTCCTGGGCCCAAGTGAATTGCTTCTCCCCGGCGCAGAGCGCGCCCTGGCGATCGCAGACCACGATATTCCTTGCGCCCGAACTAAGCAACAACTTAGTAATGGCTGTTCCGGCCGATCCCGCCCCGTTAATCACGATTTTCACCTCGGCCAGCTGTTTGCCGACGATCTTTAAAGCGTTATACAGTCCGGCCAAGGTAACTACAGCCGTAC
>DATCJV010000048.1:0-10617 GCA_036562625.1 Bacillota bacterium | reverse complement strand
ATCCTGGACACCCTCGATCGGATTGAGCTTACCCCTTATGTTGATGTTCTGGGGCAAGCCGCCTATTACTTGACAGTCAGGACCCTGCAGGATGAGGTGATTGGCCGGACTTATCGTTTTCAAGCCCATCGCTGGCTTTCGGTACCCATTACCATCGTCGCGCCATAAGGAACCGGAAATCAACCGGGGCTTGAGGCTGGGGAAAGGGCAGAAGAACGAGAGGAAGATCTGAATAAATACAGAATTGGAAGAATGGAAAAGAAAAGGAAAGCCGGAAGGGAGAGGAGAGTTGATGGATCTTTTCGAACTGCTCAGGCAGAGAAGGAGTATCAGAAGATACAAGAAACAACCGGTGGAACCGGAGAAGATCGCTTTACTAACGGAAGCGGCTTTACGGGCCCCCTCTTCACGGGGACTCAATCCATGGGAGTTTATTCTAGTTGACAATGGCGGTCTGCTTGACAAGTTGTCACAGGCCAAAGCAGACGGGTCTTCCTTTTTGAAAGAAGCCCCCCTGGCGGTAGTGGTGTGCGCTGATCCGGCCAAGTGCGATGTGTGGATCGAGGACGCGGCCATCGCTTCGCTCCTGATTATTCTGGCTGCCGAAGCATTGGGGCTGGGCAGTTGTTGGATTCAGATTCGCGAAAGAAAGCATGGCTCGGGAGGAACAGCTGAAGAGTTTGTCAGAGAGGTCTTGGCCATCCCGCAAAACCTGAAGGTGGAGGCGATTATCGCTCTAGGTTATCCTGCCGAGCGAAGGCCCGGACATCCAAAAGATGAGCTTCAGTACGAAAAAGTCTTTACTAATCTGTACGGTCAGCGCAGCCGGTGACCAGGCAGGGTTCAGGCGTATAATCCGGTCAAGCGCCCCCGGCGCTCCGCTTTTTCTTCGGTATCCGGCGGTACTGATCTTTCGCGCGCGTTTGGTTAGTGCGGAGTTGTTTAAAAATATGATCAATCTTGTCAAGATCGATCTTGTCAGGTTTGGCCGGTCATGATATACTCATAAATGGTTCTCATTACACACGCCTTTTGACTGAAGCCATGGTCCTCCCCGACGGAGAGGTTGGCCTTAGGATGAGAAAGGCGGAGGCCGTGCGTGTGCCGATCCGGTACAAGCAGGAAAAACCAGAACAGGAAGGAGGTGACCAGTATGGCAATTATCTCCATGAAGCAACTACTGGAAGCAGGAGTGCACTTCGGTCACCAAACCAGACGGTGGAATCCAAAAATGGCCCCTTATATCTTCACCGAACGGAACGGGATCTACATTATTGATCTACAGAAAACCGTACGTATGGTGGAGGAGGCTTACCTCTTCATCCGCGATATCGCGGCGGAGGGCGGCACCATCCTTTTTGTGGGTACCAAGAAACAAGCTCAGGACGCCATTAAAGAAGAAGCCATCCGGTGTGGGATGTATTACGTCTCCCAACGTTGGTTGGGTGGGATGTTGACCAACTTCAAGACCATCCGTTCCCGGGTGGAGCGCTTGAAGAAGATCGAAGCGATGGCTGAGGACGGTTCCTTTGATGTGCTGCCGAAGAAAGAAGTTCTTCAGTTGGAAAAAGAACGGCAAAGACTGGAGAAGTTCTTGAGCGGGGTTAAGGACATGAGCCGGCTGCCGGACGCCATTTTCATCGTGGATCCGCGGAAAGAGCGGATTGCGGTGGCGGAAGCCAAGAAACTGGGGATTCCCATTGTGGCCATTGTCGACACCAACTGTGATCCGGATGAAGTTGATTACGTGATTCCCGGCAATGATGACGCGATTCGGGCCGTCCGCTTATTGGCGGGCAAGATGGCTGATGCCGTAATTGAAGGGCGTCAAGGTGAGCAACTAACGGAGGAACCCGAGAGCGAAAGCGAAGAGGTTACTGAAGACGAGCCCCTTAATGCTGAGGAAGCGGCGGTAGAAGAAATGCCGGAGGCTGCTGCGGAATAGGGGAATCAAACGACAAAGGGGTGAGTGGCGGGGTTTAACAAGTAAGCCCTTCTTTCTCCCCCTTTTTTATACCTTTGCTCCTGAAGAACTTCCCTTCAGGGTTAGTGACGGCAGAATAAAGGCTTTCGCAGGAAAAATAAAGCCCGTGAGCAACACGGACCCGTGTGTGACACGGGGAGTATATTACATATAGAGGAGGAGTACGATGGCGATTTCCGCGTCCACAGTAAAAGAGCTGCGGGAAAGAACAGGCGCTGGGATGATGGACTGCAAGAAGGCTCTTACCGAAGCTGACGGCGATATTGAAAAAGCCATAGAGATCTTGAGGGAAAAAGGCTTGGCCGCTGCCGCCAAGAAAGCCGGCCGCATCGCCGCCGAGGGCCTGGTTGGATCCAATATTAGTAAAGACGGACGGAGCGGGGCCCTGATCGAGGTGAACTGCGAGACTGACTTCGTGGCCAAGACCGATGACTTCAAAACATTCGTTACAGATCTGGCCGCGCACATTGTGGCGAACGCTCCCCAAGGGCTTTCCCCGGAGGAAGCAGGCGCCCAGCCGCCTTACCTATTGGAGCAGTCTTTTAAAGACGGAAAAACGGTAAAGGAGTATATCACCCAGCTGGTGGCCAACATTGGCGAGAATATCTCTGTTCGCCGGTTCACCCGGTTTGAAGTCACCGGAGACGGCATGGTGCAAGACTATATTCATCTCGGTGGAAAGATTGGTGTCCTTTTGGAGCTGGCTTTTGACCGTGCCGACTTGGCCACCAACGAAGAAGTGCATGCATTGGCGAAAGACCTCACCATGCAAGTGGCGGCCGCCAAACCGGAGTATGTCAGAAGATCGGAAGTCCCTGCCGATATAGTGGAAAAAGAAAAAGCGATCTATAAAGCGCAAGCCATGAATGAAGGTAAACCCGAAAACATTGCGGAAAAGATCACTCTGGGCAGGATTGAAAAGTTCTTTAAAGAGATCTGCCTGGCGGAACAGGTGTTTATCAAAGACAACGACCTTACTGTGGGCAAAGTCGTTTCCCAACTCGCCCAGAAGCTGGGTGCGGACATCAAAATTGTGCGCTTCGTTCGGTACGAAAAAGGTGAAGGGTTACAAAAACGGGAAGACGACTTTGTTTCCGAAGTAATGTCCCAAATTAAGTCCTAAAAGGGGACACCATGGGTGTTCCCTTTTTTAACGGATGAAGGATTTTTACGGAAGAAGGCGAAGACATTAAGTTATTGGGGGTTGATGGGATGGACTCACCCAAATTCCGGCGCATCGTCTTGAAACTAAGCGGTGAGGCTTTGGCCGGGGACAAAGGGTTCGGTATTGATGCCGATGTGGTTAACTGTATCGCCACGCAAACCAAAGAGGTTGTGGATATGGGGGTCGAGGTTGCTGTCGTAGTCGGAGGAGGCAATTTCTGGCGCGGGTTGGCCGGAAGCAACCGGGGGATGGACCGGGCTACCGCAGACTATATGGGGATGTTGGCTACAGTGATCAACGCCTTGGCCTTACAGGATGCTTTTGAGAATTTAGGGATGGAAACCCGGGTGCAGACAGCCATTGAAATGCGGGAGATCGCCGAACCGTATATCCGTCGCCGGGCCATTCGTCATCTGGAAAAAGGGAGGGTGGTGATTTTTGCCGCAGGCACCGGCAATCCTTTCTTCTCCACCGATACAGCCGCCGCTTTACGTGCGATTGAACTGGAGGCGGAGATCATCCTGATGGCCAAGAAGGTGGATGGGGTCTATGACGCCGACCCGAGAAAGGACCCGCAGGCAAAGAAGTTTGATGATCTGCATTTCATTGAAATCCTGAACAAACGGCTGAGTGTGATGGATTCAACCGCCACCAGCTTATGTATGGACAATCATATTCCCATCGTGGTCTTTAACTTGAATGAGACCGGTAATATAAAGCGCGTGGTAATGGGAGAAAAGATCGGTACCTTTGTCAGGGGGGATGATGGAAATGACCAATGAGGTTAAAAGGATCTACGATGAGACTGAAGCGGGAATGAAAAAAGTTATTGACGCTACAAAACGAGATTTTTCCACTTTGCGGACAGGCCGGGCGAATACCTCCATTCTCGACCGGGTAATGGTGGAATATTATGGTTCCGAGGTCCCCATCAACCAAGTGGCCAATCTCTCCGTGCCGGAAGCGAGAATGATCCTGATTCAACCATGGGACAAATCCATCTTGCCTCAGTTGGAGAAGGCCATTCAAAAAGCTGATCTGGGACTTAATCCTTCCAATGACGGTTCGGTAATTCGTCTAGTTATTCCGCAACTAACGGAAGAACGCCGTAAAGAACTGGTGAAGATCGCGAAAAAAGAGGCGGAAGAGAAGCGGGTGGCCGTAAGAAACTTGCGCCGGGACGCCAATGATCAATTAAAGAAATTGGAAAAAGACGGTATAGTGTCAGAAGATGAGTATAAAAAAGGCTTGGATGAAATTCAGAAATTAACTGATAAATATATAGAACAAATAGATCGTCTGTTAGAAAACAAAGAGGCTGAAATTTTGGAGGTTTAATCGTTGGGATTATTCTCGCAATTCTGGGCGAATCTTTTTACCAGCAAACGCCGGCCCGGAGCAGAACGGAGCGCTTCCGGGCCTGAAATTGACCGGACCGTGGGCAAAGGATCTTTGGATTTATCCAGATTACCCCGGCATATCGGGGTGATTATGGATGGGAACGGACGGTGGGCCACTAACCGTGGACTACCACGCACGGTTGGTCACCGGGAAGGGTTAGCCCGGGTTCGTGAAATTGTCACAGAATGTGTCAGGCTCGGGATAGAAAATCTAACCCTCTACGCATTCTCCACAGAGAATTGGAAAAGGCCCGAGGAAGAAGTCTCATTCTTAATGAACCTCTTCCGTGAGACCTTGGAAGCGGAAGTGGACGAAATGCACAAGCAGAGGGTTAGAGTTCGTTTTATCGGGGAAAAGGACAGGCTCGATCCGGATTTGGTTAAACTCTTTGCGAAACTGGAGAAACAAACCGAGCACAATCGTGGTTTAAATTTGAATATCGCCATTAATTATGGGAGCAGAAAAGAGATCATCTCCGCCGTGCGCAGCCTGGTACGTAAGGCCCGCAAAGGAGAGGTTAAAGAGTCCGACATTGATGAGGAATTATTCGCGTCTTATCTTTATACCGCCGGACAACCTGATCCGGAATTAATCATCAGAACCAGTGGCGAAGAAAGATTAAGCAACTTTTTGTTGTGGCAAGCGGCTTACGCGGAGTTTGTTTTTGTCCGTCCTCTCTGGCCGGAGTTTGGGATCGCCGAGTTCCATCAGGCAATTTATGAGTATCAGAACAGAAACAGAAGGTTCGGGGCGGTGACATAAGAGGAGGAACAGCAGAATGAAGAGCAGGATTATTACGGGGGTCCTAGGTGGGTTGGCTTTTGTCTATGCGATCGTGACGGGCGGGATCTTTTTGGACGTAGTCACCGGGCTGCTTCTGGCCATCGGAATATGGGAGTACAACCGGCTGGCCAGAGCTGCGGGGATCAAAACCAGTCTTCCTTTGCTCCTCTGCGCGAGCCTGCTTTATTTTTTTATTCATGTAATCTCCGTGCGCTTCAAGCACAGGTTTGCCCTGGTTGATTACACCGGTTTGATTCTCTTCTTCATCTTACTCGGTACTTTTTTGTTCAGAGATCAAGACCAAGGCCTGGAGGTTTTTTTGCCTTCGGTCGCCGCAAATCTGTTTGGTCTGGTCTATCCGGGGGTTCTGCTTACATATATCATTTTAATAAGAGGAATCTCTACCCCCTTTGGTTGGCAGGTTTTATTATTTATGTTCATCACCATTTGGGGGAATGACACAGGCGCTTATTTTATCGGCTCTTTTCTGGGGAAGACTCCATTGGCGCCGAAGATTAGTCCCCATAAGACAGTGGAAGGCTCCGTCGGTGGACTGCTCATCGGTACGCTGGCCGGCATCAGTTTTGGCCTTGCCTTTCGGCTTCCCTGGTGCATATTGGCGTTTAGTCCCTTGATTGGGCTGGTAGGGCAGATCGGTGATCTTTTCGAGTCACTTTTGAAGAGAGGGGCGGGGGTGAAGGATTCCGGCTGGATCCTGCCTGGACACGGAGGTGTCCTTGACCGCTTCGACAGCGCGATGTTGAGTCTGCCTTTGGTTTATTTCTTGATTTCTCTATTAACCGCGATGAGATAATCGCGGCGATTGCAAATAGGGTGGTTTGGGTGCATCTGCCACGGGGTCTTCGGTCGATCACCATTTTTTTCGTTTTTTATCTCCTCCTCCTGGCGGGGGTTAAGTATTTATTCCCTTTATTTGCTCCGTTTTTGCTGGGATTATTAATCACTTACCTGATCGAGGAGCCAGTCGCCTATCTGGAAAAAAGACTGAACCTCCCCAGATGGTTCTCAGTCTCCGCCCTGCTCCTGCTGGCCTTGATCCTGATCAGTCTCGCCCTGACCTTGATCCTTTCCCGGATATATCTTGAGCTCAAGTCTTTATTAACGGCCCTTCCGGAGAAACTAATCCTCCTGAATAGTGCAGGAGAAGAGTTCTTTTCCCGGATCAAAGCATGGTTGCGGATTCCGGATGAATTATGGCCGGGCCTGGCTGTGCGACCGGAGAGTCTTTTAACTGGCGCCAGCAGTGTCTTGCAGGAAGTTTTAAATCTGTTAAAGGCCTTCCCCGCCTTTGTCTTCAATCTCTTCCTCAGCGGGGTGGCAGCTTATTATCTCAGCCGCGACAAGGAAAAGATCCTTCATTTTTTACTCTCTTTCTTCCCGGAAGGCTGGCGGCAACCTACGATCAAACTGCATCAGGAAATTATCGTGTCCACCTTAGGTTTTGTAAAGGCTCAATTTTTGCTGGCCTTGATTACTGCCTTATTGAGCTGCTTTTTTTTGGGGATCTGCGGGTTTCCCCGGGCAGGCCTGATCAGTATCGGTGTAGGGCTTTTGGATTTTCTACCCATGATCGGGCCGGCGGCTTTTTTTCTACCGTGGGCCGGTTGGAAGTTGCTCCGTGGTGAAGTGGGCGCCGGAATACTTTTGACCGTTACCCTCCTGTTTATTTTGGGCGTGCGTGAATTCGTCGAGCTCAGACTCATCCGGCAAAACCTGGGGCTACCTCCGTTGGCTGCCCTTTTCTCTGTGTATCTTGGACTCAAACTCTTTGGGATATACGGTTTTTTCACCGGACCTTTGCTCTTTGTGCTCATGCGTTCGTTTTACCATGGGATCTTGCCTTTACTGGAGAAGGACGTTACCTAGTCTGGGCGTCGTTCCCTCTGGCGCGGCCTGACAGACGGGTGGCCGTGCTGGACGAATTCTTCCTTCCCTGCCTTCATACGCTTACCTCCGCCTGAGGCCGGCTTAAGCAATTTCCATAGATCGAAGGTGATATCATGAAAAAAATCGCTGTCCTGGGCGCCACGGGATCAATCGGACGCCAAACCCTGGAAGTAGTGGATCAACTCCAAGATGAGGTCGAGGTCTTCGCCCTTTCCGCCCACGGTAACGTGGACCTCCTTGCCAAGCAGGTGGACAAGTATCGCCCGCAGCTGGTTGCCGTTAGCGATCAGTCGAAATTGCCTCTTCTCCGGAGCAGACTTGACGGGTGGCCGGGGAGGGTGCTCGGCGGGGAACAAGGTTTAGTGGAGATCGCCACCGCCCCCGAAGTGGATCTGATAGTCTCGGCAGTGGTGGGTGTGGCCGGCCTGGTTCCGACTTATGCCGCGCTTCAAGCCGGAAAGCAGGTGGCCTTGGCTAATAAAGAGACCTTGGTGGCGGGCGGCCATTTGATCATGGCAGAGGCACACCGGAAAAAGAGTCCGCTCTTACCTGTGGACAGCGAACACAGCGCTGTCTTTCAAAGCTTGATGGGGCAGGTTCCGGCGGCGCTGCAGAAGGTTATTTTAACTGCCTCCGGCGGACCTTTTCTCAGCAGTTCCCTGGCGGAACTGGAGAAAGTAACCCCTGAAGCCGCCTTGGCGCACCCCACCTGGCGGATGGGGGAAAAGATCACCATCGATTCCGCCACCCTGATGAATAAAGGGTTGGAGGTGATCGAGGCCCATTGGCTTTTTGGCCTGGATTACGACGGGATCGAGGTGGTAATTCATCCCCAAAGTGTTGTGCACTCCTTAATCGAACTGGTGGACGGTTCGATCCTGGCACAACTGGGTCCGGCCGATATGAGACTGCCGATTCAGTTTGCCCTGACCTATCCGGAGCGGCGGATGAATACCTTTTCCCGTTTGGATTTGACTTCCGTGGGAGAGATTGGTTTTTATCCGCCGGATCCTCAGCGTTTTCCCAGCCTGAAACTGGCTTACGCCGCCGGAAGAGCCGGCGGAAGTATGCCAACGGTGCTGAATGCCGCCAACGAGGAAGCAGTCCGCTTGTTTTTGGGGCGGCGGATTGGATTTATGGATATTTGGCGCATTGTAGAGATGGTCATGGGGGAACATGATAAACAAGGCATTGTTCAAGCGCCCGACTTGGAAACAATTATCGCCATTGATCAGTGGGCGCGGACCACAGCACAGAGCTGTGTCAGGAAAGTACTGAACTAACCTTGGATGGAGGAAAGAGAAGCGGCTGAACATCCCCGTGCGCTTCAGAAAAAAAGAATTCACTGCAGAACAGCAGGGTCTTGCGCAAATCATCGGCAGGACGGTGATTTTAACCTTGTTTGTGATTTTGACTTATTCCGATTTGGTCAGTATGATTTAGAAGAGGTTTGTCCTAGCGTAACGTACCGCGTCCTAGAACTCACGTGGTACGTTGGCGGAATAGTTTGTCAACTACACCGGATAAGTTGGGACGGGTGGTGGTGAAGTGTCCGGAACCAGAATTAAAAGGCCTTGGCTGGACCCGAACAAAGAAGGCAAAAGCCGGGGCCGCCTGGGGAAAAGATTTTGCCGACGTTGTGGAAATACTATTCAAACGGCGAGAATTTTAAAGGCTTATAATTTATGCGAATTTTGCGTTAAGGATCTGGAAAAGAAGAAGGATGGAGTCTGGGCCTGTAAATCCTGCGGCCGGTTAGCCCCGGCTGAGGTGAAAACATATAACGGATACTGCCAGGCCTGCGTCTGCCGGATCTGCCGGCATCCGGACCCGGAATATGTCTCCAAGACCGGCCTCTGCCGCAGGTGCGCCAGGCAAATCGGTGACTTCTGTCTGGTCTGCGGGAAAGAAGCTCCGGCGCAGACCAGAAAGAACAACGGCCTTTGTGATCACTGCCTGCAGCGTCCGGAGAGACCCGGCGATAGGAGGGCCAGGGCCAGAGAATAGACGGGTGTCTGTTTACCCAGTCAACTGGAATTGATGGTTAGGAGTTAGGACCGATGAAAGTAAAAAAAACCAGAAGAATAATGGTGGGAAAGACGCCGATTGGCGGCGGCGCGCCGATTGCCGTCCAATCCATGACCAATACGGATACGAGAAACATCCAGGCTACTCTCCAACAGATCATGGCTTTAAAGGCCAAAGGGTGTGAATTGGTGAGAGTCGCTGTGCCGGATATGGCGGCGGCCAGGGCTTTGAAGGGAATCATCGCCGAGTCCCCGCTTCCGGTCATCGCCGACATCCATTTTGATTATCGCTTAGCCTTGGCCGCTTTGGAGTCGGGTGTGGTTAAATTACGCATCAACCCGGGGAATATCGGTTCCGCGGAAAAGGTCAGAGCCATTGTGCGCGCAGCTAAAGACCATCAAGCCGCGATCCGGATCGGCGCCAACGCCGGCTCTCTGTCGCCGGAGGCTTTATCCGCGGCTGCGGGGAATATTCCCCAAGCCATGCTGCTCAGTGTGGAAGAACAACTCCGTATTTTATTGGCTGAGGATTTTGAGAACATTATCGTCTCCCTGAAATCCTCCGATGTGCTGGAGACTGTGGAAGCCTGCCGCCTCTTTGCCTCCAGGTGGGATTTTCCGCAACACCTGGGGATCACCGAGGCGGGGACAGGCAGTAGCGGAGTGATTAGATCCGCTGTTGGACTAGGAATACTGTTAAGCGAAGGGATTGGTGACACCATCCGGGTTTCTCTGACCGGAGATCCCACGGCGGAGGTTACTGCCGCGTACGAGATCTTAAAAGCGCTGCGGCTCCGGCAACGCGGACCGGTCTTGATCTCTTGTCCGACTTGCGGACGGTGTCAAATTGATCTGGCCAGGATTGCCCAAGCTGTAGAGGAGGAGGTGAAGGACCTCCCGGATCCGTTACATCTGGCAGTAATGGGCTGTGTAGTCAACGGCCCGGGGGAAGCCTCCCGGGCCGATCTGGGACTGGCCGGCGGTAAGGGACAAGGTATTATCTTTCGACATGGAAAAGTCCTGCGCCGCGTAGACGAGGGGGAGTTGCTCCCGGCTTTCTTCTCTGAATTGCAAAAACTGACGGCAGAGAAGAGAGAAGAAGCGGAGGGATCTTAATGAGGGTAGCCACGGTTATTCCGGCCTTTAATGAAGAAAAAAACCTGCCACAAGTGCTCAATGCCATCAAAGACTGCCGGGATTTGACTGAAGTGATTGTGGTTAATGACGGTTCCTCGGATCGCACCTCCGAGGTGGCCAAGGGATTTGGGTGCAAAGTCATTGATTTGCCGTCCAATTTAGGAAAGGGCGCAGCGGTCATGGCCGGGGTCAAGGCCACGGACGCCCCGTAC
>DATCJV010000032.1:0-2584 GCA_036562625.1 Bacillota bacterium | reverse complement strand
TTACTAACATTGCCTCCGAATACCTGGGTGGTGGCTGGGTGAAACGCTGTTGTGGAATAACCTGAACAACCCCGGCGCTCATTCCCTCGTCCACCTCGGGTATTTTCCCCTCTTCTTCCGTGTTCTCCTCGTCCGTATCTTCCGTATACAACACAAGAAAACCCGCAAATTTGACCTGACTACCGGTGGCCCGGAACAAGAAATCTCCTCCCGAAATTTCCACGCTCACGGAATCCAAGACCGCCGGCGACATCTGACTGGCCACAAAACGGTTCCAAATCAGCTCATATAAACGGTATTGGTCCCGCGATAAATAAGCCTTGATCTCCTCGGGAGCGTATTGGACGATAGTCGGTCTGATTGCCTCATGAGCTTCTTGGGCGGCAACGGATTTTGTCTTATAGACCGGCGGGGCCGGTGGGGCAAAATCCTGCCCGAACTTGGCGGCAATAACCTTGCGTGCCTCTTCCTGCGCTTCGGCGGAGACCCGAACGGAGTCCGTCCGAATATATGTAATCAACCCGACGCTTCCTTCGCCCCCAATCTCCAGTCCTTCATAGAGTTGTTGCGCGACGGACATGGTTTTCCTGGCGCTGAACCCAAGTTTCCGGGAGGCTTCTTGTTGTAAGGTGCTGGTTGTAAAGGGCGGCGCCGGATATCTCCGCCGCTCTCTCTTCTTTACACTGCTGATCCGGAATTGACTCTGCTCAATTCTTTTCCGCAAGGCCGAGGCTGTCTCTGCATTGGGAATCTCCGCCTTTTTTCCTTCCACCTCTGCCAATTTGGCGGTAAAGACCCCTGCGGTCCCCTCTACCTTAAAATCAGCGGCAATCGTCCAGTATTCTTCGGAGACAAACTCTCTGATCTCTTTTTCCCGTTCACAGATTAAGCGTACAGCCACTGATTGCACACGTCCGGCGGATAACCCTCTTTTTACTTTGGCCCAAAGTAACGGGCTAAGTTTATACCCGACTAACCGGTCCAGCACTCTTCTGGCTTGTTGGGCGTTTACCCGATTCAAATCAACATGCCTTGGGTTTTTAATCGCCTGTTGCACAGCTTTCTTGGTAATCTCATGAAATTCTATCCTGCACCGGTCCTCGGTATTCAAGTCCAAGGCCTTGGCCAAATGCCATGAGATCGCCTCTCCCTCTCGGTCCGGGTCTGTGGCCAGCAAGACACGATCCGCCTTTTTTACCGCGTCTTTCAATTCTTTAAGGATCTTCCCTTTGCCACGAATGGTAATATATTTCGGCGTAAAATCTTTTTCGATGTCAACCGCAAATTGACTGCGGGGCAGATCGATGACATGACCCATGGAAGCCTTTACTTGATAATTCCTGCCTAAGAACTTTCCGATCGTCTTGGCCTTCGCCGGAGACTCCACAATTACCAAATTCCGGGCCATAATAATCCTCCTTCGTACCAGAAAACCTTATTTAACGGTAAAATTATGAAAAAGGGACCTTCCGGCCCTTTAACTTGACAAAAGTCAAGATAGCATTCTCGATTCTTTATTTGACAGTAAAGTCTCAACTTTAGTAGATTCCCTAATCACTCTGGAGATTATATAAGCCAAATCTGTAACCTGAATCTCTCCACACTCCATACTCATCGCGCAGTTGACGATCGCAAACATCTCTTCCATGGTCAGATAGGAATCTTGATATAATCTGAACAGTTCTCCACGAAACTGCGGAGAAAGTTTAATCTGCTCCTGGTCGCTAAAGATCCAAACCGGCCTGGTAGGAACCGTAGGGGAGGACGCCGCAACCGGTATCGACCTCTCCCGCTCCGGCCGGTGGATAGCAGCGCCTGGCCCTTCTTCCCGCACCGGCCCGTTTCGCTCTTCTCCGGATTCTAGTTTCTCCGGCCCTTTTAAAATCAATGCAAAGGCCATATTTATCTCTGCAGAATCAAAACCCAATTTAAGCAAATCATTATAGAACCGGTCATTCCCGTACAACTGCTTCATATCCAGATCCGTTTCTGATGAACGGCAAAGTTCCACCAGATAATCAACTAATGCCAACACCCGTTCTTGTGTGCGTTTTCTCATTTTACAAAGACCCTCCAGCAAAATCCGCAATCAAAGCTTTTGAACGCCATTCAAGACCTAACTAAAAAATAGACTGCTCCTGGTCTGAGCGTCACAATGCTAATAAACAGATATGGTTATTATAAATCAGTTTAACATCAGATGTAAATAGCGATTGCAGCCCAAACGAGAAATTATTAAAATTTATTTACATTTCCGATAGATTCCAGGGGCAATCTGAGAAACCATCCCCTTCATCTCCATGAGAATTAAGGCTGCGCTGATCTCTCCCGGGGAATATCCGGTCAGCCGCACCAACATGTCTATATGGTATTCTTCTTCCGCCAGCACGGAAAGAATCTCCTTTTCCACCAGGGAATCCCCCTCCTGGGCAGTTACGGCTTGCCGCACAGCGGGCTGAGGGCGGTGGATAGCAAGCGCTGGCAGAATATCTTCCACACTTTCCACTAAAAAAGCCCCTTCCTTAATCAACCTGTTTGTGCCTTTACTTCTTTTCCTATTAATCCCACCCGGAACGGCAAAGAT
>DATCJV010000011.1:0-3490 GCA_036562625.1 Bacillota bacterium | reverse complement strand
CTACTATACCTCTTTGGGAGTATTTGCGCGAAAAACAGGATTATAAAATTATTTCCACATTATTAGGTCAAATCCTGCTTAGGAAAGTGGTGTAGTTGATTCTTCCTCAGCCACGCGCGCCTCTTCTCTCATTAGCCTCTGCATCTTCATAAGCTCTTTTATTTCTTGAGTGGAGGCCGGTAAGGAAGCAACCGGGGGCAGCTCGCTTCCTGCCTCTGCCGTGCCTGCCTTATTTTGTTGATCTTTAGTTGCGGAAGAGGACTTCAGGTTGAAATATGCTTCAAACAGTTTACGGGCGATCGGGGCGGATGCTACCGAACCATATCCACCCTCCTCCACTACTACAACAATTACTAATTCGGGGTGATCCGCCGGCGCATAGCTGGCGAAGAAGGCAAAATTATCCTTCCCCTGATTCTGAGCAGTACCAGTCTTACCTGCCACCGGTATTTCATTTAATGGAAACCCGGCAAAAGCATATCTGGCGGATCCTTGAGTCACTACCCGCTGCAAGCCTTCACGTACCAGTTCAAGTGTACTTGGCTTTAAGTCAACCGTCTTGATCACCTCAGGCGGAAACTCTTTTATTTTCTTCCCAGTCACGGAGCGGATCTGAGTGACAAGTCTTGGACGATAGAATTTACCCCCATTGGCGATGGCGGAGTAGATCTGTGCCAACTGAATAGGGGTAGCCAATATATAACCCTGGCCTACGGAGAGATGTAAAGTTTCCATAGGAAACCATATTTCGTTTCTGGTCTTCCGCTTCCAATTCGGGTCGCCGATCAAGCCGGTAATTTCTTCCGGATTCAGATTCAAGCCGGTAGGGGAACCGATCCCAAACATCCTGGCATATTTGGCCAGCTTTTCGGGGCCGATCTTCCGGCCCAGCTCGGCCATGACAAGATTACAGGAGTTCTGAAGACCTTCCACCAAAGTCTGTCTCCCATGGCCTTCGCGTTTATCACATCTGAAAGTGGCATTGCCGATCCTCGTAATCCCGGAACAGTAAAACTCCTGATTCAGATCGACCTCCTCTTCTTCCAGGGCCGCAATGACCGTCAGCGGCTTAAAGGTCGAGCCCGGCATGAAACCTCCCCTGGTCACCCTGTTCGTGAAGGGGTGCAGAGGGTTGGTGAGGAGCTTCTGTATTTCCTGGCCGGAGATGCTGCCCACAAATAAATTGGGATCAAACTCCGGATAACTGACCATCGCCAAGATCTCACCGTTTTGAGGATTAAGGGCAATCACTGCCCCGGAACGGGCATTTTTATAGTCCGTATGCTTTTGCAGCCACAGCATTTGTTCACGTAAGATTCGCTCGGCTTCGTTCTGCAGTTGGTAATCGATGGTCAGATAAAGGTTATTGCCTGGTAAATAGCGGCTCTCCTCCAATACTTTCAAAGGTTCGGACACGCGATTTACTTCCACAATCCGGATCCCGTCCGTTCCGCGCAAATAGGTTTCATAGGTTTTCTCCAATCCCATTTTTCCTACTAGATCACCTAAGCGATAACCTGAATGTCTCAATTCCTCCAACTCTTTTTCGTTGATCTCACCGATGTAACCGATGAGATGGGAGGCCCATTCTCCCAAGGGATAGCTACGGACCGGATATTTTTCCACCACTACTCCGGGAAGATCAAGATTGGCCTCAAGGATCTTCCCCACAGTGGATGGATCTACATCATACTTAATAGGGATATATTGATCTTTGACGGTTCCGGACTTTTCCTCCAGCTTTTTCTCGATCTCCTCTACAGACAAGTCCAACAGCTTGCCTAATAGCGCCATGGCCTGGGGGTCTTTCTTGATATCCTCCGGCACAACAGAAACAACATGAGATATCCGGCTGGTGACGAGGGTCCGCCCGGACCGGTCATAGAAATTACCTCTGGGGGCGGAAATCCTAATCTGTCTGGTTTGGTTTTGACGGGAAAGGGCATACGACTCTTCCCCCCGGATAATCTGAAGGTACCACAAGCGGGAAAGCAAGACCAGAAAAATCAGAATAATCAAGGCGGAAAGGATTTTTGCTCTCCGTTCCATACTTCGAAAAGCCTGTTCCTTCAAAACTCCATCCCCCCCCGGCCCAGTCCACGATGGTTACGATCGGTTAATTTCAATACTCCATAATAAACCGGAACAGTCAGGAGGGGATGATATATGGAAAGCGGCAACACTGTATAGACAAAGTGCGTCAAGAACCTCCCCTGCCAGTCAAAAGTAATCAAGATCAACAGTGAGATCACACCCTGCATGAATGTGGCGATCACCAGAGCAAGCGCAGGCACTAGAATATTATCTTTGAAAACCGTCTTCTCTAAAAATCCGGCGCCGTATCCTAAAACCGCTTTAATCAGGGTATGTAGGCCCAAAATGCCTCCACCGCTCAGGTCCAATAAGAATCCGCCAAGCAAACCAAAAAACAGTCCCTTGACGGGACCATGAAGTAGACCATAGCAGACGGTAATCACCAAGATTAAATCGGGTGTTACACCGAACAGGCTGATTTTCGCCAAAACTGTTGATTGCAACGCAATCGAGAAGAGTAGAGTTATGAGTAATACTAACCCTCGCACGGCTATCTTTCCCTTTCCTGTTCATTACGTACTGTCTTCTGTACGTTTTTGGCATTCTTAATCACATATATGATCTCCAATTGACCCAATTTCACCACCGGTTTCATGACTGCCTCTTGTTCAAATCCGTCACCATGATCGATGATCTCCGTAATCTCTCCGATCACCAAGTCCTTTGGAAAATAGAGACTGGATTCGGAGGTCAAAATCCGATCGCCGATTTTAAATTTGACATCCAGATCGGACGGTCTCACCAAACAATAACCTTTACGTCCCCCACCAAAAATATAGACCAATCCTCTGCTCCGCTCGATTACCCCGCTCATACTATTACCGTCCCGCGGATCGGAGAGCAAAATCACTTCAGACGAGTACGGTTCGACATTTAATAACCTGCCTGCCACTCCGTCTTTAGTGATGACCGGCATATTCTTGGCCAAACCGCTCTTACTTCCTTTGTTGATAATTACCGTATCCGTCCAATGACTGGGGTTTCTGGCGATCACCACCGCCGGTTCCAAATGGAAAGCAGAAGTCTTCTCAAACTCCAAAGCCTCTCTTAAGCGTTCATTCTCCGCCCGGAGCTGCCGTAGTTGAGTCAGTTCCATCTGTAATTCCAAGACTTCCTGCCGAAGTTGGTAATTTTCCCGGTTCAAAGCAGAGAGCGCGGTCATCGTCTTCCAGGTATTGGAGAAGAAGTTGGAAATATAATCAATAACTCTTTGAAAAGGATAGAGAATGATTTTAACCACAAATTCCGGCCAGGTTTGGTTCATCTCGTCTTGAGAAGTATAAAAGATCAACCCGGTGACAAAGAGGAAGATCAAGACCAGCACGATAAAGGATACTTTCTTCCGCATCAGGGCATGCAGCACCAAGCCTCACCTCTGATTCTTACACACTGCCTT
>DATCJV010000118.1:0-4902 GCA_036562625.1 Bacillota bacterium | reverse complement strand
GATCAGGTTGACCAGGGTAGACTTGCCGGAACCGGTGGGCCCCACAATCGCCACCGTCTCTCCGGGACGAGCCGTGAAACTGACTCCTCGCAGTACTTCGTCGCCTTCTTGCGAGAAGGAGACATTCACCAACTCCACCTGTCCTTCCAGGCGCTCTTTCCGCAGGGGAGTCGGGCTGTTTTTAATCTTTGGCTCTGCTTCGAGCAAGACGATGATCTGCGCGGCAGCTGCCACAAATCTCTGCAGGTCATTGATGAGCCACCCCAGGTTTCTCAAGGGATAACTCAAAGTCCATAAAAAACTGTTGAAAATGACCAGCCTACCGATGGTTAACGCGCCATTGATCACCATTAACCCGCCAACCAACAGTAGGACTACGGTCAGACCGCCGCAGGCGGCATCAAGCGCCGGTAAATACCTTTCCCAGATCCGGACGGCTTGCAGATTCTTCTCTTTAAAACCATCGTTTTCCGTAGAAAATTTACTGATCTCATATTCTTCCCTGGCAAAGGCCTTGACTACCCGGTTTCCGCTGATGTTCTCCTGGACCACAGAATTCAGTTTGGACAACTGTTCGCGGATTCCGAAGAAAGCCGGCTTCACCTTGTCGGAAAGGCGCAGGGCAAGGAGGCCAATCAGTGGGGTGCACGCCAGTAATACCAAGGCCAACTGATAATTGATCACGAAGAGCGTGACCAAAGCCAGACTAAAGGAGGCCACATTCTCGACCAGGCTAAAGGCAACCCAGGCGATGAAGTGGCGCACCGCATCGGCATCCCCCGACATCCTGGTCATTAGATCGCCTGTTCTCGCCTGATCAAAAAAGGCAAAGTCCATCTCCTGTATTTTTTGGTAGAGATTCATCCTAATCTGATAGACAACATCCTGAGAAATATGCTCAAAGATGAGTCGATAAAAATAGCGGGCCGCGGACTTTAAGAAAGTTGCGCCGATCACCAGGAGCACAACCTGCCAGAGTAACTCTTTCTCAGCCCGGAGGAGCACGCGGTCGACAATAACTCCGGAGAGATAAGGAGGAATCAAGTTCAGTAGGGTATAGCCCATCACCAACAGAAAAGCACAGATAATGCTGGTCTTATATTTACGAAGATAGGTCCATAACCACTGAACATAATTCATGATGGTTCCTCCTCCCCTCACCCGCCGAGACCCCCCGGCGCGGACGCCCCATCCGAGCTTCGCCTTCCAGGTGTGGCCGTTTCCCCTGTCTTTTCCGGCTTAACATTCAAGGCGAAAGAAGAGTCGGCGGCCTGCTCTCTCCTGGTTCTCTCTCTAGAAAAGATCTTTAAGTTTGCGGAGTTCTTTTTCGGCCTTCTCTTTTAACCTCTCCTCTTCCGCGTCGAGCTTTTTCTGGAGCGCCTCCTCCAACTCCTTCTTCTTGGCTTCCAACTCCCTCTGCTTGGCTGTTAATTCTGCTGCTCTCCGGTCCAACTCTTCCTCAAACTCCTGCAGCTTCGCGGCGACTTTTTGTTGAGAAAGCGCCTTGGTTGCTTCCAAAGATGTCTCCGTGTGGTGAAGCTTCTCTTCAACCTTGGCCCGAAGCTCACGGGTGAAGTCGGTGACTTTTTCCCCGACCGCCGCTTGTAAACGGGCGGAGATTACCCGGTCCAGATCGGAGGAGATCTTCAGCTCGTATTCTCCGGCGCTCTGCGCCAATTCGTAGTGGACCGTAACTTGATCCAACCCGACCAGAGTATTCCGGATGATCTCCCCGATTAGATCATCCGGTTCCGGCCGTCCGCTGAAATCCATCTTGACCTGATCGGCCTTAATGACCGCCACCAGCTTCAGGAGATCGGGATCCATTTTCAGCACAGCATCAATTCCAACCCGACCGGTGAGGATCTTTGCCGGTAGGTGGCTGCTGTCGCCCAAATTCAGCTCAGGCAAGGGCAGTCCCTGCCAAGTCAAGTTAATACGGTCTTGAAAATCCGGAGTGACATGATTGAGCTCACCATCGAGCCTGAAGAGAGCTTCCCTGGGCGTTTGGGCAAAGAGCGCCATGGTCAACGGCGACCCGTACAATGCCGGCTCGCTGGTAATACCGGTGATCACTCCCTGGGCATAGAACCCGTCCAGCGAGGAATCAGGGGTCCCTCTTCCGGAGATGGCAATCTTCTTAATTAAGAACCGGGGATGGGTTTCTCTGCGTGGAAAAGCGATGTCTTGCCCGCCCCGGGTGGGTTTGGTCTTCGCGGGCTTCTCCCCGCCGACCGGACGCAACTTCCGGACATATTCAAGAAGGTCAAGAAGAGTAGACGTCGCTTTGAAGAGCGTCTCTCCCAGCAAGGCTTCGGCATAATTACTCTCATCGAGATCCGGCAGTTCCGCCAAGGCCAGCAACGCGCGGTAGTCGGCTTCCGCTTCCGCTTTCAGGCTGCGGAGCGCCTCCGTCACGGCTTGATTATCCTGCTGAAACCGATCATCCATGGCCCGTAAGCGAGTGCGGATCTTCTCCACCCCGTCCCGGATCTCATTGACCACAGCCAGCTGTTCATGGAGTTCCTGAAGATGAGCGGGCTTCTTCAGTCCGGCTGCTTTCTCCTGCAGAATATTCAGCTCCTCCCGGAGCTGATTTAATTCTTCCAGATGAGCGTCGCATCTTTCTTGATAGGCGTTAAGCTCTGCTTTGAGACCGGCGGCGGCCAGATCGGTCCTGAATTGATACCCCGCAGTGAGCTTTGGCAGATCTAAACGGGCCGCGATAGTCTCCGGTTTTAACACCGGTATGGTGGCAAGCGTCTGGCGCAGTCTGGATTCTTTTTTTTCTTTTGGGGGCGCAGCGGCCTTCTTTTTCAGCCTGCCATCAGTCCGGCGCCGTTCGTTAAAGACCAGATCTTCCACAGCGATCTCTTCAATAATCTTTTTCCCTTCCCACAACGGTCCGGGCGCCATCTTAAAACGGATATTCTTTGCCGAAACCAAATTTTTCCAAGGATCGGCTGGGTTTGCCAACTCGATCTTCTCCATCTGAACCGCCAGTTGAAAAGGGCGTAGGCGCAAACCGGTGATCTCGACTTTGGCGCGGGTCACCGCTTGTAGAGTATTCTCCAGCATCCAGGTGAGCAGGGAATTACCCCAGCAGAGGCAGATCAGGGTAACCAGGATTAAGAAACCGGTGAAGATCAGTACTGCTTTCTTTCTCATCTCGGATCACCTGCCTTACTGCATTTTGACCTTCTGGTACATTTGAAAGATCCTATTGGCTTTCAGTATTTGCACTATTCTTAACCTGTTGGCTTTCTCGGCCACCTTTGCCCGGTAAAGCTTGACCACTTGCCTAAAGCCTAAATAAACCGGGAAGAAGGCCACCAATGCGCTGACCAGGCTGCCCAGGACGACAGTATTATAAAATCTGGTCAAAGGAGCGACCGGGATGTTGTACAGATAGGTCCAGACCGGTTTCAGGAACTCGACTTCGACCAGTAAAAAATAGCCCAAGTGATGAAAGAAGGGATCACACAAGTACGCAAAACAACTAAAGAAAAAGATCCCAAAAAACGCTGCTGGAATACTGACCTCCAGGAGCAGAATCAGGATAAAAACGAGCAGATTCTGGAGGGACCAAAAGGGAGTCAACCCGATAATGGACCCCAAGGCGAAACCCAAGGCGATGTGATGAGGTTCTACTTTGGAATGAAAAAGCTTTATCAATTTAAAGATCAAGTTCAGCCCGAACAACTTCGACTCCTCCCCGCATAGGTTGGTTGCCAAAAATGTTATATTCTTACATCCGATTAATTCAAGACCAAAACTGGCTTTCCTGCTAAAAAAATGTAAAATAAAAATGGACAGGTCTCCT
Organism: Bacillota bacterium; assembly: GCA_036562625.1. Taxonomy (GTDB): domain Bacteria; phylum Bacillota; class UBA4882; order UBA10575; family UBA10575; genus DUOH01. The sequence goes on along the minus strand of DATCJV010000118.1, from coordinate 1,079 downwards.
GTCCATTTCGGGCGGGTTTATTCAAGCCCGGATCGCCCCTGCTTATCTCCAGGTAAAAAACTGCTCCCGACTATGTCTTATTGTCCTGTCTTTTTCCTTTTTCCATCGATCATCATTGCCGGAGAATTAGTAAATATGGTTTTGACCTGAACTTACTCCCCAATCACCTTCACCAACACCCGCTTCTGGCGTTGACCGTCGAATTCGCCATAGAAGATCTGTTCCCAGGGGCCGAAGTCCAGTTTCCCGTCGGTAACGGCCACCACTACTTCCCTGCCCATGATCTGCCTTTTTAGATGGGCGTCGCCGTTATCCTCTCCGGTCCGATTATGCAGATACTGGGAGATCGGAGCATGGGGCGCCAGCTTTTCCAGCCAGTTCAGATAATCCTGCCACAAACCGCTTTCGTGATCATTAATAAAGACACTGGCTGTGATGTGCATGGCATTGATCAGACAGAGCCCTTCTTTGATCCCGCTCTCCGTCACAGCCTCTGCCACCTGGTCGGTAATGTTGATAAACTCCACCCGTTCTTTGGTGTGAAAAACCAGTTCCTTACGAAAAGATTTCACCGAAGCAACCTCCCACTCATGCTTGTTGCTTTCTTCTTCCCAGATAGGCCGCTTTGACATCTGGATTGGCCAGTAATTCCCGGCCGGAACCAGCCAGGACGATTCTTCCGGTTTCCATTACATATCCCCGATCCGCAATCCGTAAGGCGGCATTGGCATTCTGTTCAATCAGGAGAATAGTCACCCCCTGCTGATTAATTTCTTTGATCACCCGGAAGATCTCCTTGACCAGTAAAGGGGCGAGGCCCAGGGAAGGTTCGTCCATCATCAACAACCGAGGACGGGACATTAATGCGCGCCCTACCGCCAACATCTGTTGCTCGCCCCCGGAAAGGGTTCCCGCCAGTTGCCAGGAACGTTCCTGCAGAATGGGAAAAAGGCTAAACACCCACTCCAAATCGGCTTTGATCTCCTTTTCCTCCCTGCGGCTAAAAGCCCCGATCCTTAGATTCTCCAACACGGTCAATTTGGCGAAGATCCTTCTTCCCTCCGGCACCAGAGTGATAT
>DATCJV010000016.1:0-7607 GCA_036562625.1 Bacillota bacterium | reverse complement strand
AAGTTACCCTGGATGCGGTAAACGAAGGGGAAAGATCCATTAAAGAAAGTATTGAAGCCATGGGTAAAATCTCAGACAGCAGTAAGCAGATTGCGGAGATTATTAAAGTAGTTAATGATATCGCCTTTCAAACCAACCTTCTGGCTCTAAACGCTGCGGTGGAGGCAGCTCGCGCCGGTGAACAAGGCCGGGGGTTTGCCGTAGTAGCGGCAGAAGTAAGAAACTTGGCTGGTCGAACTAGCGAATCAGCCAAAGAGATCGAGAAGTTAATCAATGAGAGCGTTGCCCGGGTAGAGCATGGCGATGCTATGATTCAAAACTCCTTTGAAATGCTGAAAAAGATCGTGGAGAATACTAAGAAGACCTCTGATGTGATTGTAGAAGTGAGCGCCGCCATGCGGGAACAGTCCGACGCGGCTGTACAGATTCAGTCCTCAATTGAACAACTTAACCAGGTGACTCAGGAGAACGCGGCGATGGTGGAAGAGATTAGTTCTTCCAGCGAGACCTTGGATGCTGAAGCGGAGAGATTACGTGCTGATGTGGCCCAATTTAAAGTGGGGCAACTGGAACAGTCCGAAATGGAAAAAACAGAAACCGGAAGCGAAGCGATGAGGAAGTCTGACGATAAAGAACACAACCAGTCTGAACTTGGCGATACATGGATGATTAAACAGGATAATCTGGAATCTTTTTAAAAGGAGAGGTAGACCTATGGCAGGAACCGACAATACTTTGGATATTTTAAACCTTCAATTGGCCGGAGGGGAAAACGAGGAACAGCTGGTTGTTTTTAATGTCGGCGATGAAGAGTTCGGAGTGAATGTGCTTAATGTGGAAGAAATCATCAGATACACTAAACCAAAGAAAATTCCGCATGTTCCTAGGTTCATAGAGGGGGTGATCGATTTCCGGGGAGAAGTAATCCCCGTTTTAAATATGCGGAGCAGATTTGGAATTGCGGCCAATTCTAGCAAAGAATTCGACGTGATCATCGTTGTTGAGTACTCAGATAGAACGTTAGGGATGATTGTGGATGGAGTTTCTGACATTCTAAATTTACCGAAGGAAAAGATCCAGTCGACTCCAAGCTTGAATGCGCAGGAAAAGACCAGGTACCTAAAGGCTATGGGTAAACTCAATGATAGACTTATTTTAATTCTGGACCTGGAAAAGATCTTTACCATTCATGAGGAAGAGGCATTGGACGAGTTGGAGTCGTCACTTAATAAAGGAGAGAGTAAGCCAGTGGCAGGCGACCAACTGAATTCGGAAGTCGAATGACAAAGCTCAGCATTATAAAAAGGGGGTGTTGATAGGATGAATAACAATACACCCGGGCAGCTCGATCAGAATATTATTTCCACTTATATTGCGGAGACGAAAGAACAGATCGAACGGTTGGTCTTCATATTGCTGCAAATTGAAGAGCACCTGGACAGGCAAAACGCTTTTATTGATGAAATGTTCCGTCTGGCTCATAATATAAAAGGTTCTTCCGGACTAGTCGGTCTAAACGAGGTCAAAGAGACCATGCATGAGCTGGAGAGCTTTTTCGATCTTGTCCGCAAAGGCCAGTATCGGCTGGATGAATCGGATGTAGATTTGTTATTGGCCATAAGCGATGAACTTACTTCCTTTTTTGAAGGGAATATCTTTTCTGCCTCTATTCCCTGGGAAATGTGGATAGAAAAAATAAAGATGCAAGCCAAGAAAGGAAAAACGGATGATGCTGGTAGTGTAAAGGAGTCTAAAAAAGAGCTTCCTCTGCAATTAAGTGATGTGGAGAAGAAACAAGTAGCGGAGTGGCAGGAGGCAGGAAAAGAGGTATATGGAATAGAGCTTTACTTTACTGATGAAGCGCCTATGCGAAGCGCGACAGCGCTGATTTTTATCAAATATCTTAAACAGTACGGAGAAGTCTTTAAGATCGTTCCCGACTATAATGAACTGGAGAAAGAAGAATATAACAGTATAAGAGTGGTCGTCTTCTGTGAAAAAGCATTAACCCCGGAAGAAGAGGCAAGGATAATCAATTATCCGGTCAACGATGGCGTAAAGGAGGTCACTATCCGCAAGTGGCAGTATAGAAAAGCAGAAGGGACTAATGTATATGGAGAAAAAACAAACTGGACGCAAACTGTCAGGATTGAGGCAGAACGCATTGACAAGGTTATTAACCAACTTGGCAGCATCCTGACTTTAAGAAGCAGTCTTTTGCACCTGCATCAGGAGGGATATCAAGGGAAAAGGAGTTGGGAGGAGTTTGGCAAGTTATTACGGAATTTGGATCAGGGCATCTCAGCACTTCAACTAAGCACTATGGAACTAAGAATGATTCCGGTTCGCCAAATCTTTGCCAGATTTCCAAAGATCGTCCGGGATGTGGCCAAAAAATGCGGAAAAAAGATTGAACTTCACTTGATTGGCGAAGAAACGGAGATCGATAAACAGGTTGCCGAGGAATTGGTTGATCCATTAACACATTTAGTACGCAATTCAATAGACCACGGGATTGAAGACGCAGAAGAACGAGAAAAATATGGAAAAGGACCGGTTGGCCAGGTCACCCTGGATGCCCGCCAAGTCGGTGGCCATCTGGTAGTCAGTGTCCGTGATGACGGCAGAGGCCTCAATCTCGAAAAGATTAAGAATAAAGCAGTGAAGGCGGGAATCATTAAAGCAGATAGTTCTCTCTCCAAAGAAGAACTATATAAACTGATCTTTGCTCCCGGTTTCTCAACCGCCGATCAAGTAAGCGATATCTCTGGACGTGGTGTTGGACTTGATGTGGTTCAGAATAGTCTCAAGAAACTCCATGGAGATATTGAGGTTAAATCAGTCCAGCATGTTGGCACCGAATTTATACTGAAAGTCCCCCTCACCTTAGCAATTATCCAGGCATTTATGGTAAAAATCGGCGGTCAGGTCTTTGGAATACCTGCTATTGATGTGGTTCTGAGTAAGATAATCAAAGAGTCCGAAATCCATCTGGTCGGTGATCGGATGATTTACTACAATTATCCACAGACTATTCCCTTAATAGACCTTGGCTCCAGGTTCATGTTTATGTATATGAGAAACAAAGACTTAATCCCGATAGTAATAGTAAATTATGGCCAGGGAAGGGTCGGTTATATTGTGGAAGAGCTGTTGGGACTGGAAGAAATCATGATTAAGCCGATTAATAAATCCATCGGTGAAATCCCGGAAATAGCAGGCGCTGCTCTGCTTGGAAACGGAAACATCGCCCTTATCCTCAATAACCAAGCCATAGCTCAAGAAGCGATCAGTTTGTAAGGATAGATCTCCTTTGATCTTCAGAGATTTACATGGAGAAAAGCCTCACCTGTCAGAAGAAAGCAGAAAATGACCGGACTAGAGCGAGCAGGCATGATAGATTTATATTGAAAGGAGATAGCGCTGTGGAATGGTTTGAGAGAATGAAAACCGCCCTGGATTACCTGGAAGCTCATTTGGAAAAGGATTTGGACATCAATGACGCTGCCAGGCTAGCCTGTTGCTCGCCTTTTCATTTTCAAAGGATGTTTCATATATTAACCGGATTTACAGTAGTGGAGTATGTCAGAAACAGAAGGCTGACTTTGGCCGCTCAAGAGTTGGCCATGGGCAACGCCAAAGTAATCGATGTGGCGCTGAAATATGGCTATGATACACCGGAGTCTTTCTCTAAAGCCTTTCACAGACTGCACGGGGTGAATCCTTCGACTGCGCGCGGGTCCGGGGTGAACCTCAAGGCTTTTCCGCGAATCTCCTTCCATCTTTCGATTAAGGGGGATAAAGATATGGATTATAAGATTGTGGAGAAAGAGGCCTTCACCATAGTCGGCAAGAAGACCAGGGTGACCACTAAAGCCAAGCAGAATCTGAAATTGATTCCGGAGTTTTGGACGGAATGTTGCCAAAAAGGGATCTGTAGCGAGTTGGCTGATCATGCTGGAAAGTTGGGATTACTCGGGGTATGTATGGACTTTAACCCCGATACTGAAGAGCTTACCTACATGATTGGCATTGAAAAACCCCAAAGCAAGGCGCTGACCGGGTTCGAAGAAAAAGAAATCCCTGCTTCCACTTGGGCGGTTTTTGAGTCGATTGGTCCCATGCCTCACGCCATTCAGCGTGTGTGGGATCGGATCTTCTCCGAATGGTTCCCGGCCACAGGCTACGAGCATAGCGGAGGACCGGAGCTTGAGTCCTATCCGTCAGGCCATAATTCAGCTGCGGATTACAGGTGCGAGGTTTGGATACCGGTTGTGAAGAAATAAGGCGGCAAGATCCGGCTTTAAACTGTTCCCAACTGGGTAGGCAGGTGAAAAAGTAGAAAGAGGTCTGCTTCCGATCTTGAGCGCGCTGCGCGCTCAACCGGAGTCGGGCCTCTTTTATTTTCTAGTCTATCTGAGATTGTTTTGAAAACTGTAAAGCAATAGCGAAAGGGAATAACGTTTTTACATAGAACGTTTATAATATTGATTGTTACGCCCCAGGTTTATGTGGTATACTTTACAATAAAAAACAAGTGTGTTTTACTCTCTCTGTTTAAGCAGGCAACTCTGTGTGGACGGTGAAGGATATGCCAGATTGCGCTATAGTGTTTCTTGGCCACATGTGGTTATTATAAATAATGGTCTTCAGTTAAAGAAGGGGTTTGGATAATGGTTGTAAAACCGAAATTCAGAGGATTCATTTGTACTACGGCGCACCCGGCAGGCTGCGCCCAAAACGTGATGGAACAGATTAATTACGTTAAGGCCCAGCCTGCGCTGGCTGGGCCGAAAAGGGCGCTGGTTATCGGGGCTTCCACCGGTTATGGTTTGGCTTCGCGGATCGTCTCCACTTTTGGGGCGAAAGCCGCCACCATCGGAGTGTTTCTGGAAAAACCGGCGCTGAAGAATAAAACCGCCTCCTCCGGTTGGTATAATACGGCCGCTTTTGAAGAGGCCGCCCACGCTGAGGGATATTATGCCAAGAGTATCAACGGAGACGCCTTCTCCCAAGAGATAAAAAGGGAAACAGCGGAACTAATCAAGAAGGATTTGGGCGCTGTTGACTTGGTAGTATACAGTCTGGCCGCTCCCCGGAGGACGCATCCGCTTACCGGAGAGACCTTTTCTTCCGTGCTGAAGCCAATCGGGCAGACCGTTACCAGTAAGACCTTGGACATTCACACCGGTGAAATCACGGAAACTACCATCGAGCCTGCCTCGGAAGAGGAGATCAAACAGACAGTGGCGGTAATGGGCGGGGAAGATTGGCGGATGTGGATCGATGCCCTGAGGCAAGCAGGGGTTTTGGCCCCGGCTGTAGTGACCGTCGCTTATTCTTATATCGGACCGGAGATTACCAGGTTTGTGTATAGGGACGGCACGATTGGACGGGCCAAGGAGGACTTGGAGGCCACGGCCGGGATTTTAGCGAAGGAGCTAAGGCAGAGCGGTGGACAGGCCTACGTCTCAGTAAATAAAGCCTTGGTAACGCAGGCCAGCGCAGCCATTCCCGTTGTGCCACTCTATGTTTCTCTCTTGTATAAGGTCATGAAAGAAAAGGGGATCCATGAGGGGTGTATTCAGCAGATCTACCGTCTCTTTCAGGATAGGTTGTATTCGGCGGCCCCTGTTCCGCCCGTGGACGAAGAGGGGCGGATCCGCCTTGATGATTGGGAGATGCGGGATGATGTCCAGGCAGAGGTGGCCGAATTGTGGGAAAAGGTTAATTCGGAGAACATCCGCTCCCTTTCGGATGTGGACGGTTATAAGCGGGACTTCTTTAATCTCTTCGGTTTTGCCTGTCCAGGTATTGATTACGACCAAGAGGTAGAGATCGAAAAGGCTATCCCCAGTTTAAAGGGGTGGTGTAATGAACGATGAGATAAAACTCTATTATGATCTGACAGCTGAAACCACTGCCGACCAGTGGTATAAAGAAACCATCCTCCAGCCTACCATCGATGAATTCATGAAATTGCTCCCGCCCTATCCGGCGATTTTGGATTTGGGATGCGGTCCGGGTCATGAAAGCAAACGAATGGCAGCGAACGGGGCAAGAGTTTTGGGGGTGGACTTCAGTCCGGAGTGCATCAGGGTGGCGCGGGAGCGTACGCCGGAGTGCCGTTTTGAAGTAATGGACCTGCGCCGGCTGGAGGAGAGGATCGGCAAGTTTGACGGTGTCTGGGCCTGCGCTTCCTTGATTCATATCAACCCATGTGAATTGCCGGGGGTAGTTCAGAATATTCAAAGCGTCTTAAAGATCGGCGGATATGCCGCCCTCATTGTGCAGGATGGGGCCGGGGTCAAAGAAGAATGGAGCGAATTGACGGTCGGTTCTTATAAACTTCGGAGAACGGTTTATTGTTATACCAAAGAGCACCTGACTTTCGTGGCTGAACCCGCCAATCTGAAATTTGTCTGCCAGGGGTATTTAGACAAAAGTTTAGAGGAGCAAGGATGGAGAAACTATATTTTCAGACACATCTACGAAGGGGAATGATGCTTTGGACGGTATTGAACTGGCGAAATCCGAACTGATCAAAGGCAATTACACCTGTGTAATCGTAAGTGGCGAGCAAGTAGTCATGACTTCTGTGGAAAGGGGCGTCAAACCCCTCATCGTTTTTTATGAAGAATATACAGAACAGCGCAAGCATACAGGCGCAGGACTTGCCCTGGCCGACAAAGTGATCGGGCGGGCCTCAGCTTTACTGGCGGTTTTGTGCGGAATGAAATCCATTTATGCCGGGATCATCAGCGCGGAAGCAAAGGAGGCCTTGGATGATTTGGGTATTCCCGTCACTTTTGAGCGGATGGTGCCATATATTAAGAACCGCACTGGAGACGGGCGCTGTCCAATGGAAGAACTTTCTTTAGGGGTGAATGACCCCTACGAAGTTTATTTGAAAATAAAGATGCTGGGACGATAAGGCGTGCGCATGCTTGCGTCTACGCCTGGCACTAATCAATTAGGGGGTCGTTGGTCTTGGAAAAGCAAGCGGAGAAAGAATTTGTTAAAGAAATAACCAATATGGAAGATGATTTTTCCCGGTGGTATACTGATGTGATTCTCAAGGCGGAGCTTGTCGACTATAGCTCGGTCAAGGGCTGTATGGTGATTAGACCATATGGGTATGAGATCTGGGAGCGGATCCAAGCTGTATTGGATAGGATGTTCAAGGAGACCGGCCATAAAAACGTTTATTTTCCGCTTTTTATTCCCGAATCATTGTTGAACAAGGAGAAAGAACATGTAGAGGGGTTTGCTCCGGAAGTGGCCTGGGTAACCAGGGGCGGTAGCGAAGATTTGGAGGAACCACTCTGTGTCCGTCCAACCTCGGAGACTTTATTCTCAACCATGTACGCCAAATGGGTGGGATCCTGGAGAGACTTGCCAATGCTTTATAACCAATGGTGTAACGTGGTACGCTGGGAGAAGACGACCAGGCCTTTCTTGCGCACTTCGGAATTTCTGTGGCAGGAGGGGCACACCGTCCATGAAACGCAGGAGGAGAGCCAAGAGGAGACCATCCGCATGCTCAACATCTATGCGGAGTTTGCCGAGAAGTATTTGGCCATTCCGGTGATTAAGGGCAAAAAAAC
>DATCJV010000196.1:0-3853 GCA_036562625.1 Bacillota bacterium | reverse complement strand
TTACTGACATTATAGAGTAACGGCTGCACCGTCCCGATCACTTCACTGACCAGTACCCGGCCTTCACTGGCCTTGATCGAGGCCAGAATCTCCTGTTTGCCCATGACCGCAAAGTCCGAGGCGTCGCAGTCCAGAAGCCTTTTTATCCTTCTTCACCTCGCTTAGGTTTGTTTGTTTGTTTTCACCGGAATGAACGGTGGGCACGGGAGCCCGTTCAGTCCGTTCCGATGGGCTCCCCCCCTTTTTTCTCTGGTTTTAAGTGGCTTAAACGCTTTAAACATCGCGTGTAAGCAGAGCTTACAAGCACCGCGTCGCTCATTGAGCGCCGCTTATCATGCGCCGTTTTTTAAACGCCGCTTTATTAAGCGTTGCTTTATTAAACACCTCTTTATTAAGCGCCGCTTAACTAAGCGCCGCTTAACTAAGCGCCTTATGCGCCGAAACTCCGGTTCGACATCACGGCTTTCATGTGGGTAACCAGCGGATCAGCAACGGTGCCTACTACAATCTGGAAGTTGTTCCCCGGCATCTTCAGAACGGCAGTGGCGCCCAACTCTTTCAGGCGGGCCTCATCAACCAGGTCTGCGTTGTGGACGGTAATCCTGATCCTGGTGACACAGGCGTCCACCACTTTAAGATTGTCTTTACCGCCCACCGCCGCCAAGACATCAGCGGCTCTCTCCCGCAACTGGGTATCGCTCAAACCGGCCATGGCCGCGGATTCTTCATCAATCCGCCCCGGGGTGGGAATATCAAGCTTCTTGATGAAGTAGACGAAGACAAAGTAGTAGACCACACCAAAGGCGATACTGACCAGTAATAGCCCGATGGGGCGCTCGGAAATCCCAAAACTGAGCACGTAGTCGATGAATCCTGCGGAGAAACCAAATCCGCACCTCATGCCCAAGGCAGTGGTTAAGGCCAAACTGATCCCGGTCAGCAAAGCGTGGGCCAGATAAAGCACAGGCGCCAGGAACATAAAGAGGAACTCAATAGGCTCGGTGATCCCGGTCAAAAAGGAAGTAAAGGCCGCGCTGAACAGCAGACCTGCCACCTGTCTCCGGTTTTCTTTCCGGGCGGTGGTAATCATGGCCAGACAAGCCGCAGGTAACCCCAGGAGCATAATGGGGAAGAATCCGGTCATGAAGACACCGGCTGTGGGATCCAGGGCAAAGAAACGGTTAAGGTCTCCGGTGACCAGTTTACCTGTTGCATCCACAAACTCGCCAAATTGGAACCAGGCAAAAGAGTTGATAACATGGTGCAAGCCCAAGGGGATCAAGAGACGGTTGAGAAAACCGAAGATAAAGCCGCCGGTCGGGCCGGAAGTGGCGATGGCGTTCCCAAAAGTACTGATCAGATCCTGGATCACCGGCCAGACGTACCCCGCCACTGCGCCAAGGATTAACATGTAGAGAGAAGTGACGATCGGGACAAAACGCTTGCCGCCGAAGAAGCCGAGAAAATCCGGGACTTTAATGGCTTTGTATTTGTTATACAAGTACGCCGCCAACACCCCGGAGATAATCCCGGCCAGGACCCCCATGTTGATCCCTTGGTCAAAGGTGGAAGAGACCCGGGTCAAAACAAAGTAACCCACTGCGCCGGCCAACCCGGCCACGCCATTGTTCTCCTCAGCCAGTCCAATCGCAATCCCGATGGCGAACAACAGCGCCAGGTTGTCAAAGATGGCGCCTCCGGCGGCGGCCATCCAGTTCAGATTAAGAACATCAGGCGAACCCAGCCGCAGAAGCAACGCGGCCGCCGGCAGCACCGCCACTGGGGTCATCAGGGCTTTCCCCAGCCTCTGCAGGCTTCCCAAGACATTTTTCTTCATCAAACCAAACCTCCTTTTTTTATTTCTAAGATGAAAAAAGAGCTGAAAGAAGTTCCTTCCAGCTCTTGCCACAGGGTTGCACGCTGTAACAAATAAAAGATTATGTATTTATAATTAAATTATAGTTAAGAAAAGATTAACTGTCAATAGCATTTTTGAATCTTTCGATATGCATGGCCAAATAGCCCACTTCTTCTTCAGGGACAGCCGCATACAACTCTTCCTCCATCATCTTGGCCACTTCCTTCGCCAGCGCGTAGGAGTGTTTATACGTCTTCTTAATGGCGGAGAGGAGTTCATTCTTGATGGCGATATTCTTCAGAATACGCTCCACCGCATACCTGACATGTGAAGCAAAACGGGCATAATCAATGGATTTCCGGTCAATCTCCACTCCAAGCGCGTCCTCGACAATCTCCACCGCGGAGTTGCAAATATAAGCATACTTAATGGTGTTGGAGAGCTGATCTTTGTTCTTTAAGGAGTGAATATGCAGGGCGATGAACCCGGCCTCTTCCTCGGGAATCGGCAGGCCCAAGGTTTTTTCCAGTAAGGCAACGGCCTCCCTGGCGATCTCCATCTCCTTAGGATATAAGGTTTCAATCTCAATTAAGAAAGGATTGTCGATCCTGTCGTTATTCTGCAGGCGCAGGACGGTAAAGGCGATATGATCGGTTAATCTGATATGCATCTCTTCATCAAGCTCTTCGCCGGTGGCGGAAGAGATCAGGTGCAAAACTTCCTCACAGAGGCCGACCAGCTCATGATCGATCCGGGAGATTAATTGCGTAAACTTCTTGCTGGTCTCGGGGTTCTCGATCACGAATACCCGTTCAATATCGGTATCCGCCGGAATCCTCTGGCCCGGCTTGGCGTTGAAACCGATTCCTTTTTTAATTAGAATCTTTTCCCTTCCTTGTTGCCTGGCCAGCACCACGTTGTTGTTAAAGGGTTTCAGGATCTCATAATCAAAAGACAAAGCGGCTCCTCCCCTCACCTGGCGTTGCGTTCGTCCGCCCGGGCAAAGTCCCTTCGCTTTCCCCATAGGCCGCGGAGATCGCAACCACTTTTCACTTTGGGACGCATCTGTCATCGTAGTCATTTATTTACTTTTATTTACAATATAACATACTTGGCAAAAAAGCAATTGTTTGGTAAAAAAACTTTTAAAGTATTTATTGCAAGATCAAGTTTTATTGGGTAAAATATAAGTAACAAGAGCGCACCGGATTATATTTAATTAAGTATAAAACAGGTGTGTGACTGGTCACCCCAGGCATTAACCTTAACCGTTTACCGGTTGATGGTTAATGCCTTTTCTTATCCCTGGATTTACATTAATTATTTGAAAGGAGGGGTTCCCATGCGGCAAGGTATACCGGCCTCCCCCGGGATTGCCATCGGTCGAGCCTATGTGTTAATCAAAAAGGAGGATCTGGTCATCAAGAAAGAGATTACTGATCCGGCGGCGGAAAAAGCCCGTTTTTATCAGGCTTTGGCGGAGACCAAAGCTCATATCGGCGCACTGATCAAAGCAGCCCATGAAAACGGGAGAAAAGAGTCGGCCGAGATCTTCGCTGCCCATCGCCAGCTCCTGGAAGATCCGGATTTAATCAAAACGGTTGACGCCCGGATCGAGCAGGAAAAGGTCAATGCCGAATTCGCCCTGGAGACCACCCTCAACTACTACATCAACCTCCTGAACCAAACGGATAACGTGTACATGAAAGAAAGAGTGGCTGATTTGAAAGATCTGGGCCGGCAAATCCTCCATTTCCTTTTGGGTAAAAAACCCTTGGCCGACATTGATTTGAAAGAAGAGTGTATTATCGTCGCCAGCGAGCTGGCGCCCTCCGACACCAGCCGCCTGGATCCGGAGAAGGTGCAAGGTTTCCTCACCGAGCTGGGGGGACCAACCTCCCACACGGCCATCATCGCCCGCTCCCTGGAGATTCCCGCTGTGGTCGGGATGGACGGGATTACGGCCGCTGTCAAAGATGGTGACTTGCTGATTGT
>DATCJV010000194.1:0-45764 GCA_036562625.1 Bacillota bacterium | reverse complement strand
GCTTATGAACTGATCCACCAAATCCGCAAGGATATGGGTTACCAAGATACCAAAGTCAGTTTTGCCCATCATTTACGGGTCTTTGACCCAGCAAACCCAAAGAATTTGCGCCATCGGATTTACGCTAAACTTTTAGACTACTTTTTCCAGGGCTTAATTACGCAAGCTATTTTTTTCGGGAAATTCATCTGGCCCCTCAAAGCGCCGGCCCCGATCAAGCGGGGTGAATACGTTGATTTTATTGGACTCAATTATTACACTCGCTCTACGGTTTCCCAGTTTAACGACGGGGTGCGAGCCGGTGCGCCCAAAAACGATTTGGGCTGGGAAATATATCCGGAAGGCCTGATCCGGTGCGCGGAAAAACTCTATGGCCTTCTCCGGCGGCCGATTTATATCACTGAAAATGGAACCTGTGACAACCAGGATGCTTTCCGCTGCCGTTACCTCTATGACCACCTGAAGGTGATTTGCGAGTCCCTATTGCCCATTGAACGCTATTATCACTGGTGCTTTTGTGATAATTTTGAGTGGATCGAAGGGGAAAGCGCACGTTTCGGTCTGGTGCACGTGGATTATCCCACCCAGCAACGGACCGCCAAAAAGTCTGGGACTTTCTTGTCCGCGGTAATCAAGAATGGCGGGGTAAGCCAGGAACTCTATGATGAATACGTTAAAGATGAAAAATATCATTATTGAGTTCTACCTTTGAGGCTGGCGGATCGATCAGCTATTAATGCTAATGGGGGAGGAAAGAAAGGAGGGACGGCTTTTGATTACAGTACAAGATCGTGTCTTCCGGTTGGATACAGATAACACCACTTATTTATTTCAGGTGACCAAATTCGGTCATCTGGAGCATATTTATTATGGACCGCGGTTGACTCCGGAGGAGCCGGTCCACGTTTTAGCGCAAAAACGCGTCATTCCGCTGGGGAACAGTGTAGTTTATGAAGAAACTGATGAATTATACTGCCTGGACCAGATGTATCTGGAATGGTCCGACAACGGGCGTGGTGATTATCGCCAGAGCCCTACAGAGCTCAAAATGCCTGACGCCTCTTTTGTCAGTGACTTTGTTTATGAGTCCCATCAGATTATGGACGGCTCGGTGCCCATGAAAGCCCTGCCGTCCGCTTACGGAGGCGACCAGACACTGGTGCTCACTTTGCGGGATACCTCCACCAGCGTCACGCTTTTTCTCTATTATACAGTCTTTACCAAAGCCAACGTTATTACCCGCCGGGCGGTCCTGATCAATGAAAGCCAAGATCCGCTGGTGATTCGCAGGATGATGAGCATGATGGTGGACTTGCCTGACGAACATTTTTACCTGTACACCCTGGACGGAAGATGGATTAAAGAAGCCCATCTGCACTGCAGGCCAGTGGAATACGGGATATTGACCAACGCCTCCACCACCGGCGCCAGCAGCAACCGGCATAATCCTGCTTTCATGCTTGCCGCGGCCGCGGCCACGGAAGAGAACGGCCATGTCTACGGTTTTAACCTGATTTACAGCGGCAACCATGCCAGCTATATCGAGAAGAGCGGGTATGACATGATCCGGGTTTCCGTAGGCATCAATCCTCACTGCTTTGAGTGGCACCTGGCGCCGGGTGAAAGCTTTGAGACTCCCGAAGCCGTTATGACCTTTAGTAGTCAGGGTTTTAATGGCATGAGCCGGAACATGCATATTTTTGTCAATGAACATATCGTCCGGGGTCACTGGCAGAAGCGGGAACATCCCGTGCTGATCAATAGTTGGGAGGCCTTTTACTTTGATTATGATGAAGGCAAGCTGATCCAGTTGGCCAAAAGAGCAAAGGACTTGGGGATCGAACTTTTTGTCTTGGATGACGGCTGGTTCGGTGCGCGCAACAATGATCAGGCCGCCCTGGGTGATTATACCGTCAACAAAAAGAAGTTTCCCCATGGGCTCAAAGCCTTTGCCGATCAAGTGCGCGAACTTGGTCTTGAGTTTGGAATCTGGGTGGAACCAGAGATGGTCTGTCCTGATAGTGACCTCTTCCGGGAACACCCCGAATACGCCGTCCGGCATCCGATGAAGAAGCCGGTTCTCGGTCGAAACCAACTAGTGTTGGATCTGTGTCAAAAAGCGGTGCGGGATTACCTCGTCGAGCAGGTCGGCCGGATTCTGGATGAAGCGAAGGTTAGTTACGTCAAGTGGGATATGAACCGTCACATTGCGGAAGCATACTCGCCAGCCCTTCAGCACCAAGGAGAGTTTTACCACCGTTATATTCTAGGCCTTTATGAAGTGCTCTCCCGGATCTTCCGTCCCCGACCGGAAATTCTGTTGGAAAGCTGCTCCAGCGGAGGAAACCGTTTTGACCTGGGTATGCTCTGCTTTAGTCCGCAAATTTGGACCTCCGATGACACAGACCCCATCGAACGGTTAAAGATCCAAGCGGGGCTCTCCTACTTTTATCCGCTGTCCACAATGGGCGCCCATGTCTCCCAGTCCCCCAACCAGCAAACTTTGCGGGCCACCCCGCTCTCCACCCGCTTTAATGTGGCCTGCTTTGGCTGTCTCGGGTATGAACTGGATTTAAAATACTTGACGCCCGAGGAGAAGAAGGAGATCAAGGAGCAGATCGCGTTTTATAAAAAATACCGGCGGGTCTTTCAATATGGCGCCTTTTCCCGAGTACCCGCGTTGAAGGAGAATAAGGTGGTGTGGCAATGTGTCAGCGCAGAGCAAGACATGGCGGTGACCGGATTTTTCCAAACTCTGGCGCAGGCAGCCGAAAGTGAAGACCGGTTATCCGTAAAAGGTTTGAAGGCCGGAAAATATGTGGTGCGTACCTGGCCCCAACGATTAGCATTGGCCCGTTTTGGCGGACTGGTCAACCATATTTCCCCGGTTGAACTTAACCCCCATGGCTTTTTACTGCGCCAAGCCAACCGCCATTACAGCCTGGCTGATTGTGTGGAAGAATACCGGTGTTCAGCGGCAGCTTTAAGCTATGGGATTCCCCTGAACAATCAATTCGCTGGAACCGGTTATAACCAAAACGTGAGGATGCTTGGAGATTTTGGATCCAATTTATACCTGATCGAAAAGATCGATGACGAGGGGGAGGACCATGCGTAACATCAACCAAACCAACAGGTATTTCTTTGGTCTGGGTACGGTCGGCCGGGATATGCTCTATGCCCTGGAAAGCATGTATCTTTCATTTTATCTGACAGAAATCCTGAATCTTCCTGACACTACCATGCTCTGGCTGACCGGAGTTTTAACGGTCTTGCGCATCTTTGATGCGGTGAACGATCCATTTATGGGCTTTCTGGTGGACAACACCCATTCTCGGTACGGGAAATTCAAGCCTTGGATCGCCCTTGGCGGCCTCGGCTGTGGAATCCTGACGGTTTTACTCTTTACGGATCTGGGCCTTCAGGGGCCGGCCTTAGTGGTTACCTTCGGCTTTTTTTATCTCCTGTGGGATTTTGCCTATGGCGCCAATGATATTGCTTACTGGTCAATGCTTCCCGCCCTCACCATCGACCAGAAAGAACGGGAGAAAATCGGCTCCTTTGCCCGGATCTGCGCCAATGTTGGGCTGTATCTGGTGGTGGTTGGAATCATCCCCGCCACCAACGCCTTGGGTGGCGATCAAAACGCTTGGTTCGTCTTCTCAATCATCGTTGCTTTGCTCACCTGGGCCTTTTTGCTCTTTACCCTCTTTGGAGTGAAAGAAAGACGTGACCTGTACCAAAAAGAAGAAAGAACCTCCCTGAAAGAATTATTCACCGTCATCTTCCGCAATGACCAACTCCTCTACACAGCGGTAGCCATGGCCCTTTTTATGATCGGCTACTGTACCACCACCAGTTTCGGGGTGTACTATTTTAAATACGCCTACAAAAACGAAAACATGTATGCAGTCTTCGCCGGGATCCTTGGTGTTTCCCAACTTTTGGCCTTGTCCATCTTTAATCTCTTCTCTAAAAAATACACACGGAAGCAGCTCTATACCTTCGCCACCATTCTGGTGGTCCTGGGCTATCTGATCTTTTTCTTCGCCCCGGAGGAGATGGGGTTCATCGGACCGGCCGGCGTCCTGATCTTCATCGGGGAAGCCTTTATCCAACTCTTGATGTTGATGTTCCTGGCGGATACCGTCGAGTACGGCCAATGGAAACTGGGGCGCCGGAATGAGAGTATTACCTTCTCGGTACAGCCCTTTATCAATAAGATCGGTGCCGCGTTGGCCAATGGGATCGTTATGGCTACGGCGGTGATTTCCGGGATTAACGCGGCAACCACCCCCGAAGAAGTCACGGCAGGAGGACTCCTCCTCATGAAATCTGCCATGTTAATCCTGCCACTCCTCTTTATTGTCGCCGGTTATCTCATCTACCTCTTCAAGTTTAAAATCGATAAAGAGATGTTCGACCAGATATTGGCCGACTTGGCGGCGCGGGGCGACTTAAAGGTGAACGAACGTGAGACCATTGCTGACGCTTGAAAGTCGGCTCAAAAAGGTCTAAAGTGGTGTTACTTTAGTATGCTTTCATTCGGCGCAAAAAGAGGAGTGATTACGCCTAATTAATGAGATGTGAATGTCATAAACTGCCCCTGATGGGGCGCTGGTCTGGAAACCGAAATAAGCCTGACAGATCCGCAAAGCAAATTAGTTCATCGACAAAAGCAAGCGGCAGCACAGTTAGGAAGATGATTAAGCAAGCAAACAAATAAAAGTGTTATAATATACTTAACACAATATTGATCTATTTAACAGTATATTGATCTCCTTAACACTATATTCAGCGCTATATTATAGTTATGAAGATGATTTTCTAACAAAGGGGCCGGATTTATGTACAAAGACTATCATATCCATACCTTCAGATGTAAACATGCCACCGGGGACGTAGCTGACTATGTGGAAGCGGCAATCAAAAAAAACGTTTCCGTCCTTGGTTTCTCTGACCACACTCCCCTCCCGGATGGAAAATGGCCGAATATCCGGATGGCCCTTGCGGAGCTTGAGTCTTATGTTCTTGCTATTGAGGAAGCGCAAAAAAAATACCGGTCCGCACCCGGACCCGAACTCACCATCTTAAAAGGCATGGAATGTGAATACGCCGACGAGTACCGAAGTTTTTATCAGGAGGAGCTTCTGGGGAAATGGGGTTTGGATTATCTAATCGCCGCCGGCCATTTCTTCCCATGCGACGGCTCATGGATTGGCGCCCATAGCTACATCAAGGGGAAGAAAGAACTCTTTGCCTACACAGACCATCTAATCGCCGCCATGGCTTCCGGTCTCTTCACCTTTGTCGCCCATCCCGATCTCTTCGGCCATTCTTACCTCCCTTGGGATGAAAACGCCATCGCCTGTTCCCATGCGATTTTACAAGCAGCCAGTGACCTGGGCATCCCTCTGGAGATCAATGGCAACGGTTTTCGTCAGCCCATGATCAAGGCTGAGGACAAATTCCGGTACGTCTATCCTCTGGAGCCATTTTGGGAATTGGCTGCCGATTATGAAATACTGGTCATCATTAATTCAGATGCCCATGCCCCGGAAGATATCTTGGCCAACATTTCAGATGGCTATGCTTTGGCCGAGAAGTACCAATTAAAAGTGACTGAACTTTCGTTCACCGCATAAAGTCTCTTTTTTTTCTTGACGATCTGCGCGTGCGTTATCCGTCGCGCTGTTTATCTTTTAATCATGGTCTTGCTTAATCGGCCGGCTCTACTAAGAAGCGTCGATCAATAGTATTGATCTTTTTTTTTGATCAATTATAATATTACTAGGTCATATTATTAGGTGATATTAGAAGGTGATATATTGACCGAAAAAACCCTCACTATGCTGAACCGGCACCGGAAGATGAAAGAAAAAATTGAAGAAAACCCTTTCATCACCGATGAAGAACTCGCTTCCTTTTTTAAGGTCAGTATCCACACAATCCGCGCTGATCGAAAAAAAATCGGCATTCCAGAGGTAAGAAAACGAACCAAAGATGTGGCTGTCACCCTCTTCGGCCAGGCTAAAACCTTGAATGCTGCGGAACAAATTGGCGAACTGCTCGAAGTGGACCTTGATCAAGAAGGTTTATCACTGCTGGATACCACAGAGGAGATGGGTATAGGGCAAACTAAGATTGTGCGTGGACATGTCCTCTTTGCTCAGGCAAACTCCTTGGCCAATACAATTGTTGATGCGGATGTCGCCCTTACCGGCGCAGCCCAGATCAAATTCACCGCCCCGGTACGCGTGGGCGAGCGCGTTTTGGCCAAAGCAAGAGTTGTAAAGAGCAAAGGAAGGAAAAAAGAAGTGGAGATTATCATGAAAACCAAAAGGGGACTGGTCTTTCAAGGTATGTTCGAAGTCTACTGCCTTGATTTGAATATGGCCAGTAAACTACAGATTTTAAAATCTACTGATAGGCAAGGAGGAGAAGAATGAAGAAGATCGGATTACTGTCCGTAGGGGTATATTTACCTAAAGAAAAACTCACCAATGCGGACTTGGAAAATATGGTAGATACCACAGACGAATGGATCACTACCCGTACAGGAATTCAGGAACGAAGAATCGCCAAGAACATGCTCTGTTCCGACCTGGCTACCCGCGCCGCTCAAGACTGTCTCTCTGGTTTCCATACCCGTCCCGAGCTCATCATCTCTTCGACTGCAACTAACGAGTATAGATTCCCATATCAAGCCAGTACCGTAGCAAACCGCTTGGGTCTGATCGGCATTCCTGCCTTTGATCTGAACGCCGCCTGTTCCGGGCTGGTCTACTCCATGGCTGTAGCCCACAGTATGATGATGACCGGGAATATCACAACCGCACTGGTGACCGCCAGTGAAAGAATGTCCTGTTTCCTGGATTATCAAGATCGCACCAGTTGTATCTTGTTTGGAGACGGCGCTTCAGCTCTACTGCTCAGTAGTGACCAACCCGAACACGAAATCTTAACTATCGAGTTGGGCACTGACGCCACCGGTAGTGACTGTATCATTATGGGCGGCCCGGAGCAGGATTTTTACTTTCGACAAACAGGAAAACAAGTCTTCAAATTCGCCGTGCAAAAAATGGGAGAGTTGATTGATTCCCTAAAGAAAAAGGTGGGATGGAAGGCGGGCGAAAGGTTCTTCGTCCTTCCTCATCAGGCCAATAAGCGGATGATGGAATCCGTAGCTAAGGATAAAGGGATCCCCCTGGAAAACTTCGTGATTAATATCGAAAAATACGGAAATACCTCCTCGGCCTCCATTGGCATCGCCCTCAAGGAAGCTTGGGAGAAAAACCTCTTTCAAAAGGGTGATTATTTATTCTTAATCGGTTTTGGAGGTGGACTCAGTTGGGGAGCAGCCGCCATCAGATGGTAAGGCTGCTCCCCTCGATACCCTATAAAATTGAAGCAAGGATGGCTTTCTGCAGATGCAACCTATTTTCCGCCTGGTCAAATACGACGGATTGCTCTCCTTCAAAAACTTCGTCTGTAATTTCTTCACCCCGATGAGCAGGTAAACAATGCATAATTATAGCTTTTGGCGCGGCCACTTTTAATAAGTCTGAATTCACTTGATAGCCCTGAAAAGCTTTGATCCTCTCTTCCCGCTCAGCCTCTTGCCCCATCGAAGCCCAAACATCTGTATAGATCGCTTCTGCGTCTTTCGCCGCTTGCCGCGGGTCACTGGTAATCACAATTTCCCCTTGCGTTTGGGCGGCAATCGTCCGGGCCTCCTTGACCACTTCTTCTGCGGGCAGATAGTGGGAGGGGGAGGCCACCGCAATCTTCATGCCAAACTTAGCCGCCGCATAGAGTAGGGAATGCGCTACGTTGTTCCCATCTCCAATATAAGCGATCTTCACCCCGCTGAGCTTACCTTTCTTCTCATAAATCGTCATCATGTCCGCCAACGCCTGACAAGGATGGAGCAGATCGGTGAGACCGTTAATGACGGGGATGTCGGCTTCAGCCGCCAAATCCAAAACATCCTGGTGTTTATAAGTACGAATCATAATCCCGTCTAAATACCGGCTCAGCACCCTGGCTGTGTCGGCAATAGGCTCTCCGCGCTTAATCTGCGTCGCCTCCGCGCTCAGAAAGAGGGCATATCCTCCCAACTGATACATACCGACCTCAAAAGACACTCGTGTTCTGGTGGAGGCCTTAGTAAAGATCATTCCCAAAGTCTTTCCTTTTAAAAGAGGGGTATCTACTCCCCGCTTCCGCTGCACCTTTAGATTCTTGGCTGTTTCCAGCAGATACCACAGTTCTTCTGGGCTAAAATCCTTCAGGGAGATAAAATCCCTACCCTTTAAGCTTTCCATCAAAAATCCCCCTTCGCTTTTCTTTTTCGGCAGTGGGTTATCTCAAGTTGAGCCTGATCGACACATAAATATATTCATGATTATACATGAATAATGGATAAATATCAATCAGCTTTTTTTAGATCCACCATTCTTTTTTTTACTTCCGCTTCATAGCCCAAATCACCGGCGAAGTAATACTTTCTCTCTTTCACTTCACTCGGAAGGTATTGCTGATGAACATAATGCCCGGGATAGTCATGGGGATACTTGTAGCCCACCCCATAACCCATTTTTTCTGACCCCGGATGCGAAGCGTCACGTAGATGCAGGGGGATACTTCCTGTTTCCAGGTTCTTCACGTCTTCCATGGCTTGATCGATCGCCACCACTACGGAATTGGACTTTGGCGCTGTTGCCAGATAGATCGCAGCCTCCGCCAAAGGAATCCGCGCTTCCGGCAGCCCCACCATCTCCAAGGCCTGCGCGGCGGAGACCGCCACAAGTAGTGCCCTAGGATCAGCGAGCCCTATATCCTCAGCCGCATGAACCATCATTCTTCTGGCGATAAAACGCGGATCTTCTCCGGCCGCAATCATTCTGGCCAAGTAAAAGACTGCGGCATCAGGATCCGATCCCCTGATTGACTTGATAAAAGCTGAAATTGTATCGTAATGACCCTCTCCGTCCTTATCATACCTGAGAATTCTTTGTTGTACGGATTCCTCAATAATCTCCGGTGTGATGTACCGTACTCCATCTGCTGCCGGATCAGTCGATAGCACCGCTACCTCCAGCCCGTTCAAGGCCACTCTGGCGTCGCCGTCTGCCACGTTGATCAGGTGCTCCATCGCTTTCGGCGCCAATTGGACCCTATATTCTCCTAATCCTTTGTCCTTATCCTCCAACGCCCGCTTAATTATTCTGCTCATATCGTTCTTGGTCAGAGGCGCGAGCCTGAAAATCCGGCATCTAGACAACAACGGAGCATTCACCTGATAATAAGGGTTTTCCGTAGTAGCGCCAATTAACAAGATGTCGCCATCTTCCACCGCCGGTAATAAAGCATCCTGCTGACTTTTGTTGAAGCGATGAATCTCATCAATAAAAACCACGGTCTTCTGTTGGTGATAGATCCTACGCTCTTTAGCCTCTTGAATTATCCTTCTGACCTCCGAAACCCCCGAGGTAACCGCATTCACCTTCTCAAAATGCGCCTTTGTATATTTAGCTATCAATAGCGCAAGTGTAGTCTTTCCTGTCCCAGCCGGACCATAGAAGATCATTGAACTCAACCGGTCGGCCTGAATCGATCTACGCAGTAATCTACCGGGGCCCACTATCTCTTCTTGTCCACAGAACTCCTCCAGAGTTTCCGGTCGCATCCTAGCGGCTAAAGGAGCTTCTTTCTGCCGTCGGCTTTCACTGGCTGCGCTAAACAGATCCATCTGCCCACCCTCCGTTCATCATATATAAATAAATCCGGGTTCACCCCCGGAATCATTCATCCGCGCATGAATGCACGCTCGTCCGTGCATTACGCCATTATTCTATATTAACCCAGCTAATCTCCCCTCCGGGGTCCACCCAGACCCTTTTAGCCTTTACCGTGGATGTGCCTTGGTAATCCAAGCGCCACCGGTCAAAATTATAAGTCACTTCAGTTAAAATGCCTAAAGAGAGGTTTTGCTCAAGTGCCCATCTTTTAACGGTCTCCACCACCGTTGAGATTTTTTCTTTTCTCCCTTGAACCCAGACGAGATTAGACTCTTCAAACTCTGAATGCTTATACGATGGTGAAAAGGCAATTGTCTCTCTTTCTTCTACACCGACACCCTTCATCTTAACCAGCAACCGGAAAGGCCCGTCCACTTTGAGCCGTTTTATTTCACCGCCATAAAAATACAATGTTGCCGTAGATGAGTTTTGGTGAGCTGACTTCTCGACCTGGCCGGCATCAGGAAAGTGACATCCTGTATAAGCTATAGTCTGCCATTGACCATTAATTAGCGCCTGCAATTCACCACACAACCAAAACTGCCCATCGATTGAAGCATGATCCAGTTGTACAGTATAGGTCAGATGGTCGGGGATGGTGTTTTGATCAATATCCGCCAGAGCAAAGTAAGCCATCTCCGGAGTTGAATAAGGTAAATCTGCGGATCTGGCAATAGCATGGAGGGAAAAAACTAGCAGAACTTGGATGAGTATAACAAATAAAAAAAATCGAATCGGGTGTTTACGCATGATGTTATTTACTCCTTTGTGTACTGGATTGATGAGCGCGTTTTTAGTTAGTATGAAGGCAAATGCTTAATTGCAAAATACGTAAAACTGGCACCCCTTCCGCACTATAGAAGTTCGGTATTTGTTGTCCAATCCCTCCAGAAAATATCTGGTATTCCTGTACTAGCTGCGGGTATTCCCTCCGAGCAACCTATTGACGGTCATCGTCACTTCTGTGGTTTTAAAAGGTTTAATTAAAAAATCTTTCGCTCCGGCTTTAATCGCTTGATAGATTAGACTCTTTTGTGTATCCGTACTAACCACCACTATTTTAACAGCAGGATTGAGAGATTTAAATTTAACGATGAGAGCCAGGGGATCGTTGTCTTCCATGATTAAATCCTTAAAAACTAAATCCGGGGAAACTTTCTCAAAGACCTCCAGCGCTTCCTCGACAGTGCTTGCTTCAAAGGTATCGTGTCCGTTTGTCACTAATACCTCTTTTAATAAGACCCTGAAGAGCGGAGAATCATCAATAATCAGTATTTTTGCCAACTTTCCCCCTCCTCTCAAGCGAGTTTATTAACATGATTTTTAATTCTACAATATTATCTGATCTCCTTCCTGCTTCACCTAACGTATAGTTGTTTCTCGACCCAAAAGAGCCAGACTTTTTACAGATGGAAAAGAGCATCTCTTAATTCATCCGGTTGTCACTGAAAGCCGTATTGACAAAAAAAGCCCTCAGTAGGGCGAATATTGAGTCCTCATATAAAGTACTCAATTGAGTACTCAATATGAGGACTTAATATGGTTCCTCCCGTAGCTACGCGAAGAATCAGTCAGCATGTAATCTGCACGCAACTGATTGCACGGAAACTCCGCTTAGTGACGAACCGGGTGACCTTCATGAATCTCATAGGTCCAGTCCCGTCCATTATTATTGTCCCAATTCATGGCACTGTCGTGAAAACAAAAGTTAAGGCAAGAGTGGTCTGTAATTTGCAAGGTTGCCATCCACCCTCCATCTCCCGTCCTCTGCATAGCTACATCCTGCACATCACGCCACTCTTGATACCCATAACCGGTATGGAGATAAATCTGGTCCGTATTGTTCTTAACTAAATCACCTTTATACTTAATCCTTACCTCGTCCCCTACAGTAATCGGCACCGGTTCCAAGTAAATCCCGGTCGCCACTTCTTCTATTGGCTTTGCCCGCACAATTATTCCCCCTTCATGATTGGACAAATTTTGGGGCGTTTCGCCCTTATATAGCTTATCCCAGTGGTTATCCAATCATTCCGCCGGCCAGGCAGTCAAACCACGTAACCTCCTAAATTAAACCGGGAAAAGTGAAACCGAACCGAGTAATCCGCCCAGCGGTCAAATGGTTTGTGGTTCAAGATTTATCCTTTCAAAGAGTGCATGAATGCAACCGCACCATCCAGAGCAAACTCTTTTTTCCCCGTCTCCCCGTACCAGATGAGTAGTTCATCATCAGCGAACACAAAGACATTTTGCAACTCTTCCGGGTTTGCATGTTGAATATTCAAGGTCTCCAGGTTAAGGCCTTCTGCTCTCCGCTTTATAATCCACTGAATTCTCCGGGCGTTCCAGCCACCGGGGGAACAGAACCGAAAAACCGATTGCTTGGTTAAACTGGCGCACTTCTGCCGCTCCATGACCAAAAGCACCCGATCCAAACCCAGCGCAAATCCGGTAGCAGGTAAATCCGAGCCAAAAGCAGCCAGCAAATTATTGTATCGCCCTCCGGAGCAAAGATCATACCCTAATTCTTTCGAATATCCCTCCATGATCATCCCGGTATAATAGTGCATCTTTTTGATCATGGACAGATCAATGGTTATGGACTCTTCAATACCGTACCACTTCAACACCGTGAAGATCTCCGCCATATTCTCCAGCGCTTGCCGGGCCAGGGAATTCTTGGTCAATGCCTCTGCCTGCTGTAACACTTCCATCCCCCCACGCAAGGTAGGAAGTTGCAGAAAGATCTCCATCAGATCCCGGCCAAGCTCTGCCTGGTGCGCGCGGACGGTCTCCTCCAACCCGACCAAATCTTTATACATCAGGCACTTTCTGATCCGGTCTTTACTAGCTTCATTCAGAGTGGCTTCTGCCAGTAAACCATGGACATATCCGACATGCCCCAGGTCAATACGAAAATCCTTCACCCCTGCAGCCTGTAACGAATGGTAAGCGATGGCTATGACCTCTGCATCAGCCTCCGGTGAAGCATCCCCAATCAACTCCACCCCGGCTTGGTAGAATTCCCTTCTCCGTCCGGCCTGCGGATCGTCATACCGAAAGAGGTTACCGAAGTAACACAAACGGATCGGAGGTTTCTCCTCCGGCAGCCGCCCACATACTATCCTGGCAATGGGTGCAGTCATATCCGCTCTCAGCGCCAGGAGCTCCCCTTCTCTGTCTACAAACTTATACATCTTTTCATCCAATTCACTGCCTTTACTAAAGACCTCCAGACGCTCGATGGTAGGAGTCACCACTTCCCTGTAGCCGTAACCCACAAAAACTTTGTTGATTCGAGCTTCCAGTTCTCTCCTCCAGACGGCCTCCCGGGGCAGGATATCCCGCACTCCCTTGGGTGTGGTCAAAAGTTTTCTTGCCACCAAGACTCACCTCCGATTGATAAAAGAGCGTCCCTTCCTGGGGCGCTCCAGTCCAAATCCAATCCACATCCTAACCTGTTGAGACGGATGGCGAACCCGTCCCTATACTCCGACATAAAGAAACTTAAGAATAAAGAGGATACAGAGGATATACGCTAAAATAGGCACGCTCCGACCTCTTCCAGTAAAAAGCCTGAACAGGGGATAAAGTATGTAGGCCACAGCAATACCATTGGCAATGGAAAAAGTAAAGGGCATGATGATGATAGCCATAAAAGCCGGTAAGGCTTCAGTGAAATCTTCCCAATTAATCCTGGTAATGTTGGCAATCATCATCGATCCGACCACCACCAAAGCCGGGGCCGTGGCGGCCTGGGGAATTACCCGAATTAATGGCGTAAAGAACAGAGAAAGAAAGAATAAGATCGCCACAGTTACTGCAGTTAGCCCCGTCCGTCCACCATACGCCACCCCGACGGCAGATTCCATATAAGTGGTGACCGGCGGCGTGCCGAATCCGGCGCTGATGATGACGCCGGTTGCATCAGAGAGCAAAGCGGGGGTTGCCCGCTCCAAGCGCCCATTCTGCATAAACCCGGCCTTATCGGAGATTCCAATCAGAGTACCGGCTGTATCAAACATAGTTACAAATAAAAAGGTAAAAATAATATGCAAAAAGCCGATGTTTAAGGCGCCCATAATATCCAGCTTCATAAAGACTTTGCCAAACTCACTCCAGTCCGGCATGGCAACAACCCCGGACGGCGCCTGTGTAATGTTGAAAAAGGGTAGGACCCCGATGAGTGAAGTGAGAATAATACCGATTAAAATCCCGCCCTTTACTTTTAAAGCAACCAAAACCCCGGTAATAAGTAGGCCGATCATGGCCAACAAGGTTGAACCCTTGGATAAGTCCCCTAAAGCAATAAAGGTGGATTCCCCGCCCGCCACAATAATCCCAGCGTTTTTCAGACCGATCAAAGCGATGAACAGGCCGATCCCAGAGGTAATAGCCTGACGAATCCCGTGGGGAACGGAATCAATAATCATCTCCCTAATCCTGGCAAGGCTCAAAATAAAGAAGACTACTCCGGAGATGAATACCGCCCCCAAGGCTACTTGCCAGCTATATCCCATCTGCAAAATTATGGCAAAATAAGCGCTCAGCCCCAGTCCAGGAGCCAGGGCAAACGGATAATTGGCTAAAAAGCCCATGAGCAAAGAAGCGGCCGCTGCCGAGAGAATGGTGGCGATCAACACGCCCTCCACCGGCATTCCCTTTCCGGGCAGAGACTCCCCAATCCCTCTGATGACCTCCGGATTAAGCACAATAATATAAGCCATGGTCATAAAGGTCGTTAACCCGGCCAACAGTTCCGTGTGGAGATTGGTGTTATTCTCCTTAAGCTTAAACACCTTTTCCAGCACTCTGACCCCTCCCCGCTTGACGTTGGTCTATATTCACCGGCCATGATTCCCGCCGGCGCTTACTCCCACTCTATAGTTCCCGGTGGTTTCGAAGTGATGTCATACACTACCCGGTTCACCCCGGAGACCTCATTAATAATCCTCCGGGAAATCCGGTCCAACAGATCATACGGCAGTCTGGCCCAGTCGGCGGTCATCGCATCTTCGCTGGTGACAGCGCGCACGGCCACTACATAATCGTAGGTTCGCTCGTCACCCATCACGCCAACGCTTTGGGTATCGGTTAAAACCGCAAATGACTGCCAAAGTTTCCGGTAATAGCCCGCTTGTGTAATCTCCTCGGTCACAATCCGATCAGCTTCACGAAGCACGGCCAGTTTTTCCTTGGTAATCACGCCAATCACCCGCACGGCCAACCCCGGACCGGGGAAGGGTTGTCTCCAAATCACCTCTTCTGGCAGGCCCAGTTCGGATCCGATCATTCTAACCTCGTCTTTAAAGAGTAACCTGAAGGGCTCAAGCAGCTTAAAGCGGAGATGTTCCGGAAGTCCGCCTACATTGTGGTGGCTCTTAATCTTGGCTGCCGGCCCGTGCTCGGAGACACTCTCGATGACGTCCGGATATAAAGTTCCCTGCACCAGAAAGTCAATATCTCCGAGTTTAGACGCTTCTTCCTCAAAAACACTGATAAACTCGTGTCCGATGATCTTCCGCTTTTCTTCCGGATCAGTCACCCCGGCCAGCTTCGACAAAAAACGCTCGGTCGCGTCCACTGTAACCAGGTTTAGATGAAATTTCTCCCGCAATAAACTACTGACCTTCCGCGCCTCGTCCTTCCGTAAGAGCCCGTTGTCAACAAAGACACAAATCAGATTGTCTCCAATTGCTTGGTGAACCAAGACCGCGGCCACAGTAGAATCCACTCCGCCACTCAAAGCGCACAGAGCTTTTCTGTTGCCGACAGTCTCTCTAATTTCTGCAATATTCCGGGTAATAAACGAACCGGGCGTCCAAGCGGGTTGACATTGGCAGATCTTATAAACAAAATTCTTCAGCAGATCAAAACCCAAGGGAGTATGGGCAACCTCAGGATGAAACTGAATACCGTAAATCCTCCGCTCTTCGTCGGCCATGGCGGCCACCTGCGCGTTATCAGTGGAAGCAATCACCTTAAAGCCTGGGGGAACCTGATCCACGCGGTCTCCATGGCTCATCCACACCTCAATACTGGCGGGAAAACCTGTAAAAATAGTATGATCGTCGGTGATCCGCAAGAGAGCCCGGCCATATTCCCGGCGTTCCGCCGGAACCACTTCCCCGCCTAACAACAAAGTAGTGAGTTGCATCCCGTAACAGATGCCCAAGATCGGAAGGCCTAATTCAAAAACCTCCTTTACGCATCTGGGTGCGTCTTCTCCATAGACACTGGCAGGTCCTCCGGAAAGGATGATTCCTTTTGGCGCCAACTCCTTAATCTTTTCCACTGGTGTATTATAGGGTAAAATCTCACTGAAAACCTTGGCCTCCCGCACCCGGCGGGCAATTAATCGGCTATACTGCGAACCAAAATCCAATACCAAAATTCTTTCCGAACTCTCCATAATTTCACCTCGTGTCTTCCTACCTCGTCCTTTAGAGAAAAGGGCGAAAACCACAGTTATATAAAGACTGTGGCTTTATGTAGTTTACTTGTTTATGAATATACTTCCGGTTTGAGTACGGCAATCATCGGTAATTGCCGAAAACGCTCGGCGTAGTCCAACCCATACCCGACAACAAAGCGGTCGGGAATTATAAATCCATTATAATCAGGACTTATTTCCGCAACCCGGCGTGAAGGTTTGTCTAGCAGGGTTACTGTTCGCACACTATGCGGCCGCCGCGACTTCAAGGTCTCCACCAAATACTTCAGAGTGAGACCGGTGTCAATAATATCCTCGACAATCAGGACATCTTCACCCTCAATGCTGAGATCAATATCCTTAATAATCCGTACTATACCGGAGGACTTCGTTGATACGCCATAACTGGAGACTGCCATCAGATCATAACGGAGAGGCGTCTTAATCGCCCTGATTAAATCAGCTAGAAAAGGCAGTGCCCCTTTTAAGATCCCGATCAGAATCAGATCTTTTCCGGTATCCTGATAATCTCTGCTAATCTCCGCGCCCAATTCTTTAACCCGTGCCGCTATCTTCTCCGGAGTCAGTAATACTTCTTGTATCTCCTCCACTGTGATCCCCCTTACCCAAAGTTTCGCAGTTCCGCCAGCCCAAACAGGTGTTTCTCAAATCACTCCAAAACACTGTTGTTGTTATTATTTTTTCACCATTTAAG
Organism: Bacillota bacterium; assembly: GCA_036562625.1. Classification (GTDB taxonomy): domain Bacteria; phylum Bacillota; class UBA4882; order UBA10575; family UBA10575; genus DUOH01. The sequence continues at coordinate 28,813 of DATCJV010000194.1, read as the reverse complement.
CCTCTTCGCGCTCACTTCTGGCAAAAAAGTGAGCGCGAAGAGGTCTAGAGACATATTTAGATATCCGGGGTTTAAAAGGAGAGTTTTTCCTATTTTAGATATATAGAATATTAAACCAGAACAAATATCCTGTCAAGGTTTGGGCGGAACCGTCTCTGTCTGCTCCGCCACCACCTGCGAATCTAGAGAAATGATCCGCCATTCATCCTTCACTCGCCCCAATATAATCCGGTCTCTCCTCTCTTGCACTAAATAGCGGCCGCCCTCCAGGATCTTCAAGACGTATTCTCCCTCAAATACCGGGTTTTCAACAGTCCCTCCGGTTTGTCTGGTTAATTTCAGATTGTCTATGATCAGAGTAGGAGTACGATCTCCCTCGTACGCCATTCTCATTCGATGGATTACTTTTAAATTAACCACCATATTATCGAATTCCTTACCCCCGGCGCGCTTGGCCCCTTTATCCAAAGTTTCTTGGAGTTTCAGGTCATCCAATTCTGAGATGGCTTCATAGAAATAACGAACCACCTCTTCGGGTTTGGTTTGAGGAGTAATTACTTCTTGGTACCCTCCTCTAGTAACGGCAAATAAAAACACCAAGACCGAGACGCCAATCAGCACCGGTATTTTTACCCGTTGCCACCACCAGTAAACCCGCCGTCTCCGCTCCGCCTGTCTCAACTTGACCTCGGCCTCTGCCCGCAGGCGCGCCTCCTCCTCAGGAGTAGCACTGCCTCCAGTCTCTTTGAGCTTCCTGATGAGTTCGAGCGCTGGCGCCCAACCCGGTCGCTCTTTAGCTTCTTTGTGCAAAGCAGTCAAGATAAAACTGGCCAAAGACTCACTGATTTCCGGCCGGTGGTATCTCGGATCCAACGGTTTTTCTCGCATGATGGCGGTTACGGTCTTTTCTTCTCCGTCCAATGGATAAGGGAACACCCCTGTCCCTAACAGATAAAGAGTTAAACCGATCGTGTAAATATAGGAATTTTCCGTCCAGCGCTCGCCCTTGATAATCTCCGGCGGAAAAAAATACCTTCTTTGCCTGTCTTCAGCCCTATACGGTACAAGTAACGCCCGTACCCTGGGGTCAAAGACAGCCCACTCTTCCGGTCCCAATAATACCAGATCTTGCGGGGTAAAACCGGCAAAACCCAATTCCTCCTGTTTTTTTAGTCTGCCGAGAACTGTCAACATAGCCTCAGCCGCGGTCACCACTTGTCGGGGAGAAAGTCCATACACCCCGTTATTCTCCCAGTTAGCCCAGATTCTTTCGTCATAAGGAAGTTGTAGATAAAGCTCTCCCTCTATTCTTAGCAATTCTTGATACATTATTATTCTCCCGGCTGCCCCCGGGACCTCTTCCGGCACGGGTAACGCTTGTATGGCTTTGCGTAAATCCCGTAGCAAAGTGACTTCACGCCCGGAGACGGTTAAATTCAACGCCTCCAGCAGCGCTTGACCGCCCTCTTCCGCTTTAGCCAAGTAGAGCTGTCTACCGTCCGCTGTTTCTTTCACTCCGATGATCGTGTGCCCCAACTCTCTCACCTCACCTTTTTAAATATTTCTGCACGTTCAGGCGATATCCTACTGAAATATGGTGTTTTGAACATAACTAACAAATTTACGCCACGTCACCCCATCCACCCATATTGACGGCAGTCCAAGGCGAAAAGGCAAGCAAGAGAATTTAAAAAAATGGTTACAAATGGAACACTTGATTTTAATAGATTTTAGCGGATTTTCACTGAAAAATAGAGGAATTGGTGTGATTTCGCCGAAATAGTATTCTATTATCTCCAAGTCAATCTGGGTGAAAGAACGGGTGAAGTTATGGATATTGAAAAAAGAATTCAACTGCGCTTGCGTGTTAATCTGTATTTTCATATCATTTTAACTATTATTCTGACCACTTGGGCTGTAATACTGTGGGGCATTGATTTTATCTTCGATCATGATCATTATTTTGCCTTCTTCTTCTTTAACCTCCTGGGGTTGTTATGTAAGATTATAATATATAAGCAAGACTTCAGTGTCACCCAACGCTATTTTTGGGTCTTTAGTCTGGTCGACGTCGGTGCGGTCTCTCTGGCCTACCACTTAACGGCAAGCCCCTATAGTTTTGTGTTTCCTTTCTATTTAATCTGTATCTTCATTACCGCCCGGGAAATTGTCCCCGGTGAAGTTAGCCTCGTGACCGCCTTATCCTTGATCGGATTCTCCCTTAACCTTCTGCTCTTCTGGAGAAAGGAGCCCTCTCTCTTCAGTTACGCACAGGACAGCTATATGGTATACGCCTTGTTCATCTCTTATTCCGCTCTTCTTTTTACCGCAGCTTTGACCCATTTATTATCCAAACAGGATCACCAGTTTATCAAATCAATGCGGACCATTCTCCACGAAAAGGAAGACCATCTCAAAGCGTTAAATAAGGTAAACGCCTCTTTGGAAGAGAAGTATGCCGCCTCTTATACCTTGAGCTTGATTCAACAATATATCCACCACGAACTATATGAATCAAAACTCTTAACCAAAATCACCGATATTGTACAGGGTGTTTTAGGCAGCGCCTTCACCGCCATCTTTGGACTGGCTGAAGATCAATCTCTAAAGGTATTGGCGTATTCCGGAGTGAAAGACTTTACCCCATTACTCCAAATCATCCAGACGCCGGAATGGTTGCCTTATAAAGCCTTAAGGGAACAGTCCCTCTTGGGCTGGGAAGCGGCTACAACCGCTGATATCGAACTTTTACAGCAGTATGGTATTAATTCTATTCTTTGTATTCCTTTGTATACCAAAGAGATAAAGATCGGAATCTTAATCGTCTCCCATTTCCAAGCAAATGTCTTTAAAAATGACCAGCGGGAATTATTACAGATCATCGGCAACCAGCTTAGTTTGGCTTTGGAAAACATCAAACTTCATCAAGCCACAGAAGACATGGCCTTGCACGATCAATTAACCGGTTTGTACAATCGAACCTATTTCAATAATTATCTGGAAAACATCAAGGCGGAGAGTATAAAGAAGGAAGAGCCCTTAAGCTTCAGTAGTTTAATCTTTGATATTGATCACTTTAAACAGGTAAACGACGTCCGTGGCCACCTGGTCGGTGATGATGTCCTCAAAACCGTGGCCTCTATTTTGCAGAAAAATACCGACGAGAACTCAGTGGCCATCCGTTACGGGGGGGAAGAGTTCCTCCTTCTTTCTAGAAATACTGATCTAAACCAGCTGAAAGAAGTTGCGGAGCGGATCCGCCAGCAAATTGCCTCCCTGGAGTTTATAGATAAAGAAGGAAGATCCTTCTCCATTACGATTAGCGGTGGAATCGCCTCCATTCCGAAACACGCCAAGACTTCCGAAGAAGTCCTGCAAAAAGCCGATGAAGCTTTATACCAAGCTAAACAAAGCGGAAGAAACCGGATCATTGTCTATAATAATATAAACTAATACTTGTTGCTTTGATCCTATAAACATTTTGGACACAGCAGAATTATTGGAGGAGTAAAATTTGGAAAGAGCTGTAATCACGGTCATGGGTTATGATCAAGTCGGAATTGTCGCGGAAGTCACCAGGATTTTAGCAGATAGTAACTGTAATATTATTGATATCACACAAACTCTGCTGCAAGGGATCTTTGCCATGATTATCCTGATTGATTTGCCTGTTGAAACCGACTTGACCGTATTGCGGGAAAAACTATTAGCCGCCGGAGAAAGGATGGGCATTCAAATCACCATCCAGCATGAAGACATTTATCGCTACATGCACCGCATATAGTCGCGCGTAAATCGCGCGGCTACTTTTCATCCAGCCCATCGCTAAGCAACAAAACATACTGTCTCCAAAATATAGATAATGAGGTGGCATGAATGGGGTTTAGTCCCGAAGAAATTTTAGAAACCATTAACATGATCAATCACTTACATTTCGATATTCGTACGGTTACCCTTGGAATTTCCCTCCTGGATTGCGGGGATGCGGATCCGAAAATTACTGCCGATAATATTTATGCGAAAATTCTCTCCACCGGAAAAAAACTGGTCCCCACCGTTAAAAAGATGGAACGCCTCTACGGAGTACCGATTATCAACACTAGAGTGGCTGTTACTCCCATCTCTCTGTTGAGCCGGAATTTTTCTCCGGAAGGCCTTTTACTTATCGCCCGGACACTGGATAAAGCCGCTGATGAACTTGGCATTGATTTTATTGGCGGCTTCTCCGCATTGGTCCAGAAAGGCTTCACTAGCAGTGATCATGCGCTCTTTTCTGTTCTGCCTGAGGCCTTGTCCTCTACCGACAAAGTCTGCGCCTCCCTGAACGTGGCCTCCACCAAAGCCGGAATCAATATGGATGCCATTAATCTGGCGGCCGACGCCATCAAAAAAGCCGCTGCCCTCTCCGCCCACGCTGCGGGGATCGCCTGCGCCAAACTGGTGGTCTTTGCCAATGCCCCCGAGGATAACCCCTTTATGGCCGGGGCCTTCCACGGCATCGGTGAAGCGGAGGCAACTATCAATATCGGCATCAGCGGCCCGGGAGTGGTCAGAGCAACTATCCAACGTTTTCCTGGGCTTAATCTGGGGGCTCTGGCCGAGGAGATCAAAAAGACCGTCTTCAAGATTACCAGGGTAGGGGAGTTGATCGGAAGAAAAGTCTCGGCCGAACTGGAGATCCCCTTTGGCATCGTTGATCTGTCCCTGGCGCCGACTCCGGCTCCTGGTGATAGTGTGGCAAATATCCTTGAAACAATGGGGCTTGAAAAATGTGGAACTCATGGTACCACCGCCGCTCTGGCCATGTTGAATGATGCGGTGAAAAAAGGAGGGGCCATGGCTTCCTCCTACGTTGGCGGACTCAGCGGAGCCTTCATCCCAGTCAGCGAGGATGCGGGCATGATCGAAGCAGTTGAAACCGGTGCCCTTTCCCTGACTAAACTCGAAGCCATGACCGCTGTCTGCTCAGTAGGTCTGGACATGATTGCCATTCCCGGCGATACCCCTGTGGAAACCATCGCCGGAATCATCGCGGACGAAATGGCCATTGGGGTAATAAATAATAAAACAACCGCTGTCCGGATCATCCCTGTCCCCGGTAGAAGCGTAGGGGAAAAGGTCTCTTTTGGCGGCCTCTTGGGGGAAGCTCCGATTATGGCAGTTAATTCTTACGGATCGCAAAGATTTGTCCGCCGCGGCGGACAAATTCCAGCTCCTATACGTGCTCTAACCAATTAGTTAAAACCTAGGCCTGTACCAAAGAAAGCGGTTGTCCACTGTTTATCACCGGAGAAACAGCATACAACCGCTTTTTTACAGCACAAAACCGCTATTCATTATCTGCAAACTCTATAAAATACGGGTCAGCTACTTCAAGACCACACTGCCGTTTTTGTACTCCGCCAAATTAGGTAATGCATCAACCTGGCTACAGTGTAATAAATCATCGTTAAAACCAATAGAGGCCAAGTACTGTCCATGTCCAGATTGGGCCATGGCGAGGATCGGACCTTTGTTTTTATTGGCTAAGTGCTTATAGGTAATCAGCGCCACCCTCCCGGCATCGGTTAATTCCGGTACTGTAGCGTTCTTAGTGATAAAAAGAAGCTTCTTTATGATCTGCCCGGCGCATAACAGATCCTCAATGGCCAATCCTCCGTCTTGTCCTGAACAAAACAGAGTAATGTCTTTCTCTGTCTCCTTGAGATAAGAAGCCACGCGTGTGATATTCAAAAAACTGCCGATGATTACCTCAGCGGCGCCCTTCGTTTCTTTCAACGCCTTTGTACCATTAGTGGTACAGAGGATCACCTTTTTCCCCTCCACCCGCTCCCTGGTATACTCCAACGGAGAATTACCAAGGTCAAAGCCGGGGATGCGTATCCCCTTTCTTTCTCCTCCCAATAGAATCTGGCCGCGCCCAACCCTTTCGGCCAGAGCCAAGGCATCATTAACTTTTTGAACGGGGATTACCTCCAGGCACCCATTGGTTAAGGCCGTCAAAATTGTGCTAGTGGCCCGTAAAACATCGATCACTACAACGATTTGCCCGGAAAAATCGTGTTTCGCTTTCATCCCGGCACTCAATACCACATCTATCTTCATAGCATCATCTCTCCCAAGGCCTGACCGGAAGATTCTTTCCTCTACAGGCCCTTCTATTGTTGTCAAGTGTACTTGCAAACCGGTTGGCTCCACACCCTTTAACGCATAAACTCTTGCAGCATCCGTCCGATCTTCTCTGTAGACAAACTCCAGAATGGCCCGGAAAATTCTCCCGGAAGGGTCGCAGTAATCAAGTCTGTATGGAGATTTAACCGTCTTGATAGACGGTATAAAGCAATAATATCCACTGAGGATAGATCTGTCTGTAAATGTTTACGCCCAATCCGATAAAAGGATGGAATTTTAAAGATGAGCTCCCGGCTCTGCGCCATGATCTTCTCGGCCAAGATCAGCAAGAAGACTTGTTGCCTGCCGACCCGAGTAATATCACCCAACGGGTCCCGACGAAACCGGACATAGCCCAGAGCCTCTTCTCCGTTCAGAATCTGTGTCCCCGGCTGCAGGTCAATCTTTAATCCGGCGCTGTGGTCTGTATAGAACATTCTTTTATCCACCTCAATCTCCACCCCGCCTACCAAATCCACAAGCTCCTTAAAGCCTTCGAAGTTAATCAATACATAACGTTGAACGGAGACTCCCATCACCTCCTCAACAACTTGTTTTGTTAATTCATACCCTCCGTAGACATAGGCCATATTAATCCGGTCTATTCCGTAGCCCGGTATTTCAACCAAACTGTCTCTGGGGATGGAAAAGACGCCGACTTTTTTTTGCTGCGGGCGAACTGCAATGAAGAGCATTGTGTCTGTACGAGGCCTTTCTCTTTCACCATTGTCACCAATCTTTTCGGCGTCAACACCCATTACTAAGATATTCATAGGCTGTTTCATAATATCACTGGAAATACGATATACCCGTAAAAATCCCACATATACGAGGCATAACCCAAGAAATATAATGAAGGAGAAGATAAGTAAAAATTTCTGCCAAGAAGTAGGCCTGTCAGCATAAGCACTTGTCCATAATTCCATAATATAATGCCCCTTCCTGCCATAAAATATTTCATTTCATGTCCAACCCAGCCCGCAGGTGACCTGGCAAAGATTATATCAACGCGTAGCCAAGGCAAATGAAAAAACTATAAGCTGAGCATGGGAAGAAAAGCCGAGAACCAGATCTGATCTTTGGCCCCAAAGTAAGGGCAGACTTTGTAAAATTGACTACCCACTGTTGACAGGCAGCGAGAAGACGCCTAAATGCGAAAAGAGGGAGAGCATGACTCTCTCCCCATTGATCTTCACAATTTTCCTTCTCCATCGGCAAGCGCATGGTGGTGTGTCGAACCGGAGGCAGTGTCATGTTTGAAAGAATCCAACAGTCTCTCAAAGTCCTCTGCTTCCAGAGTCTCTTTTTCCAATAGAGCCTCAACTATAGCGTCAAGTTCCTTTCTATGCTCTTGGACAATCTTTTCCGCTTTATGATAGGCGTCTTCAATAATTCTTTTCATTTCCGCATCAATCTCAGCGGCCACTCGTTCACTATAGTTACGATCACGGGAAATGTCCCGCCCTAAAAACACTTGTTCCTCATGACCGTGGCCAAAAGTCATCGGCCCCAGTTCGTCACTCATCCCGTATTCAGTGACCATCTTGCGCACCAGCTTAGTCGCGCGTTCCAGATCATTGCCAGCACCGGTGCTAATCTCTCCCAGCGCAATGGCTTCCGCTACCCGTCCGCCAAGCATAAACGTGACATTCTCCAACAGCTCGGTACGGGTCGCATAGTGTTTATCCTCCAGTGGCAAGGCCAAAGTGTATCCGCCTGCCCGTCCCCGGGGAATAATAGAAACTTTGTGAATGGGGTCTACTGTTGGCAGGTAGTGCCCAACCAGGGCATGACCTGCTTCATGATAGGCAGTAAGTTGTTTTTCTTTCTCACTCATAATCCGGCTTTTTCGTTCCGGCCCGGCAATTACCCGTTCCACAGCCTCCTCACAATCTTTCATGGTGAGCTGCTTCTGGTTTTTTCTCGCTGCCAACAGAGCGGCCTCATTTAGCGTATTAGCCAAATCAGCGCCGGTAAAACCCGGAGTACGACGTGCCAGTACCTTGAGATCCACATCAGGACCTAAGGGTTTTCCCTTGGCATGTACCTTTAAAATATCCTCCCGCCCTTTAATATCCGGGATATCTAGAGTTACTTGCCGATCAAAACGACCGGGCCGCAAAAGCGCTGGATCCAGCACATCCGGACGGTTAGTAGCGGCCAGGATAATGATACCGGAATTAGGTTCAAACCCATCCATCTCCACCAGAAGTTGATTCAGGGTCTGCTCCCTTTCATCATGACCTCCGCCCAACCCGGCGCCCCGTTGCCGTCCCACGGCATCAATTTCATCGATAAATACTATACAGGGGGCGTGCTTCTTCGCGGTATCAAACAGATCCCGTACCCGGGAGGCGCCCACTCCTACAAACATCTCTACAAAATCGGATCCACTAATGCTAAAAAAGGGAACACCAGCTTCCCCCGCCACTGCCTTGGATAATAGCGTCTTACCGGTTCCTGGCGGGCCCACCAAGAGCACCCCCTTGGGAATCCTCGCTCCCAATTCCGTAAAGTGTCTCGGTTGCTTGAGAAACTCCACAATCTCCACAAGTTCCTCTTTGGCCTCATCAGCGCCGGCCACATCATCGAAGGTAACCTTGGTCCGCTCTTCAGAGTACAGCTTCGCCCGGCTTTTCCCGAACGACATCGCCTTATTTCCGGAATTCTGCATTTGATTGATTAAAAAGAACCAGAGACCCATCATGAGCAATACCGGTAGCAAATATGGTAAATACACCGCCCACCAGGATTCGGTCTTCTGAGTATATTCCCGCGGAATCTTCATCTCCTTCAAAAGTTCCTCATAAACCTCGGGAGAGAGGGTAGGGCTTGGCCCCTGCGAAACAAAAGGAACCTTCTTGTCGCCGTCCTTTCCCTTTAAAAAACCCTCAATTCGTCCTTCTGTATTTATCTTCACGTCAATAACTTCATTATTCTCTATTTTTTGTAGGAATTGATCCCATCTCAATTGTTGAACATTCTGCGGGGCGGCCACAGCCCGCCATAGTACGACTAATGCTATTGTTGCAAGAAGCAAATAGAAGCTTAACTCCCTAAAAAACCGCAAATAATGAACCTCCTCTCGAGGGCAAAAATGCCATAGACTAAATTATACCACACTCATAGGTTTTCCACAACATTACTCTTTCCCTGCATTATCTGGTATATTTCAGGTATAAGACATGCTCCGTGCGTTCGGAGATCCGCCCCACCTCACTGGGGCGCATTCCAACCACCCAGAGTACCCGATCCTCCGCATCAACCACCAATGGAATTCTGTCCCGCTCTTTCCGGGGCACTTTAAGATCGGAGAAAAAATCCTTGAGTTTTTTGGTACCCGCCAATCCTAAAGGCGTAAAGCGCTCTCCTAACTTACGTGGTCTGAGATAGAGGGGTAGCTGCACCCGGTCATAATCAAAAAAGGCCTCCGCTGGGGAGACTTCCCGCCAATCTTTGGGGAGAAGGTCCTTCTTCCCTTGGCTTGCTGTAATCACGCCCTGGCCAAAGGGAAGCTCGGTGCAGCCGGGAATATTCAGAGGTAAAAAGAACCTCTCGACCACCTCTTGCTTTACTGGCTTGATGATGATCTGGTCATGCTCTTTCCTGACCTCCAAATCTCCGGGGAGAATAATCCTCCGGCCGTTAGCTCCGGCTAACAAATCGAGAAACAGCTCGGAATGCTTATATTCCAAACGCAGCCCGGGTTGGATTTTAAAGACCACACCCCGGAAGACGGCCCGTTTTAATGCTGGAGACAAGATGGACCATTGCTCTGCCGGGATCCTGATCTCCTCCAAAAAACTCGGTTCTTCCTTGCTCCTTAGTTCTACGGAAGATCCTGATTTACTATCATCAGGCGAAAACAACTCACCCGGGCACATCCGCGCCTGCTCACTCAGGCGCGCCGTGCTTTCCAGCTGCCAGTCAGCCAGCACACGTCCGACTTGAGTGTGAAGATATTCTTCCCACTCCTGAAATAAAGAAGCCGTTGCCATTAACCTCTTTCTTAACTGTGGTTGATACTCCTTTTCCAAAAGCGGGAGCAGACAATGGCGAATTTTATTCCGGAAATAATCGGTTTTTTGGTTCGAGGCATCCTCCGCCCAAACCAACCTGCTGTGCCTGGCATATTCCAAAATTTCCGCTCTGCTCACCTCAATTAAGGGGCGAATATACCTGCCCCGGACCGGAGGAATCCCCGCCATTCCTTCCGGTCCAGCGCCGTTTATGAACCTCATTAACATAGTCTCCACTTGATCATCGGCCTGATGGCCCAAGGCGATTCTGGTCGCTCCCTGTTCAGCGGCGACCTCCTCCAGCAATCTATACCGCTCCTTTCTGGCGGCCGCCTGTATACAATCCGTCCCTTTAGTCTCCTGTACATTGATGTTAATTATGCGATGGGGGATGGACCACTTCCGGCAGATCTCCGCGACCAGTTCCGCATCTTTCTTGGCTTCCGGTCGTAAACCGTGATTCAAGTGAAAAACCGATAAATCCAAATCAAAAGGAATTTTCCGTAAAACCGCAAGTAAAGTTAGGGAATCAACTCCACCGGAAACGGCCACCAAAACTTTGTCGTGCGGATCCAGCATTTTATACTTTCGTACTGTGAATAAGACCTTCTCTTCAAAATTTTCCATCAATTTCTCCATTGCCTTGCGCACCACTTTTATTTATAACGTTTACTATACAAAAGAGTTTCGTGATTTCGTCGAATTATCCTCGTTTTTTATTTGTAAAACCATAACACTCATATCATCTTCAATAGTACTTCCTGCTTCCATACACGCCAATTCCAACAGATAATCGCATAATGCTTCGGGTCCGATATTATCAGCTTTTTTCAACGCCTTGAAAATCCAGTCGCCCTCTTTATCTTTATTGAACCCCAAAAACCCGTCTGTGACCAAGACTATATAATCTTCATCCTGTAAAGAATACCTGAAACACTCTGGTTCCACCTCGTGTAAGATACCCACCGGTAAAGAAGTTGAACGGATCACATCAATATTCTTTCCTCTCTTCAGATAGGTGGGCGCAGACCCAATCTTAATAAACTCTCCTTCTCCTGTATAATGATCTAAAACAAACAAATCCAAGGTGGCAAAGTTCTCGCCCGTACTGCGAAGCAAAAGGAGGGAATTGACTAATTGTAGGGAGACCTTCTTATCCAGTCCGGTTGCCATTAAACGTTCCAGCAGAGAGATGGTCATCTTACTTAATTTGGCGGCTTCTTCTCCGGCTCCCATACCATCACTTAGGATAGCCGCTGTATATCCGTCATTGGAAACGATCAATCGATGGCTGTCTCCGCACAATTTATTACCAGTTTTCGGGATGGCCCCGGCCATAGAACGCACGCTGAAACAGGGCGATTTCCAGAGAGTAAAGCGGCATTCCCCGCCTTCACCAAATCTGCATTGACGGTTCTTAACGGAAAAACTCCCGGTAAGTAACTGCGCCACCACCGGCGCCACCAATAAACGGCACTCCTCCTTGGCCGTACAGCTTTTCTTCGTCACCTCAACCTCTATATTATTCCGGCTCAGGCAAGTAACGGAGACCTCGCTGACGGAAAAACCCATCCGCCTTAAATCCATTAATAACTCCTGTTCTACTCCGGTCTGATCTCCCAGATCCAGATTGATTTGTTGAATCAACCGGCCAATCAGGCGGGAGACTCCAGTTAATTGCGCAGAAAGGAACCCTTTAGCTTCCTCCAGCTTTTTCCTCCACAAATACTCCACTTTATAGCGTTCCGTTTTATGATTGACCACAGAGAGCAGTTGCGCACTCCTGGAGCACTTCTCACCCAATCTCCCTCGGAGTTGGTCTTCCCTGGCGCCGCTCTGTAGATCAGCAATGGTAATCAGATCAAACACTTCTTTATAAGTGGAATAAAATGACTCCCGCCAACATTCTGGAAAGGATTGGCATTCCATACAGCATTCCTGGATAATCTCTTCCATCAGTAAACCAACAGCCGCTTTCTCCTCCGGTTGCACAGGTTCTTCCCGAAATACTTTGGAAAGTTCCATAAAAAACTCAGAAATTCCGTGCAACCGAAGAAAGAGTGATTTCCGTATGTTCTCCGCTTTCTTGCCAAACAAACCAAACTCCTCGATTTCCAGAACCTCCTGGCAAAACTTGACCCCCACCCTCCGCGGGACCAAGGCCATCACTCCCAACGCCAAGAAGGAGGAGCAAACCGTCGCGGGCAACCGACTTTCCGGCCAGATCACATAGACCAAGAACAGATTTCCCAAGAAGCCCATGACATATCCAATCTTCCCCCCGCTGTGGCGTAGCTTGACCTTTTCCGCCAAACCGCCCAGCAATCCGGTTCCTGTCATCAACATGACCTCCCACGGAGCAGAAATCCGACCCACCACCGCGCCCAAGGTAAAAGCCGCGGTCATGACGGAACCGGCGCCGGTTCCACAATACATGGTCAGAAACAAGATAATTGACAAGGCAAAAACCAGGGAAAAATTGACTAACCCCCTGGCCGAGGAGTTAAACACAGACGCAAAGATAAGATAGGTGACAACCGCCAATAGCCCTAGCGAATACCGGACCTCCTGCACAGGGAAGCCTTTTTGTCGGAAAAAGAGGCGAAGCAGACCAGGTTTGAGAATAAAGTAAAAGCCGACTGCCAAAGCAGCCTCCAGATGCAGGAAGAGGAAGGACTTGTCCGTAAAGCCAAGTATTCGCCAGAAGCCGGTTAGGCCGCAGAAGAAGAGGGCAAGCAAACCATAGCTGGCAGAAGTGAGCTTTCTGCTCATTACCTTGCCCAGATAAAATAAGAAAAGGAATATGCCTAATCTAGCCCAGAAGAAGGTTCCGGAAAACTCTGTGCCCAGGCCAATTAGAGTGGAGAGGATAAATAAAAAACCAACCGATAAAGGCGAACCGCTCCATACACCGGCATAAGCAGGACCAAACGGATAAAGGGGCGCAAAGAGGTCTAGTTTCGCCAAGAAATACCCGTACAGAATACCGCATCCGCTACGGACTATACCTCTGACCAGTTGTTTCAGTTTGTACTCTGGATGGACGTATTCTTTAAATAACTTGGTTGATCCATTTTCCCCGGCAGCCCCTATATTTACATTAGTGGAGGAAAAATCAGCAGTCGTCTCTTCCTTCCTCCCCGGACTTCCTTTTTTTCTTGTTTCAGTCAAATGTTCAAGCGGGTCAGCTACCGCCAGACTAGTTTGCCTGCTCAAGATCTCACCTCCATCTAATTCCAAACATAACTGCCTATCCGGACATAAAAACCCGGCGCGGACAGTACGTGCGCGCAAATGCATACATTTCTAATTATACCAGATATGCCAGAAATTTCTTGTCGATAAATCACTCTGTGATTATCCGGTGTTTTCTGCTACTTTTCCCGGATTTACTGTTTTGCACAGGCAACGGTTTCAGGGCTAACGGGAGCAGCATCAGAAGGGAGAATAATCCAAAGACCGGGTAGACGAGGCGGATCAAATCGGCAAAACCGACTCTGGAAATGAGAACGGTTCCCGCTAATAAGAGAGTCAATTGCCAGACATACCACCTGTGATTGACCCATCCAAACCTGGTGGCCAAACCAAAGGCATGAGCCAGCAGAGTACTGAACAACTCCCCCCAAAGGACAAAAGCGTAGATCCATCCCCACACCTGCCCCCATCTCTTAATAATCATCATCAACGGCAATTCCCATCTGCCTACGTCCATCCCCAAGATTGCCTGGTGAAAGAGGAAAGCCAAAACACCTAAGCCGATACCGCCCAGTATTCCTCCCCACCTTAAAACAGCCGGATCCTCCTCCAACTGATACATGGTCACCAGCACCGGCAGGGCTAAAAACAGATTATATCCACTATATTGACAGGCTGATAAGAGCCACCATGCTCCGCTGGAATCCGGTTTTTGTTCCCATAAAACACTGGGCGACTCTCCAACCTGCAGCAAAATACCGACTAAAAAGAGCAAGGGAATGACTGTCATATTGACTCCTTTAATCCCGGCCAAGCGCCCCCTTAGGACAAGTACGGCCAAGATCACTGTTCCCCAACAACCTGCCGCCCAAGGTATGCCCTGTTGCGCGGCGACTGCTCCGGCTCCGGCCAGCATAATGCCGGTCAAGACCAGCAAAAAAAGGGTCATTAACCACTCGCCCAGCCTCCCCAGGCGGGGGCCCGCGACCATGGAAAGAAAATCCCGGTAAGACCGGGCCTTCATCCTTTCTCCCCACAACATGGCCTTTACTCCAAGGTAAACTAGGAGTAAAGCAGAGACCAGGATCCCGTGCCTTCCCTGCCGCCCATAACGGGAAAAAAATTCCCATATTTCCCGTCCCGAAGCGAACCCTGCTCCTATCACTGTACCAATATAGATGGAGGCAACCCCCGCCGCCCTCCACAGCTCTTTCATCTTCCTCTCCTCCAAAGCCTATGCCACCAAGTATCTTTTTCGATCCGGTCTAAAATTAGCAAATCTACTGCGTCCACTTCTTCCCCTTTATACCTGAAGGATATCTTTCCTACGACCGTGCCAGGCCTAACCGGAGGCACAATTATTTGCGGATCCAGCAAAACTGTTCTCTGGGCAAATCCCTCTTTGCCCACAGGAAGAACAGCCATCAGGTTCTCCCTGGGATAAACCTGTACCTTTGCTGGATATCCTGAAGGAATCTGAATCTGCGTTACAGGTTGATCCACCCTGGCCAATAAGTGCAGGGAAAAATGGTTAAAGCCGTACTCCAGCAGCCTGGTTGCCTCACTCCAGCGGTTCGGACTATTCAACACGACAGCGATGAATTTTCGTCCGTCCCTGGTAGCTGAAGCGACTAGACAATGACCAGCCTCCTTCGTGGTCCCGGTTTTTACTCCATCGGCGCCGGCAAAAGACCATAACAATTTATTGGTATTACGGACGACAGCCGTTCTTTTCCCCTCATGCCATTCTATCAACTCTTCCTTAGTGGAGACAATTTTGGCAAACTCCGGATTGTGCATGGCATATCTGGTAATTTGGGCCAGATCAAAGGCTGTGGTATAATGAGAAGGAGCCCGTAAACCATGAGTGTTTCGAAAATTAGTGTTTAAAGCCCCGATTTCCTTGGCCTTTCTATTCATCAACTCGACAAAGGCGCTTTCCGTGCCTGCTATATGCTGGGCAATCGCCACACACCCGTCATTCCCCGAACGTAGTAATGTGCCCTTGAGCAGTTCACTCAAACGCATCCGGTCCCCCGCCTTCAGCCAGAGGCTGGAACCACTGGTGGCTGCTGCTTGTCTGCTGACAGTCACTACGTCTCGGAGATCTCCTACTTCCAGAGCGACTACTGCCGTTAAGATCTTGGTGGTACTGGCCGGCGCCCGTCTGCTGTGTTCATTTTTGGCGTACAGAATCATTCCGCTGACTGCCTCCACCAGAATGGCGGCGCTGGCCTCGATCGGCGGCCCGGAGGCATATTCCGGAAGATAAATCAAAGTGGGATAACTCTCAATTTTCTTGTAGCCTGATCCAGCCGGGAGGTATTTCCTAAAAAATATACCTTTTGGCAAAGAGATCAGAAGAACTAATGCCGCTAGAATCAGGACCAGTCTTCGTTTGGAAAGATAATAAACGGTTTTCATCTGTCCACGCCCCTTACCCAGCTCACACAGATACTCATCTCCAAATTTCTATGCAGGTTTGGGGTGTAATATGGCCATAAAAAAACTGTCCCAATAAGGGACAGCGAATTTCTCTGCTAACCTGGTCGCACCCTTTCTTCAATCCAAAATCTCTTCGCAACTGGCGATCACAGCACAGATACAATCACAATTAATGAAGATAAACTGGTTATTTCCAATCTTGCCTACAACAATATTTCCGACTACCTTTTTGATGACCACCCGCTCACTTCTGCCCGATTCAAAAATAATAATTACATGATCATCAGTTAACTCTTTCAACAGATCACACAAGTCACCTGACACCCGTACCCTTTCCATGTGTCCACCTCCCCGACGTAACATAACAGGCAGAGGCCTCACAAAAGCTTCTCTCTGAGTTTGGCTGTGATTTCCTCGTCATGAAGATTGACTATGGCGGAAACGCATTTCCTGATCTTGCCAAAATCCAATCCTATCCTCCGCCCAAGAATCCTATACAACCGATTGGCCATCAGATCAATTTCTTCTGCCTTCAAAAAATCAGCCCCACCCAATTTATTCTCTGTTTATAGCTTATGACGAACATGAACCGTTCGTGATATTCTATTTGATATAAAAAAGCTGTCCCCGCAAAGGGACAGCTTCTATAGAAACCTGCCATATAATTGGAAGTTAAACGAAGCTCAACGTCCATCCGGCAATCTAATCACTTGCTCGTTTCTACGCAAGGGCAGGGTTAAATCCACATGCCCGGAGAGAGTCTCCACTTCTTTCCCTTCGATCAGGATCCGGACTTGATCCACCTCAGGAAACTTGGTCAGCGTATTGACTAAGGCGGAGACAGTTAATGCTTCACCCCAAGCCCCTCTGGAGGACTTGGTCGCCTCTTTATTCAAGTCAATGGTGGCCAGTCCATCCTGGATCTCCAACTTCAACACCTTGGTTTTTCTGGAGAAGACAGCCTGTAAGTCCGGGTTCTCCGGCCCATTGAGCAACTCTTGCACCGCAGCCAGCTGGGGGTTACCGTTATAAGGTATTTTTCTGCGTTCCGGCACCAGGTATGACTCGGTACCGGTCTCCTTGATAAAATATAAGACCGCCATGAAGGACTCCTTCTCTTGTAATCCAGCAAGTTGTGCCTTGGTCGTCGCTAAACGACTGTTATACTCCTTAGCTTGCTGATAATAACGGTGAGCCCATAGGCCTCCGATTGTCAAGCCGACCACTAACCCAATGGCTATGCAGATGAGCGCCAGGCGAAAGGTTTCCTTGTTTAACTTGGTGATCTGCTTCAATCAATTACACCTCATCGAAATTAGTAAGAAAGCACGGCCCCAAACTCCCATTCCCCTTCTCGATCTTGTCCGGCAAATATTCCGACGGAGAGATCATTCTCAAATTTCTTGCTCAGAGTGATCTGGTGCTCAAAATCACCTACCACTAAAACATGGGGTTCAAATTTCAAGTTGAATCCTTTACCGAATCCCCAGTTAATGTCAAAATGAATGAAGAATTCCGGATCCGGCTTCTTCTCCGGGGAATAATACCCTTCAACACCGGGAGAAATAATATTTTGCCCCCCAATGCCAATATCCAGTTGGGTTTTATACTCCCAATAGTCAGCTTCGCCTTTTCTTCCCTTGTCCGGCCAGAACCGCTTCACCTCTGAATCCACCACCAAGTTTTCACCGATTCTTCCGCGGTGGTCCACTCCCACCCAGTAACTTTCGGCGGTCAGATCATAGCCGGCTTTTATTTTCAGGTCTTTAATCGGTTGGAATAATAGAGAGGTATAATAGCGTTCATTTTCATAATATAGGCCTGCGCCAAATTGATCAACAAACCAATACTCCCCGGTGAACTCCGTCTTTTCTAGTGACGAATAAGAAAGCTCCAGATCTAATACATCTGGCGACACAGCAAACGCCGGGGCCTGTATCGTCACTAAACTTAAGGCAACCACTGCCAGAATCAGATTGAAACAGATTTGTTTCTTCATTTTCATCCCTCCGCCGACAATCACAGTTATATTTCTCACACGCGTATACGACCCTCTTCGGATCTCAGACCGGTCTAATACAGCATAATATTTCTGGAGAAAAGCTTTAAATCCTTTCCGCGAACATGTATAAAATTATGTCAAGCAGGAAAGGATTTTCCATCTGTTTTCAAAGTTTCCCCGCCATGCCACGGGCATAACTCAGCCGCACCGCTTCTATAGAAAAGAGGCGGTCTACGCGAACCGCCTCTGCTCTAACCCGACTTCTCCTTATATTACATTGGGGGCATACCCATTCCGCCCGGATTAGGCATGGAGGGAGCTTCTTTCTCCGGTAAGTCCGCAACCAGGCACTCGGTAGTCAATAGCATCGAAGCGATACTGGCCGCATTTTGCAACGCGCTTCTGGTAACCTTGGCCGGATCAACGATCCCGTAATCAAACATCTTACCGAATTCGCCGGTTAAGGCGTTAAAGCCTACACCGAACTCCATATCCTTGACTTTTTCCACAATAACCGAGCCTTCCATGCCGGCATTGTTGGCAATCTGCCGGAGCGGCTCGGCCATAGCCTTCCGGACGATCTGAATACCGGTGGCCACATCCCCGGTAGCCTCCAGCTTGTCAAGAACCGGGGCTAGCTGGAGCAGAGTAACTCCTCCACCCGGCACAATACCCTCTTCCACCGCTGCTCTGGTTGCGGAAAGGGCATCCTCAATCCGGTGCTTTCTCTCTTTCATCTCCGTCTCAGTGGCGGCGCCAACTTGAATCACGGCAACTCCTCCGGCCAGTTTAGCCAGTCTCTCCTGGAGTTTCTCCCGGTCATAATCAGAGGTGGTTTCCTCGATCTGTAACTTAATCTGATTAATTCTGTTTTTGATCTCTTGTTGATCCCCATGCCCATCCACGATCGTGGTCTCTTCTTTGGTGATCCTGACTTGTCTGGCTGTACCCAGCATCTCGATGGTGGCATTCTCCAAAGTCAACCCAACTTCCTCCGAGATAACCTGCCCACCGGTGACAATGGCCATATCGGAGAGCATATCTTTTCTCCGGTCGCCGAAACCCGGGGCTTTCACCGCGGCCACATTAAGCACCCCGCGGAGTTTATTCAGAACCAACGTGGCCAAAGCTTCCCCTTCTATGTCCTCGGCCACAATAAGTAAGGGTTTTCCTCTTTGCATTACTTTTTCCAGGATCGGCAGGAGATCCTTTATTAAAGAAATCTTTTTATCAGTAAGCAGAATGAAGGGTTCTTCCAGAACCGCTTCCATCCGATCTGAGTCGGTTATCATATAGGGAGAGATATAACCCCGATCGAACTGCATACCTTCGACCACTTCCAAACTGGTCCCGATTCCCTGAGACTCCTCAACAGTAATAACTCCATCTTTACCCACTTTTTCCATGGCTTCGGCGATCAAGGCGCCGATCTCCTCGTCAGCAGCGGAGTTGGAGGCTACATGGGTGATGTCCTCCTTGCTCTCTACGGCTTTACTGACTTTCTTAATCTCTTCCACTATTGTCTCCACGGCTTTGGCGATCCCCTTCTTCAGGAACATGGGATTGGCGCCGGCGGCCACGTTCTTCAGTCCTTCTCTGACCATGGCTTGGGCCAGTAATGTAGCAGTGGTTGTGCCGTCACCGGCGATATCATTTGTCTTGGTGGCCACTTCCTTCGCCAACTGGGCGCCCATATTTTCATAGGGATCCTCAAGTTCAATTTCTTTGGCGATCGTTACTCCGTCATTGGTAATGGTGGGAGAACCGTATTTCCGATCAAGAACAACATTACGCCCTTTCGGTCCTAAAGTAATTTTAACCGCGTCCGCCAAAGCGTTCACGCCGCGCTCGAGGGCATGACGGGCATCTTCACTATAGAGCATTTGTTTTGCCAAACCTCTCACCTTCCTTTTCTTTCACACAAGCCGTCGCGCGTGGTGCGCTTAGTTGTTGACAATCGCTAAAATATCGCTTTCTTTCAAGACCATATACTCTTCACCGTCAAGTTTAACCTCTGTGCCAGCGTATTTGGCAAACAAAACAGTATCGCCTTCCTTGACCTCCAAAGCGACTTTCTGTCCATTATCTAGGATCTTCCCGGTTCCGACAGCTAAAACCTTTCCCATTTGCGGTTTTTCTTTGGCCGTATCCGGTAAGACAATACCGCTCTTGGTCTTTTCTTCACTCTCTAGAACCTTAATCACAACGCGTTCTCCTAATGGTTTGATGTTCATGATTACCTGCCCTCCTCTCACTGCTTATTAGCACTCACTTATGCTGAGTGCTAATTAATAAGTATTTTAGCTAAAGTCAAGTTCTTATGCAAGATTGATATATATTCATCTGTTGGTATTATCCTCCATTATCTACGTTTTATACGAAAATCCTGGCATTTTGGTGGTAATTATCTGAACCGCCATTAGGATAAGCATTTAACCTAATTGTAAAGAAAGGTAGTGATAAACCCCGATAAACAGAAAAGCCTATGCAGTATGACTGAAATTCACTGCACAGGCCCTCGTAGACTGACTATTTGTTTTAATGTATGTTTCCATACGGGAACTGTGTCGCATAGTTACTGAATTGTTCCTGGATTTGCTGGAGCGCTTGTCCCTGGGCGGAATTCAATGTATACCAGCCCTTTTTAAACATGGTATTATAAGCGTCTCGGGCTGCCTGATGGCTTTCGTTCAGGATCCTCATAGTCACTTGGTGCAACTGTCCGTGGCTGGCCTCACGGGCAAAAATATTGAAATTATCAGTTAGATACTTCTCGGTAACCAGAACATCATTTAGTAAGTCCCTGTCGTTCATCTCCGGGCCTTTTACCATAGACACACTGGTGGACGGATTCTTTATTATACCCGGGCTTTGTTGTTGACTCACATTACCCTCTCCCTCTAGTATAAAGTTTTAGCCGGATTTACCTCACTTAAAAGCCTTTGATAATGGTCTTGGTGCATCTGTCCAATGCGGTCAATCACCCCCCGCACCTCTTGATCTTGGCACATCCGTGCGTAATGGTGACACTTCTTCATCGCCAATAATTCCCAGGAAAGAGCATCTTTCAAATACAAGTGGTCTTTATCAGTAATTACCTCCGGCGGACTAGCCATCAGCCCAACACTTTGACTACCGAGTTGCGACTGTTGGGGCGTTTGTGACATCCCTTGTTGTTGCTGTTGCATTTATATCCTCCTTTCTTCCTCGCGCGACATTCCCATTACCTTGGTGCCGTCTTTTTCTTATTATTTCAATCCCGATTCAGAACATACAATGAAGACTCAGGTAAATTCTACTTGTTCGTAGAGACCGGCCACTGACGAAAAATGGTTCTGTAATAAAAAAGCGTGGTGAAAACATTTCTGCTCACCACACTTTCATATTTCGAATCATATAAGCGTAAGTCGGAGTTTTTATCCGCTAAAGCGCCGGGGGAGGGTTTTTCAAGGCTTCCGCTGCTAACGGGCGGACAAAACGCTAATAATTAGTTCTTCCCCTGCTTTCAAGGCCTCGTCGATCTTCTCAGGATGTTTTCCGCCTGCCTGAGCCAGATCCGGACGCCCACCGCCGCCGCCACCCGCTACAGCCGCTACGGACTTCACGAGCTCTCCGGCTTTGATCGTCTTGGTCAAATCCGGAGTTACCCCGGCCACAAAAGACACCTTATTTTCATGCACCGCTCCAAGGAGCACCACACAAGACTGTAGTTTGCTCTTGTAACGATCCACATTCTCTCTGAGCAGGTCCATAGGTAAATTGTCGACCCGTGCCACCAGATAGCGGACTCCTCCTACTTCTTTCAGGTGGTCCAAGGCCTGATCCCCGGCAGCCAGGGCTTTTTCTCTCTCCAATTCCTCCCAGGCTTTCTTTAATTTAGCTTGTTCCTCCATTAGTTCAGCGAGTTTCTTCCCGACTACTTCAGGCTCCACCCGCAAAACTTCTGCTACCTCCCGTAGAATCTCCCTTTCTTTCTTCATCAACTCCAAAGCGCTCTTTCCGGTAACTGCCTCGATCCTCCGTACTCCAGTGGCTACACTTCCCTCTGATAGTATACGGAAACAGAGCAGTTCGGCACTGTTTCGCACATGAGTGCCCCCGCAAAGTTCCAAACTCTCTTCACCGATCTGCACTACTCTGACCCGGTCTCCGTATTTTTCACCAAAAAAGGCCATGGCGCCCCGCTCCAGTGCGCTGGAATAATCCATCCAATCAGTCCGGACCGGAAGAGCGGCGGCAATTAACTCATTCATCTCCGTCTCCACTTTTTCCAACTGATCGGCGGTTAACCGCTCATAGTGGGTAAAATCAAAACGTAAGCGATCCGGTGCTACCAAGGAACCCGCCTGATGTAAATGAGCGCCGAAATTCTTCCTGAGCACCGCTTGGAGTAAATGCGTAGCTGTATGGTTGGCTGCCGTCCATCTGCGTCGGGTGTGATCCACCTCCAGCTGAAAGTCTCTTGCCTCAATGGGAAAAGCCTTCTCCTTTGGCACCAGGTGGATAATGCGGTCCTGATCCTTAACCGTATTTACGACAGGGAATTCTTCTCCATCCGCCCGTAACAAGCCGATATCCCCCACCTGTCCACCGGATTCGGCATAAAACGGGGTTCGGTCAAAAACCAGTTTATAATAATGCTCATCCTCGTTCCATTGACATAGTTTAGCTGTGGAACATAGATGTTCATAGCCCAGAAACTGAGAATGGGCTGCGTCGGAAAGAACCTTCCAGTCCCGGCTCTTTTCCGCCTGGGCAAACTTGCCGCTGGCCCGTGCCCGCTCCCGTTGCTCCTCCATCAACCGATTGAAGTGTTCAACTTCAACCGTCATACCCAGCTCCTCCGCCATCAACTGTGTCAAATCCAAGGGAAAGCCATAAGTATCATATAGCCGGAAGGCGTCAACTCCAGGAATTACGGTTTTCCCCTCTTTCTTCAACCCCTCCGTCAGTTCCATAAAAAGCTCCAAACCTTTATCCAGAGTCCGGCCGAAGGACTCCTCTTCCGCCAAGATCACCTGTTGACAATGGGTCTCCTGCTCCTTTAACTCAGGATAGGCATCGCCCATCATCTCCACCAAGGTAGGAACCAACTTATACAATAGAGGCTCCCGTACTCCAAGGTTACGGGCAAACCGGGCCGCTCTCCGCAGTATACGGCGGAGAACATAACCACGACCTTCGTTGGACGGTAAAGCGCCGTCCGCTATGGCAAAAGTCAAAGACCGCAGGTGGTCGGCGATTACCCGCATTGCCACACCGTGTTCGGGTTTTTCAGCATCCGCCCCAGTCAATTCAGAGATCTTCCGCAGCAGCGGTACAAATAAATCCGTATCATAGTTGGAACTTTTCCCCTGGAGCACGGCGACAATCCGTTCAAACCCCATCCCGGTATCCACATGCTTGGCAGGAAGCTCTACCAGTGTACCGTCGGGTTGCCGATCATATTGAATAAAAACCAGGTTCCAGAGTTCGATATAGCGGGCGCAGTCCCCGTTCACTGCGCATTTATGCCCGGGCACGTGTTTTTTATCGCACTGATCCGGACCTAAATCAATATGAATCTCAGTACACGGACCGCAAGGGCCGGTATCACCCATCTCCCAAAAGTTGTCTTTGTCGCCAAAGCGCAGAACCCGCTCGGGCGGAATTTCAGTCACTTCCGGCCATAACGCCGCCGCCTCTTTATCTGTATGATGCACCGTGGCATAGAGCTTGTCTTTGGGGAGTCCCCAAACTTTGGTCAGAAGTTCCCAAGCCCAGGAAATGGCCTCTTTTTTGTAATAATCACCAAAAGACCAATTGCCCAGCATTTCAAAGAAAGTATGATGATAAGTGTCCCGCCCCACTTCATCCAGGTCATTATGTTTACCGCTGACCCGGATCACCTTCTGCGAGTCCGCCGCCCGTACATACGGACGGGTCCCCGTCCCCAAAAAAACGTCCTTGAACTGATTCATCCCGGCATTGGTGAATAAGAGGGTCGGGTCGTCTTTCGGTATTAAAGAAGCGCTGGGCACGATAGTATGCCCTCGCTCCGCAAAAAAATCCAGAAACTCCTGGCGAATCTCTTTGGCGGTCTTCATCCTAGATCGCTCCTTTTCTTACTATCAATGTGAATTATTTACCACACAACCGTAGTTATGTGATTTAAACGGTTTAAACTATATAAAAAAGTGAATAACCTCTGACGGTTCTCCCGGTAGAATAAAGCCCGCCTGGAAAAGGGCGGGATCTTTCCCCAGGGAACCGCAGATTGAAGGTGTACAAAGTTAATTGGTGGCAAAAATCAATACCTCTATTCTACAAAAAAAAGTCCTCCCCTGCAATGGACGGTTAAAAAAGTCCTCCTCCGCCTTCAAAAGTTGATGAGGCCTCCCCTTTGGGGAGGCCTCATCAATTATCAATTCATTGTTTGGCAGCGCGGTACTTAAAAAACTCCATCGCCACTTCCGGAAAGAGCACATAGGAGAGGACATCCTCCTCCTGCTGGTAATAAGGCATAATCTCTTTTCTCGCCTTATCCAGCAAGGGTTCTAATTCATCCGCCGGCCGGCCGGTAATGGGTTCTTCGTCACCAATAATCTTCTTCTTAATCTCCGGATCAATAGGCGCCGGCGGGCGTCCATAATAACCCTTAACATAATCTTTGATCTCCTTCGGCACCACGCTGTACCTCTTCCCGGTCAGGACGTTAAGCACGGCTTGCGTCCCCACCATTTGACTGGTGGGTGTAACCAACGGCGGATAACCCAGTTCCGCTCTGGTTCTTGGCACTTCAGCCAGAACTTCCTCATAGCGGTCGGAAGCATTCTGCCCCGTCAACTGGCTACGGAGATTGGAGATCATTCCACCCGGAATCTGATAGGAAAGCACTGCGGTATCTACCTCGCGCGGAGCGGGAGTGGCTTCATACTCCTGCCGCACGTTCTTAAAGTGCTGGTTAATTGGAGCGATCTTCTCCAGATCCAAACCGGTGTCATAAGGAGTATCCTGTAAGGCCGCGATCAGGGACTCAGTGGGCGGCTGAGAAGTGCCCATGGCCAACGCGGACATCGCGGTATCCACTACATCCACTCCGGCCTCAATGGCTTTTAAATAGGTCATGGACGCCATACCGCTGGTATAATGGCAATGCAGCTGCACCGGTAGTTTGGTTTCTTCTTTGATTCTCTTCACCAAATCATAGGCAACATAGGGTTTTAACAGACCGGCCATATCCTTGATACAAATGGAGTCGCAATCCAGTTGGGCTAGTTCTTTGGCTAATTTAACATAGGAATCAATATCATGAACAGGACTCACCGTATAGGAGATGGCTCCCTGCACATGGGCGCCTGCCGCTTTCGAAACTTTGATCGCCAGTTCCATATTGCGGATGTCATTCAAGGCGTCAAAGATCCTGATAATACTGATTCCGTTGTCAACAGCTCGCTTACAGAATTCGCTGACCACATCATCAGGGTAATGCCGGTAGCCCAGAATATTCTGTCCTCTCAGTAGCATCTGGAGAGGAGTCTTCCGGATCACCGCCCGTAATTTACGTAAACGAACCCAGGGATCCTCCTTTAAAAACCGTAAACAGCTATCGAAAGTCGCTCCTCCCCAGGCCTCCAAGGAGTGGAAACCGACCTCATCAATAGCCTCGGCTATAGCCATCATATGCTCGGTCTTCATTCTGGTCGCCCAGAGAGACTGGTGGGCGTCGCGGAAAATAGTCTCTGTTATTCCAACACGATGTGCCAAAATCTTCATCCTCTCTATATAAGGTTTACCATGAAAATCTTCGGTACCCTAAGATCACCAGGCCACACTTAACCCAGGCGGGCTAAGAGCACACCGGCCGCCACCGCGGAACCGATCACCCCGGCCACATTGGGGCCCATGGCATGCATCAGTAAAAAGTTACCGGGTTTTTCTTCCGCGCCGACCTTCTGTACTACCCGGGCGGCCATCGGCACCGCTGAAACCCCGGCGGCCCCGATTAAGGGGTTAATCTTCCCTCCAGAAAGCTTACACATGATCTTTCCAAAAAGCACTCCGCCGACAGTGCTAAAGGCAAAGGCAAACAAGCCCATGAAGATGATTCCAAGTGTTTGCGGGGTTAGAAATACTTCCGCTTTGGCGGTAGCCCCCACGGATAGTCCCAAGAATATGGTGATGATATTTATCAACTCATTTTGCGCTGTTTTATTCAGCCGTTCCGTTACTCCGGACTCCCGCAACAAATTTCCGAACATCAAGGAGCCCAATAAAGGTCCGGCGTCAGGCAAGATCAAGGTTCCAACCACAGTCACAATGATCGGGAAGAGGATCTTCTCAGTTTTGGAGACCGGACGCAATTGTTCCATAACGATCTGCCGTTCCTTCTTCGTAGTCAGCAACTTCATGATGGGAGGCTGAATAATGGGGATCAAAGCCATATAGGAATAGGCAGCGATGGCAATCGCTCCCAGCAAATGCGGAGCCAGTCTGCTGGTTAAGAAGATAGCGGTCGGTCCGTCTGCCCCGCCGATGATGCCGATGGACGCGGCTTCTTTCAGATCAAAACCTAATAAGATAGCACCGAGAAAAGCGATGAAGATGCCCAACTGCGCGGCGGCCCCCAATAGAATACTCTTGGGGTTGGCGATCAACGGGCCGAAGTCAGTCATCGCCCCGACCCCCAAAAAGATCAGAGGCGGATAAATACCTAATTTAACTCCTTGATACAGGTAATAAATTAATCCTCCAACTTTCCCCTCTTCGGGTTCCGCCATCAAGCCGGCTAACGGCAGATTGGTCAGGAGCACCCCAAAGGCGATGGGTAGTAACAATAAGGGTTCATACTCTTTGACAACAGCCAAATAGATGAGGATAAAAGAAACAAGAATCATGAGCCCTTGTTGCCATGTTAAACAGGAAAACCCAGTTGTGGTAATGAGTTCTTGAATGCTCTCTAGCATACCAAACCCTCCTTATAACGACCGGAGGGTCAGCAAAATATCTCCCACGTTTACAGTAGCGCCGGATTGAGCGTAAACATCCTTCACTACACCGGCCTGGGGAGCCACGATCTCGTTCTCCATCTTCAGCGCCTCCAAGGTGAGGAGGACCTGTCCCTCTTTTACTTCTTCGCCGGGTTTCACCTTAATCGCCATGATCGTCCCAGCCAAAGGCGCTTTGATCGGTTCCTCTCCGGCGCCGACCGCCACCGGAGCCGAGGCTGTCTGTACAGGCGCAGGAGCGGGTGGCGCTTGTCCCGCCGGAGCAGGAGAAGCCGGAGCGGCCCCGTTTTGGATCTCTTCCACATTTACATCAAAAGTTTTTCCATTAACCGTAACTTTAAAATATTGCATAATAATGCCTCCTAAATTAGTTTTTGACTTCTATGATATTCAAACGTACAGGGATCCCTTTCTTTGGTAAAACCTTAGACATGACGGCCGCTACCGCCGCCAGTTCTTCTTCACTTGTATAAGCAGTAGAAACAATCTGAACACCTTGAAGCGGCTGCTTATTTTCTTGGTTAGCCTCGGATCGCGCTCGATTTACTATCGCGCTCATGATCTTCATAATATACATTAAAAGCACTAATACAGCAAATACTACCAACATACCCATTACCAACAGTTCAAGTCCTGTGGAAAAATTACTACTCACCTTTATACCTCCTCCTCAGTATTCTGTGTAAAAAAAGCTCTAATTTTCACCTCCCCGGAACGGGTGACAGATCAGGTTCAAGAAAAAACCGACCCACCGGTCGGAAAAGGTCTTCCATTCCTCATTAATCCTGGAATTCCTTAAACCTAGTGTCATCTCATGATGTATAGTCTGTCAAAAAACCCAGGATTGCCTGGAATCTGCAGATAAATCCGCAGGAAGATGGAAAAAAAACAATTTTCCCCCTCTATGCCATAGAATATACTAAAAAGTCAAGGAAAGATCAAGAAATCAAAGGCAAAAATCGAAGATTTAATATAAATTTAACCTTCTGCCGGACTCCTGAGCACATGAGTGTCCACCATCATTTTAACACCAGTATAACCTGTTCTTTCTCATATCTCTAATTCTTTTACGAATTGTTAAATAAAATCTGTTATCCAACGGCGTGCAAAGAATCAAACTGCCAACGGTAAAAGTTTAGCGGCTGAATGCCGCTTGCTCCAGAGAGGATAAAAACATCAAGATATCAAGTGTTGCCAAACGTTTATCTGACTGTAACCCGGTGTTAAAACACTTGGGTTATATTAATCTTGTCACCCCTCCTTTTTTCCTCCTTTGTTAGTGCCTCTGCCAATTAAGCAGAGGCTTTCGTCTTTTTCTACTCGAATTTACCCCACTGCAGATTCCTTGAAAAGTCACCCTTTTACCTCTTGCCATGCTTCTTCCACCAGCGCTTTCAAATCCGGCCGTTCAATCTCTTCACCTTGTCGCCGCCAATAAACTAAAAACTCAATATTGCCTTCCGGACCCAAGAGCGGGGAATAGGTAACCCCTCCCAGCCTCAAGCCGAGGCTCTCTCCTAGAGCAATCATTCTCTCTAGGACTTCCAGATGCACACCGGCTTCTCTGACTACACCCTTCTTCCCGACTTTATTCCGTCCCGCCTCAAACTGCGGTTTGACCAGACAGATGATTTCTCCGTCTGTAGTCAGTAAGCCTACCAATGGAGTAAGGACTTTCTCCAAAGAGATGAAGGACAGATCGGCAGTAATGAGAGAAGGCAACTCCGGTAGCTGTTCCTGAGTGAGATAGCGCACATTTGTCTTTTCCATTAAGACAACCCGGGGATCCTGCCGCAATTTCCAGGCAAACTGGCCATAGCCCACATCAACCGCAATCACCTTCTTGGCTCCTTTCTGTAGCAAACAATCGGTAAACCCTCCGGTCGAAGCTCCGGCATCCAAACACACTCGCTCCCTCACCTCCACTGGAAACACTTCCAAAGCCCGGGCCAGTTTAAGCCCGCCCCGGCTTACATAAGGAAGCTTTCCTCTCA
>DATCJV010000113.1:0-6989 GCA_036562625.1 Bacillota bacterium | reverse complement strand
GGGTAAGGTTAAAGCCGGCATCTTTACTTCATAAACCACCTTTATCTTTTCTTTTCTGCGATCACACCGGTTTGGATCAAGATCCGATTTATATTCTACCCGGAAAACTCCACTCATTTCCGTTGGCAAAGAATCATCTCGGAATTACTCCGGCAATAATTTTGATATCTGATTGAACCTATTGGGGTTTTAGGATAGAATAAACCATGATCTGCTTCGCTGCTTCGGGAGCCTGCGCGGGCACTATTAATGTGTGCCGGGGGTCAAATATAGTTTTTTCACAGGCCTAACCGGAGTATAGCGGGGGATAGGGAAAGATCCACGCCGGTTCCTGGTGGTTATTGACAGGAAACTGTGACATAATGGCAGAACTTACAGTTTAGCACTTAATTCATCTCCGGAGTGATTAAATGAACAGCACTACTCAGCTTGGCAGCGGCACACATGCGGATACGGCTTGCGCGCACCAGGGAAAAAAGTTGTTGATTGGTACGGTAAAATTGGAAAGTCCGGTCATTCCCGCTCCAATGGCCGGGGTGACGGATCTGCCCTTTCGCCGGATCCTAAAGGCGATGGGAGCCGGTCTGGTTTGTAGCGAGATGGTCAGTGCTCAGGCTTTAGTCTATGGGAACGCCAGAACCTTGGATCTTTTACAGGTGAGCCAGGATGAACGCCCGATCAGTCTTCAGCTCTTTGGGTCGAACCCCGAAATTCTGGCTAAAGCCGTAGAGATCCTGCAGGATTACCCGATTGATCTGATTGATCTGAATATGGGCTGTCCTGTACCTAAAGTAGTCAAGAATGAAGAAGGAGCCGCCTTATTAAAGGATCTGCCCCGGGCGGCTGCGATCATCCAGGCAGTGGTGGCGGCGGCCGACCGTCCGGTCACCGTCAAGATGAGAGCCGGATGGGCACGGGGGCAAGAAGTCGCTCCGGAATTGGCGAACCTTGCCGAGCAGGCGGGAGTGGCGGCCGTGACGGTTCACGGTCGATTTAGAGCGGACTTTTATAGTGGAGAGGCAGACTGGACTATTATTAAACGGGTGAAGGAAGTGGTGCAGAAGATCCCGGTCATCGGGAACGGAGATGTGACCTCTCCCGCGGACGCCCTGGCCATGATGGAGCAGACTGGATGTGACGGTGTAATGATTGGCCGCGCAATAATGGGTAATCCGTGGTTGATTAAACAAGTGACCGCGGCCCTCTGTGGTGCGCCGGTTCCTCCACCGCCTACTAACGAAGAACGCTTTGCTTTAATGAGGGAGCATCTTCGGGCGCAGATCGAATTCAGTGGGGAAAAACGAGGGATACTCGAGATGCGAAAGCATCTGAGTTGGTATATGAAAGGGTTTCCCGGAGCGGCCCGCTTTCGGGATTTAATCAACAGCGCAGAGACGAAAGAGGCGGTGTTGGATTTATTATGTAAACTGGAGGAGAAATTAGTTAAAAGTGGATAAGGCGCATGTGGAGAGAATCCCAACACTAGCTGGCAAGAGTTATTTCTTCCATTGTCCTTATGTAAGTAGCCTGTTAAAGCTTGACACTGGAAAGGCACTCAGTTATAATGATAATACAAAAAATACCTTCCGGTTCACTTAACCGGAGGTTTTTGTTTGAAACTTGGTTTGTTAAAGACCGGGTTTCTTGTTTATAATATGTGGTAAATTACGTATTATATCTAGTATATTAGTATATTGTAAGCGCCTGGTGACGCTCGGCTATCAACTATGATTAATATTCCTTTTAATATTAAAGGAACTATTTTTTTGTAGTTTTTCGCCGAAAGCCTGATTCTTTTCAGGCCGGAAGCATCGAAACTATCCGGACTATTATTTTGATTGAAAGGAAGCTTGAGCATGGCTAACGAGAAGGAAACAGTTCTGACGCTGGAGGGACTGGCCAAGTTAGAGAAAGAGCTGGAATATTTGAAGACCGTTCGCCGGAGAGAAGTGGCGGAGCGGATTAAGCAAGCCATAGAATTCGGAGATATCAGCGAAAACTCTGAATATGAGGATGCCAAAAACGAGCAAGGGTTCATAGAAGGAAGAATTCTCTCCTTAGAGAAGATGTTAAGAAACGCCAAGGTCATTGATGACGAGGAAGTGCAGACTGACAAAGTCAGTCTTGGCTCAAAGGTCTTTATCACCGATCTGGAAACCAATGAAAAATTGGTATATACAATAGTCGGATCCGCCGAGGCCGACCCTTCCGCGCAAAGGATCTCCAACGAGTCACCGGTAGGTAAAGCCTTGCTAGGAAAGGGAATTAAAGAGGTTGTGGAGATCAATGTCCCAGTCGGTATCCTGCGGTACAGGATTGATCGAATAGAGAAATAAGTTAAGTAGTGATAGGTTGAGGGTAGGAGGGGAGCATCCCCTCCTTTATGCAGGGATTTTACGCACGGGAACCCCATGCGTAGCACATAATTTATTGGGGGGTAAGCTAAGTGGAAGAGAATCAGGAGCGGGCGGATCACGTAGCTCGTACAGCAGAAATGGAGCACCGCCTGGCCAAAATGAAGAAATTGCGGGAGGACGGGATTGACCCCTTTGGGCGCAAATTCCCCCAAACTCACCATGCGCAAGAGATCTTATCTGCCGGCGATACTATACTGGGAGATGAGGTAAAGATCGCCGGTCGTCTGGTCTCCATGCGTACCCACGGTAAAGCCAGCTTTGCTCATGTGAGTGATCTGAGCGGACAGATCCAAATTTATGCCAAAGTTGATATTCTGGGTGAAGAATCCTATCAACGCTTTACTGAACTGGATTTAGGAGATATTGTGGGAATCTCCGGGGAAGTTTTTCGGACTCGAAGAGGCGAAATTACAGTCCAAGTATCCGCCTGGGAACTTTTGACCAAAGCCTTGCGTCCGCTCCCCGAAAAATGGCATGGTCTTAAAGATGTAGATATCCGGTACAGGCAGAGGTATTTGGATCTAATCAGCAATCAGGATGTACGCGAAGTCTTCATCAAGAGGACCAAAGCCATCTCAAGCATCCGCCGTTTCTTGGACGGGCGTAATTTCTTGGAGGTGGAGACGCCGACTTTAAGCGTAATTGCAGGCGGCGGACATGCCCGCCCCTTTAGTACCCACCACAATGCTTTGGATCTGGATCTGACACTCCGGATTGCTTTGGAGCTCTACCATAAGCGGTTAATCGTCGGGGGGCTGGAGCGGGTCTATGAGATTGGCAAGTGTTTCCGGAACGAAGGGATCTCCACCAAACATAATCCTGAATTCACCATGCTGGAATTATATCAAGCCTATGCCGATCTCTCCGATATGATGGACTTGGCGGAGGACTTGTTTACCACTGTGGCCAAAGAAGTTACCGGGTCATTACAACTTAACTATCAAGGCACTGAAATTAATCTCAACACTCCCTGGAAGCGGATATCCATGATTGACGCAATCAAAGCGGAGACCGGTATTGATTGGATGACAGTGAAGACAGATGAAGAAGCGCAAGAGGTTGGGAAAGGCTTGGGTATTGACTTGAAGGGGAAGAAGACCAAGGGGCAGATCTTGGATGAGATCGTTTCTGAGTTTGTGGAACCAAAACTGATCCAACCCACTTTTTTAACAGACTATCCGGTAGAAGTGTCGCCTTTGGCCAAAAAGAAAAAGGATCACCCGGAGCTGACTGAGCGCTTTGAACTTTTTATTTATGGACGGGAGATGGCCAACGCCTTCACAGAACTGAATGATCCTTTGGACCAAAGAGAACGTTTTATGGCTCAAGCTAGGGAAAAGGCCATGGGTAATGAAGAAGCCATGGTCTGGGATGAAGACTTCCTGGTCGCTTTGGAGCAAGGGATGCCGCCTACCGGCGGAATGGGGATCGGAGTCGATCGTTTGATTATGTTGCTTACTGATTCGCCCTCCATTCGAGATGTGATTCTTTTTCCGTTGATGCGGCCTAAAAACGATTAACTACTTTAAATTAGTCATCTTAAGAATAAGCGGTCATATCTATAATTACCGGGTAAAAAAGGTTGTCCTGATCGGACAACCTTTTTTTACTAATAAAATAAAGGGATTACTTTCTAAAAAGGCCGGAACCTTCATTCCAAATATATGCATATGCTCGATGGTCTCCGAACTCCTATTAAAGATTGTTTAACCTGGAAATTAAGGAATAAATCACTATTTACCTTTAATTTATCATATTATGAACAATTAAAATAGAGCTATTTTAAGCTTTCGGAAGGATCTCTTCGATAATTGAAGAATTAGCGAATTGGTGCCTAAAATATCCTGATGTAGGTGAAATTTTACGCGAAAAATCTGAAGGCTTAAAATATTCACCAGGACCGAGGAGGTGAAAAAGGTCTACATCAGAGGCGACTCCCTTGCGCATCATGAATTTGTGCGCTCATATGCGCCACGTGTTGCCAGTACCGCGCACACCACATCAAGATTTAGGAGGGTAATTAAGTGAAAAAACTATTAGTACTTATTGTAGCTTTGGTAATGGTAGTATCAACTGCAGCTGTATCCATGGCCGCTGTTGACATCGGAGGAAATCTGCGGGTACGTTTTGAAAGCACAAAGAATGACAACTATTTCAGCTTTGACCGCCTGGCTCTTTCCATTGGCGGGGACCTCAGCGACAACAACGGCTTTAAAAGTGAATTACAAGTTCGCGATGTGAATCAAGTTGCTGATTTTCGCTTAGACCACGCTTACTATTATCAGAAGAACCTCTTTACCACCGATGAACTGCACGTTGGCTTCCTGCCGCTCGACTGGCACGCGGATAAATCTGTCACCATCAAAGGCAGCCTGGGCGGGGATATTAAACCAGGAAACAGCCTTGGGTTGAAATACGGAGTTAAAGCCGGTGCTTACAGTCTTACCGCTTATGTTGTTAATGCTGCGAACGGGAATAGAGGCCGTGACAATAATCCGACAACTGGATACGATCTCGGCGTGCGCGGCACAATCAGCCCCATTGATGGTCTCACCGTAGGATTAGGCGTAGTTCAAGATGTAGTAAACAAAGATGCGAAAGACTCCAACCTCGATCTGGTGGTTGACGCTGTTTATGCTTGGGGAGACCTGGGTTTATATACTGAGTTT
Organism: Bacillota bacterium; assembly: GCA_036562625.1. Taxonomy (GTDB): domain Bacteria; phylum Bacillota; class UBA4882; order UBA10575; family UBA10575; genus DUOH01. The sequence continues at coordinate 1,903 of DATCJV010000113.1, read as the reverse complement.
ATCTCACAGAAGAAAACCATAGGCGGAAAAGACGGTGGCAATGAAACCGGTTTTTATTTTGAAGGCACCTATGCCCTGACAGAAAAATTACTGGCATATGCCGGTATGGCTTCAGGTAAAGATCTTGGTAAAGATGACCGGATCGTAGCTGGTGCAAGATATAAGATTGCTCCTGCCACCGCTCTACAGGGAGAGATAGTAAACTGCGACGACGTGAACAACATTACTCTCCGTTTAAGAGTGGATTTCTAATCTGCTAAAAGTAGATATAGAAGATTGATCAATATCGATTAGGAAATGAACACAAGCCAACGGCCGTCCCTTTTAGGGCGGCCGTTGGCTTATGCTTGGGTTTTAACTGACACAAGCGGTTAAAAGGGGCGTGGTTTCTAGAAAAAAGCTTGGTCTTCCAGCAGACCACAACCGTCATTGACGATGAGATAAAGATGGACAGTATTAGTCCGAAGGAAACCTATGAGTAACCGAAGATCGATCATGATTAAGCTGAGAAAAGGGGGTAAAAGGAGGATTGGCCGGGATATTTTAATTTTATAAGAAGAGGAGTCTTGGGGGTGAAAACGAAAAATTACTTTTTGAGGCAGAGGTGGAGTAAAAAAGGTGGTAGGGTAGGGTTATGCATTTTAAACTAATCGCCTGTGAGGTACTGACCAGGGAGGTTTGTCATATTGTCGCCAGGGCGCCGTATCCGGTAGATCTGGAATTCACCCCGAAAGACGCCCATGAAGACAGTAAACAGCTCAGAAGGATGATCAAAGATAGAATCAGGCGGGCGGAAGATGCCGGGCGAGCGTATGACGCGATTTTACTGGGTTATGGGTTATGCGGTAACGCCACCGCCGGGCTGGCGGCGATCCGGACCAAACTGGTCATTCCTAGAGCGCATGATTGTTGTACTCTTTTTTTAGGGTCAAAAGAGCGCTTTAAAATGTATTTCTTGCAGAATCCCAGTTTAGCCTTTAGCTCTACCGGGTATTGCGAACGCGGAGACTCATTTCTGCGGGAGACTGGCAGCAAGCGGGTATTAGAGTTTGACAAGAGATATGAAGAGTATGTGAAGAAATATGGTGAGGAAAATGCCAGGTATTTATGGGAAACTCTCCATCCGCCCCACTTGAAAGAGACTGATCGAGTAATTTTTATTGATATTCCTGAAACCAGCGGACCGGGGTATGGAGCCAAGTGCCGGCAGAAGGCCGTAGCGGAAGGCCGGGAATACATGGAGCTTAAGGGTGATATTTCACTGTTGGCCCGGCTGATTCATGGAGACTGGGATCCGGAAGATTTTTTAATAGTCGAACCTGGTGAGGAAATAACCGGGGTCTATGATTGGGACGAAATAATCCGGGTGCGGAGAAGAAGTGAACAAAAGAAAGAGGAGCCATAACACCGTGAGACAGTCGGGTTTTGGGCGCAGACCGTCCAATGCCATCAATGCGCCTGATATCAACTATTGAAAATTGAACTCCAGTGCATCAAGGAACAGGTTTTGAAAGTCAGCCCGCGTGGACAGTTCCAGATATTTAGTTTGCTTTTGGATGCGTTCCGCTAGTGCGGAGTATTCCTGGGAGAGTAAAGCCATTTTTGCCCCCACACCGGCGCCGTTACCGATAGGCACTACTTTCTTCCTTAATGCTTTCGGCAGGAGCCCGATCTTGATGGCGGAGTCATAATCGATGTAATTACCGAAACCGCCGGCCAGATAGAGGTGGGTGATCTGATCAACGGTCACCCCCATCTCTTGGAGTAAGATCCTGGTGCCTGCAGCGATGGCGGCTTTTGCCAATTGAACCTCCCGTACATCTTTTTGAGTGAAATAAATATCTTCCGGGACGCCATGACTTTTGTCTGCGATGAGTATGGCGGGCTTTCCCCCGACTTCATG
>DATCJV010000191.1:0-6445 GCA_036562625.1 Bacillota bacterium | reverse complement strand
CTGCCCAGGTAAGGATGGCCTCTTTGATCTGGGAAACTTTTAAAAAAGGCGGAGTGGCCTTAATTGAAGCAGGAACCGGTACTGGAAAGTCCTTGGCTTACCTGTACCCCAGTTTCTTTTCGACCTTTTCATCGGCCTCCACCCCCGGGCCGGAGGATGCAGAAGGTCTTCCGCAGGAAACCGGCAGGACCATAATTGCCACTCATACGATCAACCTTCAACAACAATTAATCGAGAAGGACATTCCCTATCTGGCCGAAGTCATGCATTATCCGCTGAAGGCCGCTTTATTGATGGGAAGAGCCAATTATCTATGCAGACGAAAGATAATGCTGGTTGAAAAGGATCAAGACAAGCTCAGTCCCGAAGAACGCAGGATGCTCATGCGGGTCATCTCCGCTGCGGAAGAAGCAGCAGGTTGTTTCGAACAGATCGGAGTGGCCTTGCCCGCGGATTTAAGGACGATGCTTACTTCCGAAGCGGAGACCTGTCTGCGGGGGCATTGCCCGTTTTTGTCGACTTGTTTTTGGCATGCGGCCAGGAAAAAAGCTTTTGATGCGCAGGTGGTGGTGGTGAACCATCATCTGTTCTTTGCCGATTTGGCCTTACGGAAGGAGAATGAGTTCGCCCAGGAGAAGATGGCGCTTCCTCCTTATGAGTATGTGGTCTTTGATGAAGCCCATCATCTGGAGGAAGTGGCCACCTTATATTTGGGGATCCGCTTGTCCGAAAGCGAACTGGAGAAATTTTTTACCCGCTTGTTAAGGAAAGAAGGCCGCTGGAGTGGTGGACGCCTCACCGTGTTACGTCGGCGCTTACTGGAAAAAAGCTCGGATCTGACTTTTCTCCAAAGAAACCTTTATTTGCTTGACGCCGAGTTGATTCCAGGCTTGAATAAGCTGGAAGAGTTATGGCAACGTTTTTTTACTTGTTTAAAGACCTACTTTACCTTGAATCTTTCCGGTACAGAAGAGGCTAATCTGCGGTTTACTACGGATCTGCAGGATGAAGAGGCGCGGCTGGCGGAGGTGGTGAACGCGATCCGCGAGTCTACTGCCGAGTGGGAGAAGAAGGCTTCCTTATTAGTGGATGAGTGGCAAGAGGTGGAAGAATTCCGGGAAGACAGTGTGTTTCTGCTGGAGGCCGGGAGATATCTGCATAAGCTCCGCTGTGATCTACCGGTTGTCCTCAACGGAACCGAAGATAAATACGTGCACTGGCTGGAGGTTAAAACAGAAGCGGAGGCAATGAACGTTACAGTGCACAGGCTGCCATTAACCATTGGTGATCTATTGTATGAGAACCTCTTTACCAAGGTAAAGTCCGCAGTTTGTACCTCCGCTACTATGGCGGTGGGGCAACGGTTCCAGTATATAAAAACCCGTCTGGGTATAGATCTGCTTCATCCCAGTGAAAGAAGAGAGGCTGTTTTAGAGTCACCCTTTGATTACGACCGTCAGGTTTTGGTCATGGTCGCCAAGGATCTGCCTTTGCCGGACAGCCCACAGTTTCTGCCGGCCGTCATTACGGCGTTACCCCGGATTCTGGAGGCCGCCGGTGGCCGAAGCCTGTTGTTATTCACCAATCATCAGCAGATGAAAGCAGCCTATCAGCAAACTGCTCCTTTCTTAAAGAATAAGGGGTACAGTCTTTTTATCCAAGGAGAAATGTCCAGGCATCGTCTGTTGAAGAAGTTTAAGACCGCTTCCTGCCCGGTTCTTTTTGGGACAGATAGTTTCTGGGAGGGAGTGGACGTGCCCGGCGCCCAACTCTCTACCTTACTTATAATGCGCTTGCCGTTTCGGGTTCCGACCGAACCGTTGTTTCAGGCGAAAAGTGAAGCTTTGGCCAGAGAGGGGAAGGAGGCTTTCTTCCACCTGAGCCTCCCGGAAGCAGTGATCAAGTTTAAACAAGGATTCGGCAGACTGATCCGTACTAAAAAAGACCGGGGTGTGGTCATTGTTTTGGATAAACGGATCTTAACCAAGGCCTATGGCAAAATATTTCTTTCCTCCATTCCCGGAGGGGAAGTTCTCTTCGTGAAAGTAGACGAGATACCGGAGAAGATTAGATCCTGGTTAGGGTAACGTGGGAGGCCGTTCGTCTTTCCCGTAATGCTCCCCCTTGATCAGCAGGCATAATTCTTCAACTCTTGTAAAAAAAAAGAAAGTGTGGTACACTATTATTCTGTAAGATTGCATTGAAGGAGTGGGCGCCAACCCACTCTTTCATCTTATTTGCCCTTTCCTTCATGTCCTTGCTTAATCTTGCTCTGTGCCAGGCAGGAGAGGATAGAATATCCTGAATACAAGAGAGATTTGGACATAAAGGATACTAAGAAGATTAATGTGTTTAGTAAGCGTGGACACGCGCAATAACTTTAGAGAGAGAAAAGAGGGAGTAGATACATGGCAAACGTGGGTGGCACGCGTAGGCGTGTGCAGGAACTTGCTGAACGTGTCGGGGAGGGTTTAGGATATGAGGTTGTGGAGGTAGATTTTGTCAAGGAAGGGCCGCACCGAATTTTACGGGTCACCATTGATCATCCGAACGGGATTGGAATCGACGATTGTGAGCGCTTTAGTAATGCTTTCGGACAGGTGCTTGATGAGGAAGATCCAATTTCCACCTCATACTTACTTGAAGTCTCTTCTCCGGGAATTGACCGTCCCTTGACCAAACCCGAACATTTTTCCAGATTTGCCGGGCAGGAGGCTGAGCTCAGACTCTACTCCCCAGTGCAGGGACGAAAAAAATTCCGTGGCACACTCGTGGGATGGTCACCGGAAGCTGATGGCCAGGTGTTAATGGAGTGTGACGGTGAAGAACTGGCCATTCCGTGGTCGAATATTTCCAGAGCTCGTTTATACGAAGGTTAGCAGGCGCGTTTTATTGTGTGTGATGAATAAGGAGGCAAGTCTTGATGAACCGGGAATTAATTGAGGCTTTAGAATTAGTAGAAAGGGAAAAAGGTATTTCAAAAGAGATTTTGGTGGACGCCATCGAATCGGCTATTACTTCCGCTTATAAAAAAGACCAGAAAGGTTTGCACAATATCCGGGTGCAACTTGATCTGGAGACCGGAGATTTTCATGTCTTCACTTATAAAATGGCTGTGTTGGAAGTGGAAGATGAAAACTCCGAAATCAACTTAGCTGAAGCCAAGGCCATCGATCCGCGCTATAAAGAAGGTGATATGGTTGAATTCGAAATCTTCCCGAAAGAATTCGGGCGCATTGCCGCACAGACAGCAAAGCAAGTAGTGGTCCAGAGACTGAGAGAGGCCGAACGCACCCTGATCTATGATGAGTTTTCCGCCAGGGTGGGTGATATCATTACCGGAGTTGTCCGCCGTTTTGAACAGAAGACGGTATTTGTTGATCTGGGAAGGGTGGAAGCGATTCTCCCCCCCAACGAGCAGATTCCGGGCGAAGAATATGAGCAAGGAATGAGGATCAAAACCTATTTGGTTGATGTGAAAAAAACCTCAAAAGGACCGCAGATTATTCTCTCCCGCGCGAAAAACGGTTTGTTAAAAAGGTTGTTGGAGTTGGAAATTCCCGAGATCCAAGACGGGATTGTGGAGATAAAGTCAGTGGCCAGAGAACCGGGTGTCCGTTCCAAAGTAGCGGTTTATAGCCGCTTTGACAATGTTGACCCGGTCGGCGCTTGTGTGGGAGCGAAGGGCTCCCGAGTACAAATGATTGTGCGGGAATTAAAGGGCGAAAAAATTGATGTTATCCCCTGGCATGAAGATACGGAGTTTTTCATCACCAGAGCAATGAGCCCGGCCCGGGTAACTACCGTGCATTTGTTGCCCAGTAAAAAAATGGCGTTGGTTATTGTCCCCGACAATCAGCTATCTTTAGCCATTGGCAAAGAAGGGCAGAACGCCCGGTTGGCTGCGCGCTTGACTGGATGGAAGATTGATATAAAGAGTGAGACTCAAGCGGAGGAAAGTAGAGAAGAGATCGAAGCCTTACTGGCTGAAGAAGAGGAATACCTTTCCGAACTTGAGGTGCTTGAGGAAGAAGATTATACGTCCGTCGAGGATTCAGATGTAGAAGAAGACGAGTATTATGAGGAACAAGCCGAAGAGTACGAAGAGTACGAAGACGAAGAGTACCATGACGAAGGGTATTTCGAGGAAGATGAGGAAGACGTCACCGAAGAGTTCGAGACGGAAGAGGAAAACAAAAAGAAGTCGAAGAAAAGGGCAAAACGAAGAGAACGGGCCAGGGATCTCTATGACGAGATGGAAGAAGGCCTTGATCTCTTCGAGGATATTGTCAGAGATGATGACGGAAAAAGCGCCAGGACTCCACAAGAAGAAAGTGAGCTTGTTTTCTCGGAGGAAAACTCTTCCGGTTTTACCATTGGGCAACTGTTAGCCGATGAACTGAAGGAAAAGTTTAAATTCGATAGCGAGGGCAAGAGTGCTGTCAATAAAGAGAAGGCGCAGGCGCGCGATTCTAAGGGGAGAGGGAAGAACTGATGCCGGCTCGTACCAGAAAAATACCCCAGCGAACCTGTATCGGTTGTGGGGAAGTGAAGAATAAAAAGGAGTTAATCCGGATTGTGAGAACGCCCGAAGCTGAGGTATTGGTGGATTTGACCGGAAAGAAGTCAGGACGGGGCGCCTATATTTGTCCCAATCCGGACTGCCTGGAGCAGGCTGTTAAAGGGAGTAAGCTTGCGTATAAGCTTAATATGGAAATCTCGGCGGATGATAAGAAACGCTTAAGCGAAGAGTTAAAAAAGGCGATCAGTAATGAATAACAGAATCCTTTCTTTATTGGGCCTCGCCCGCCGGGCGGGGAAAGTGGTATTGGGCTTCATGCCCACCCAGGCGGCGGTGGCCAAGAATAAAGTGGAGATGATTATTATGGCCCGGGATTTGTCCGCACGTACCCGGGAAAAGGTGGAACGGCTTTCTCTCAGAAAAAATGTTCCCCTTTTTGAGGTTCCGGATCGCCAAGAGTTATCCAAAGCCTTGGGCTGTCAAAATCTGGCTGTGCTCGGAATAACTTGCAGACAAATGGCCAAGGCGTTGCAGGAGTCTTTCTCATCCGCTGACGATAGGTAATAATCGGAGGTGGTTTCATGACCAAAATGCGTGTGCATGAATTTAGTAAAGAATTAGGGATTAAAAGCAAGGATCTGATCCGGTTGCTCAATGAGATGAATGCCGGAGTCAAGAATCATATGAGCACCGTTGATGAGGAAATAGTGGCTCAAGTAAGGAGTTTCTTCAATACAAGCGGGGGTAAGCGGCAGACTAAACCAGTTGCTCCTCAAAAGGGTGAATCACCTTCAGCGCAAAACACGTCAGCGTCTACCAAAGAACCCCTAAAGGCGAAAAGCGGGGCGGCGGATAAAAATGCCCCCAAAGCCAAAGAGGGTGCAGAAAAGAAAGAAACTATGCGTCCGGTAGAGAAACATCAGGTGGCAAAGGAAACTCTGGGAAAAACAGAAACTGCCAACGTCAAACAGAGTAAGCCCGCCCATAGTTTCCAGCAGACCAAACCAGTTCAACGCAGGGTTGATGGCCGCCCCGCGCCCAGGCCGGTCCGTCCACAAGAAACAGTGGACGGAAAAAGACCAACACAGTCAGGAGAAAAAAGGTCAAAAACGCCACAGGCCGGAAGAGCGGAAGGCCGGCCCGGCAAGCAAGGTCAAGGGCAAAAGCAAAGTCAAACCCAGGGCAAACGAAGAGACAACATTCAACCGGGCCGGAGTAGAGGGCATGCCAGAGAAGAGAGTTCCCGGACAGACAATGTAAAGAGGAGCGTAAAACCGGCTCAACCGACGACTAATGTGAAATCTGTACAGATCCCCGGGGATATTACGGTGAAAGAATTTGCCCAAGCCATTGAGGTGGCAGTGGGCGAGGTGATCAAGAAACTGATGGGTTTAGGTGTAATGGCCACTATTAACCAGACCATCGATTTGGACACCGCTATTTTGCTGGGTGAGGAATTCAAAGTTGAAGTGACGGGTGCTCCCACTGCCGAAGAGGAACTTCAGGTGGAAGAGATAGAGGATGATCCGGCTTCTTTGGTGACCAGATGGCCGGTGGTTTCTATTATGGGCCACGTTGACCATGGAAAGACCTCCCTCCTTGACGCGATTAGGGAGACCAATGTAACCGCTACGGAAGCCGGCGGAATTACTCAGCATATCGGGGCATATCAAGTTAATGTTGATGGAAAGAAAATTACTTTTCTGGATACCCCGGGACATGAAGCCTTTACCGCAATGCGGGCTCGCGGCGCTCAGGCCACTGATATAGCTGTTTTGGTGGTGGCGGCTGATGACGGAGTGATGCCCCAGACGGTGGAAGCGATCAATCACGCCAGAGCAGCGGGTATTCCCATTATCGTCGCCATCAACAAAATGGATAAACCAACCGCCAATCCTGAACGGGTAAAGCAGGAATTGACCC
>DATCJV010000182.1:0-4345 GCA_036562625.1 Bacillota bacterium | reverse complement strand
CCCACGGAGGCAGCGGCAGTCGCAGTGGTTTATGTGCTGTTCTTAGGTTTTCTCTACAAAAAACTTGATACAAAGACCCTCTTCAAGGTCTTTCATTCCACCGTTCGGGATACTTCGGCGCTCCTATTTGTGCTTGCTGTTGGTTTCTTATATGGCTGGATGATTGTTAGACTCCGAATTCCTCACGCTGTTTTACAGTTATTCACCAGTAATATCAGCAGCCCTTTGGTAGCCATGTTTGTTTTAGTAGCTCTCTTCCTAGTCCTTGGCTGTTTCCTTTCTGTAGTAGTGACTATTAATATTACTGTACCCATTTTGTTACCCATTATAGCGCATTACGGCATAGACCCTCTGCACTTCGGGTTGGTAATGATCCTTACTTTGATGTTGGGAGTAATTACACCGCCCTTTGGCAATGTCCTCTTTGTCTTGATGCGTATCTCCAAAGTGCCTTTTGGACAACTGATTAAAAAGTTATTCTCGTCTGCAGTTCCTGTCTTAATAGTGATTGTGCTAGTAGTGCTATTCCCGAAGATCGTCACTTTCCTTCCGTCATTACTCTAAAAGAAGCTTTCCTTCCATAAAAGGTTGGGTTTGAAGAAAGAGTGCATCTGTACGGTGTGTTAGGGGTGAGCTTTTTTACCCCTAACACCTAAATGGCGCACAAAGCCCACACAGAACCAAAGTAGCAAGCAAAGAAAACAAGAGGGAGGCCAGAAGATGAAGGCTGCGGTTTTAACAGAACCTTATAAAATTGTCTTACAAGAAGTCGAAAAGCCCGTGCCGCAGGCTGGGGAAGTATTAGTGAAAATTCTGAAGGCCGGGATCTGCGGTTCGGAGATTCACGCCTTTAAAGGAATGCACCCCAAAAGAAAGCCCCCTGTAATTCTTGGCCATGAACTGGTGGGCGTCATTGAAGCGCTCGGCCCGGACGTTCAGGATTTCCAGGTGGGTGAGAGAGTAACGGTCGAGCCACAGGTTCCCTGCTTGAGATGTGAGGATTGCGTAGTAGAGGATTTCAATTTATGCAAAAACAAGCGAATCCTGGGGACGAAGAAGTGGCCGGGTTCTTTTGAAGAATATATTACCGCTCCCACCATGGTGCTTTACAGAATTCCCGAACAGGTCTCCGATCTGTCGGCAGTAATGATTGAACCACTGTCCGTGGCCGTTCATTCCGTTCGCAAGAGCGGAACATTCTCCGGAAAAACCGCTTTGATTATCGGCGCCGGAACAATCGGCCTACTGGCTCTGCAGGTAGGAAAGGAATACGGCTTTGAGCGGATTATTGTCACCGATATACTCGATCACAGTCTGCAGCTTGCCAAAAAGCTCGGAGCGGACCTGACCCTGAACCCGCAGCGGGAAAACGTCGTCGAAGAGGCGCTGAAATTCACCGGTGGGCATGGCGCGGACGTGGTTTTAATGACCGCAGGAAATCAAAGGCTAATGGACGACGCGTTGGCTTCCGTGGCCAATAAGGGTTTAATCTTGCCTATTACACATTTCCCAGGTGACGATGTCAGTATCAAAACTTCGGTGCATAGGTATAAAGAAGTTGTGATTGCCGGGACGGTGATGTATACCAGAAAGGATATTCTGGAGGCCATCAGATTATTGGCAGAAGGCTTCTTTGATGTGGAGCAAATCATCACTCACCAGCTGTCTCTGGACGAAGTAGGGCATGGCATAGAAATGGTCGACAAAAAGCTGGATAAAGCCATCAAAGTCATTTTGGATCTGGAATGATTAATCCCAAGCGATTACTTCTAAAGAAGACTAATCCCCCGAAGATGATTACCGAAGCTGAAAATGTTTACCCCCATAGAACACTTTCCCCGGAATACTTGGGAGCAATCACCTTGTATCCAAAGTTTTTTAGTTGGATGTTGATTCGGTATTTTAGCAACAAATAATAGCAGCCGTGAAACAGCCGGTCAGAAAATTGAGGAGGTTTATATCTAATGAAAGCAGTAGTAAAGACAAAAAAGGAACGTGGAGCGGAATATATGGATCTGCCGATTCCCAAATACGGTCCCAAGGATGTTCTAATCAAGGTCAAAGCCTGTGCCATCTGCGGTACGGATATTCATATGTATCAATGGAATAAATGGGCCCAAGAGAATATGGAGCGCTCATACGGCCCGCTCCCCAGGATACTCGGACACGAAGTGAGCGGAGAGGTTGTAGAGGTCGGAGCGCAGGTCACTAAAGTAAAACCCGGTGACGTAGTTGCCGCGGAAACCCATATTCCCTGCGGACAATGTTTTCTCTGCCGTACCGGCAAAGAATACAATTGTCTGAATCTGACAAGGTTTAAAGATGGGGTGTTTAGCGAATATGCCGTAATCCCGGAATACAGCGCCGAAACGGTTCCCACTAACATCTCTCCGGAGATGGCCTGCTTGTTTGAGCCCTTTGGCGTTGCGGTCCATGCCACCAGCAAGGTGCGGATGGTTGGAGATAGCGTCTTCATCATCGGCGCCGGTCCTGTCGGCCTCTTCTGTACCTTACTGGCCAGGGAGATGGGAGCAAGCAGAGTAATAGTCTCTGATGTCAGTGAATACCGGTTGGGCTTGGCTGAAAAGGCCGGAGCCGATTATGTCTTCAATCCTAATCAGGTGGATATCGTGAAGGAAGTATACAAGCTCACCGATATGAACGGGGCGGGCATTGTGATTGAAACTTCCGGGAATGTAGTCGCTACTAAGCAGGGGTTTGAGGCATTGAGAAAATGCGGTTCAGTGGTGATGGTCGGGTTACCCTCTAAGCCGCTTGAATTGAATGCCGGTTCGGATATTGTCTGGAAAGGGGCTACGGTTTACGGGTCCTACGGGAGAGACAACTTCACTTCCTGGGAGATCGCCAAGAATCTGCTGGGAAATAAGAGAGTGGATTTAACTCCCTTTATTACTCATCGCTTTGGCTTTAAGGATTTCCAAGAAGCGCTGGAATTAGCTGAAGCGGGTAATACCGGAAAAGTTCTTTTGTTGCCCGAATAAACCAGGCGCGTGACAATCTACGGCCACAGCGGTGAAAAGGAGGATAACATGAGTAAAAATTGGTCGATTGCGTTAGTTCATGGAATCAGGCAAGTCATTCCCACCATGGATTATTTAACAAGAAAAGCTTGTCCCGGGGTAGAAGTCTTCCATATTCTGCAGGAGGGTATCTTCAACTCCATGTTGAAAGAGGACGGAATCACCCCCCGCATTCTAAAACAGTTTTCGCGGATTATCTGTGAAGCTGAAGTATCAGGCGCCTCGATTATCTTAGTTACCGGTTCCACCCTTTCTCCTATGGTGGATACCGCAAGCAAACTGGTGAATATTCCCGTCTTAAAAATCGATGAGGCCATGGCGGAAATGGCCGTCAAGAAAGGTAAAAGAATCGGACTGGTCGCTACGGAAGAGCTGACCGTCAAGCCTAGTTCAAAAATACTCAAGAGTAAGGCGGCAGAGATCGGTACGGAGCTTGAGATTGTCTCTGAGGTAACTGCAGAGGCGAGAAAGTATTTTAAAGAAAACAATATCGAAAAGCACGACCAGTTGATCGCGGAATGCGCCAAGAAACTGGATGGCAAAGTCGATCTGATTCTCTTTGCCCAAGTCTCAATGTTCAGCGCTTTGGAAAAAACCCAAAAGCTCGTAAATACCCCCCTCTATACCAGTCCGGAATTAGCTGTGGCACTGGTGAAACAGAACTTAACGGATATGGGCTGGAACGGAAATTAAACGGGATTAGAGGCAAGTTGGTAAGAGCATCTACTACATGGTAAATATTTGTTTATAATTGAAGGCAGGGTTTCCGGTTAAGATTCAGAAGAATAAAGGAGACCCGCGCCTTCAATTTTTATCTACTACAGACAAAGGGACAGGGACCTGTCTGATCCATTCAGTAAATAGAGTGGAGACTTGCGGGATAGAACAGATAGAGAAGATGGCGATTTTTCACTAGTGATAATCAATTTTGCTGAAAGTATGAAAGTTAGACATGTCCTTGTTCCTTAGTCTGTGCAAGTCAGACAGGTCCCTGTCCCTTTGTCTGGGGAATTGAGGTGAAGCTTTATTTATGAAAAAAAGGCATCTACTGATTGCGGCCTGCTTTTTTTTAACTGCCATTTACCAACCTTGTATTCTGCCGGTCCAGGCTGGGGAGGAAATAAGTACATATGAGGCATATGCGGTACAAGAGGGTTATAGAGATTATGCTGGTAGAAGTGACAGCGCAGATCTTTACATAATCCAAAAATCCGATCGAATTAAGCAGTTAAGAAAGCCCAGCGTCGCTGTGGCGCTGGGGGGCGGAGGGGCCAGAGCCTTGGTGAACGTGGGAATTCTGAAGG
>DATCJV010000181.1:0-4432 GCA_036562625.1 Bacillota bacterium | reverse complement strand
GAGCATACTCATAAATCCAAGGTCTCACCGCGGAGGTATGACCCTAATTCCCCTGCCTCCACAGGTTCGATCCTTCCTCCGGCAATCCGCCAGTATTGAGCTGTGCGCCCGCATGCGCGATTGACTTCCTTGATATGTTCTATCATCTCCGGATGACAGGTAAGGATAAAGACCTGATGGGTAAAGGCCAGATCCGCCAGGATCTCTATAGCCTGGCGGGTATGTTTTACATCAAAATTAACCAGTGAATCATCGAGAATGACCGGTAAGGCAGGCCGGATTTCCCGGATTCTACTGAGCCGTACGGAAAGAAAAAGCTGTTCTCTCGTGCCTCTGCTGAGCAGTGCCGTCCCCTCCAACTCCCTACCCCCGACGGTCACCGCCTTAAAATCAGGGGTCAGCAAATCATCCGCCGGTGCAATCCCGAGATAAGCTTCACCAGTCAACTTGGCAAAAATCTCACCCGCCGGCTTTAACAATTCTCCTTTTGTCTTTTCTAGAAAACCTTCATGCAAGCGCTGGAGAATTAGAGCGGCTATATTATACACCGCATACTTTCTAGCTAAAGGCTCCAACCTACCCCGAGCTTCATCAATCATCTTTTGCGCCTCTGCCAACTTGTCCGAAGTAGCCAGGACCTCCAACCTATTCTCCATGGTGGTCTGTTCCTTCTCCAACTGGGTCAAGTGATTTTGTAGTCCACTGATGGTTTTTCCCAACTCAGCATGACGCCTGCGCACCTCATCCAGAGAGATGAATTCCCGGCAAACCGTGGCCAAGATCTCCACTGCCTCTGCTTCTCCTCCTTGACCGCCTTTGGTTTTTTGCCAAGCTTCTTTCACTCTGAAATTAAAAGCCTGATTAATTCCTCTTTTTAAGTGCTCCGCCCGCTCCTTTTCCTCCTTTAAGTCTAGCGCTTTCTCTCCTTCCCTGATTAACACGGACAACCATTCATCCATTATTTCAAAGGAATGCCGAATTTCCGTCAAGGAATGGCCTTCCACATCCACCTGCCCTTGCCCGGATCCGGACAAGACCGGAACCTGTTTAGAAGCCAACTCCAGCCAACCTTCTTTATACTCCTGTAAAATCCGAAGCCCGTCTTGGCCGACGTTGAGTAGGCGCTTTTCATAATCTTCCAGTTGGCCCAGGAGTTCTAAATGAGCAGCCATTTCTTGTATACACTCCAGGACGGCAGCTCCGGCTTCCAGCAGGTCCTGCTGCTGGTCTGACAGATAGCCCAGCATAGCTGCTAGCGCAGACAGGGAATTTATCTCTTCCAACAAGTTCCGGCGCAAACCGGATAACCGCTCTTCCTCCTCTTGATATAGGCTAATCCGTCTTTTTAGATCCTGAACCCTTTTTAGATAGTCCGGCAGCAAGTCCGGGAGAATCTCCTTGGTGGGTAATTCTAAAACTCTCTGATATTCTAAGATTTCTGTGGAGAGTTTGGCCAGGGCCTTTTTCTCCTCTTCCAGCTTGGCAAGGCGTTGAACGCTCATCTCTTCCTTGCGTTTAAAATCCTCCTCCAATTGTCGGCGTTTATCCCGGACCTCTCTGCCCTGCAAAAAACTGAAGAGTAAGTAGAAACCGGAAATGAGCACGCCTCCAACCCCCAGGTAGAAGCCGAATCCGCTTTGAGTCCGAGTAAGCAAGTACCCGCCACAGAGAAAGAGCAGAGAAAGGGTGCAGAAACGGCGGAAGTATTTCCCTGGATCCAGACTAGGAAGAGTCAGTAGCAACTCCCTAATGATTGCTTGTTCGCTATGGTTCTCCTCTACTTGCCTCTCTCCCTCTTCCACCCGGTCTTTGCAGCTATGCAACTCAGCCAACTTCCGGCTGAGCTCATTCATGCGCAGGTGGTCGCAGTTCAGTGCGAGGACCTTCTGAAAATCTCCCTGCCATTCCCGGTTAACCTCGTCCATTTCCAGTTTGATGTCAATCTCATCCCTGCGCAAACGTTCCAAACCTGTGCGCAAATGTTCAAGTTGCTGCCTAATCCCTGCGCTCTGCCGGGCCGCCTCTCTAATCTCAGCACGACAATTAAGTATCTGCTGATAGTGAGCGAGGTGACTCCCGAGCACCCCTTCCACCCGTAGAAGTGTCTGTTTATACTCTGCCAGCAAGGTGGAGTTCAATTCCTTAAGATGCCTGGCTTTCTCCAGCCGGTGCAGGGGAAAACCGTCCAGCAGCCTTCTTCCTTCATCTGCAGCCAAAAGCTGATTTATCTTTTGTATTTGTTGATAATCATCATAGTACTGATTAACAAACTCCAAAATGAGCAGCTCCGCTTCGGCCCGAGACAGTTCTGCTTTAGCCGTGGCGATTTCGCGCCTGACCTCACCCAGTCTCCGCCTGGTCTCTTCATAGGCAGTGACCTGCGCCAAAGCCTCATCCCGCATTTTCAATCCCTTTAAAATAGCATGGTAACTCTCTTTGAACATTCGAACCCCGGGCGAGCCATGCTTCCCGCCGATTCCTTCGGCCACTTTTTTGAGTTCGGCGCATAATTGTGGGATGACCACCGCATCGGTCAGACCGGCGCCTAACAGTACTGATTGTAGTTTGGTGACTTCTCTGCCGGCCCCTTCCGGCAGGTTACAGAGTTCATTCAGACTAATAGTAAAGAGTCGTTCATAGGTAAACTCATCGATCCGGCCATGGATTACTTCGGCGGTTACCTTTTCTCCTCCGTTCAGATACACCTCGGGCTGGGCATAACCACGCAGACGCACCGAGGCCTCCCTTCCATCCGCCAGCACCAGTTCAGCCTCGATCCGGTACTCCTGCGCAGGTGGCGGTAGTTTGGCGGACCGCTTAATCCCGTAGAAAAGATACCTCAGCACCTGCAGGAAAGTAGTCTTGCCCGCTCGGTTAAAACCGCCGATTACCACCATTCCCGGTTTTAACTGGGATAAAGTTTGGTTACGCAGGATGCCGAAGTCTAAAATATGTAAATTTTTAATCCGCATTATTAGATCCTCCGCTTCATAATCTCCTCCACTGCCAACTGCGTGGCTTCCTCAATTAAGGAGGTCAGGGAATTAGGTCCGCCATCCTTTCTATACTGCATCTTCACTGGATTGTACTCTTCCGCCTCCTCCGCTTCCTCCCACACGCCCCCCAGAACGCCGCTGACCAGTTTTATCCCTTCTTCTGTGCGTAGGTCCTTGAGTACACGGTCAAGCTCTTGAAAGGTTTCATCTTCCTTCAGTAAATCAGCCAGGTCCGGTATAGGCGGACCCGTCATGATCTTTACTGCTTCCGACCAGATAAACGGGGTTTCTCCGGACTGCGCCGGCTCGGGTAAAGAACGCGCCGCGGCCAGCAGCGCTTCAGATGCTTCCTCTTTTTGATCGGCGATTTGCCGGTGGATCTCACCTCGTCCGGTTATGATCCACCTGACAATGTACCCACTAATCCGCTCTTCTCGCCCAAACACGGGATCATCCGGCCCGTTCCGCCCCGCTCGGTCTGGCGCCGCTCGCCCGGTAAGGAGGGACCGTCGGATCCGGATTGAAGACTCCGTCAGCAATTCTTCCGCTCGGCGCTGGATCAGCCCGGAAAGATCGTCGATATTCTCCGGAACCTCTTCGGGATTGGCGTCAATCCGAACTTCTTCAATCCGCCAAACTACCGGTGAAACCGGGATAAACTCTACCCTGCCTTCCTCGCCGGGAATTAAATCAACCACCACGCACCCGCCAGGCCCTAATTCATCCGGAGCGCGTCCTTGCGGAATCCCCGGGTAAACGATTAACGGATCCTTGTGCACGACTTGTACGGTATGGGTATGCCCCAAAGCCCAATAATCAATGCCCTGTACGCCAGCTAATTCCCGGGCTGAACAGGGCAGATAATTGGAGCGCTCAGGTTGGAGCGCAGTGTGGAGCAGCGCGATATTCCAGACTTGATCATGCGGTGTACAAAGCGTAGCGTATGTATTGATCAGATTCTCCGTTTCAAACCTGGTTCGATATGAACGTCCGATTATTCCAGCGATGACTTCTCCCTTTTTATCCATGACTTCCCGGCGCTCTGTCCCATTACCGCCAAATACATAAACATTCTGCGGATATGAAATAAAATCCGTTTCCTCACTTAAGGGATCATGATTTCCGGCGATGATAAAAACAGGGATCTTATACTCCGCCAAGCGTTGAAACTGTTCCCGCAGAAAATAACCGGCCTTGATACTTCTGGCCTCCCGGTCATACAAATCTCCGGAGATCACCATGAAATCCACCTGCTCCTTAATGGCCAAATCGCAAATTCGTTCCATTGCGGTGAAAGTAGCGTCCAGTAAGATCTGGCCCATCTGGCCGGAAGCCTGACCAATACTCTTTAGGGGACTGCCCAAATGTAAATCGGCCGTATGTAAAAACCGCACTCGTTTTTTAATCATAATCACTCCCAGACTACGCCCGGGCAA
>DATCJV010000107.1:0-12617 GCA_036562625.1 Bacillota bacterium | reverse complement strand
GAATCATATTTCATGAAAGAATAAAACAGAATAGTCACGCATTCAGCCTGATTTTGTTGTTTCGCATCCGTCAAAAGCCTGCCCAAGAGAGAAACACCCGCTAGGAAGGCGGGTTTTCTTATACACGCCCTTCCCGAGGATGGGATAAGGCCTGCCTATACTGGAGCGGCGGGCAAATACGGGTGCGAATAAATAGTAAGAAGTTAAACTGCCACCCGGCAATTGATAGATAGATAGAAGATACGAGCAGGAGTGTGGGTTGGTTTGCTCAGCAATAAAAACCTTTATACCGGGAAAGGCCCGGGTTCGAAGAAAAGGTACCGGCTTCTGCTGGCTTTTTTCCTGTTGAGCCTCGTCTTATCCGCTGAAGCCAACCTGATTGCCGCCGTTACAGATGGCGGAACCGAGTTTCCGCTCACCGTCACCGACCAGTTCGCCAGGGAAGTTACTTTGAAACAAGCACCGTGCCGGATAGTCTCCGTCTCCCCGGCGAATACAGAGATCCTTTTTGCTCTGGGTTTAGGGGCGGAAGGACGAATCGTCGGCGTTACCAATTGGTGCGATTACCCCCCGGAGGTGCGGTTCATCGAAAAGGTCGGAGATCTGTATCCTTTAAACCTGGAGAAGATTATCTCCCTCCGCCCGGACCTGGTAGTGGCCAGCGATATAAACGGAAAAGACGGTGTAGACCGCCTGACGGAGTTGGGCGTGACAGTGGCCACTGTTAACCCCACCACGCTCCAGAGTAGCTTGGCCGCCATTGAACTGCTTGGACGACTGACAGGAAAAACCGCTCAAGCCGGGAAATTAGTAAAACGGATCCAGCAGGGGATAACGCAGATTGAGCGGAGAGGGAAGACCCTGAGGGCCAATAGAGAAAAACCCTTGAAAGTCCTGGTTATTCTGGGGAGCTCCGCTGTGGAACAGCCGATCTGGACCGCCGGTCCCGGCACCTTCCTCGATGAAGTGATCACTCTGACCGGCGGGGAGAATATCGGGCATCAGCTAAATTTCCGGTGGGCTCAGGTGAGCATGGAACATGTCTTAAAGAGCAACCCCGATGTGATTCTCACCGAGTCGGATGGAGAAGAATTCTACCGGAATAAGCTTTGGGCCCGCCTCTCAGCAGTGCAAAAAAGGCAAGTCTATACCGTTGACATCAACGTCTTCTCCAGGCCGGGACCTCGCTTGTTGGAAGCCATGGAAGAGTTGAGCCTGTTGATGGAGATAAGCAGGTAGAAGCGGAGTATGAAAATGCGTGGAATCACTGTTAAAGATGAGCATATTGAGACCGGACAGAAAAGAGCGGCACACAAAAAGTTGACAGCGGTTGTTCTCCTTTTGTGCTTAAGCATCTTGATCCCGGTGGCAATTGTAGTCGGTTCCGCAGATCTACGGGTGCTGGAAGTCTGTAAAATACTGCTGAAATCCTTGCCTCTGGTCGGCGAGAGGTTTCCCTTTCCCGTAGACCCCTTTGCCCAAACGATCATCCTTAATCTGCGCCTTCCCCGGATCATCCTCTCCATTCTGGTAGGCGCGGCCTTGTCCGTCTCCGGAGTAATCTTTCAAGCCTTCTTCGGCAATCCTCTGGCTGAACCTTATGTGCTTGGCACATCGGCCGGGGCTGCGCTCGGCGTCGCTTTGGCGTTTTTCTTCAAATTCAGCTCCGCGCCTTTATCCGCCTTTTTTGGCGCCTTAGGCGCCACTGTGCTGGTTTATGGGTTTTCCAGGGTCGGAAAGAAAGTGCCCATTACTGTCCTTTTGTTATCTGGAATTGCCCTTGGCTCACTGCTCTCGGCCGTCACCTCCCTGTTGATGCTCTTGCATAAAGAAGAGCACCTGAAAGTTCTGATCTTTACCATGGGCGGTTTCCCCACAGGCGATTGGAGCAAGGTAACGGGGATCCTGCCTTACCTGTGTGTGGGCGCGATCATTGTCTTGCTCCACCTTCGTGATCTGGATCTACTGCTGTTGGGGGAAGAAAAGGCTCACCAATTGGGAGTGGATCTACCGCAGTTACAAATCATCCTGGTCTTTTCCGCCTCGCTCTTGGTGGCGGCTGCGGTCAGCGCCAGTGGGATCATTGGCTTTGTAGGATTGATGGTCCCGCATCTTATGCGCTTAATCGTCGGTCCGGAACATAAAAGCTTGTTTCCCCTCTCCGCCCTGGCCGGTGGGGTCTTTCTGTTGGCCGCAGATACTGTAGGCAGGACGGTCTTTTCTCCCCTGGAGTTACCGGTGGGAATTATTACTGCGCTGACCGGCGCGCCGTTCTTCCTTTATCTGCTTCGCCGGAAGCGGGGAAGCGGACTCTTTTAGTGGCGGTCTTTAATCATCAACCTTCTCAGGCTTTCTGCTTTAAGCTTATTATTCCATCTCTAGTTAGGAGGATGACCTGGTGAAGCCGACCCGGAGTCAGGCACGAAAAAAGAGGATCCGCTGGGACACAGAGGGCGTTATTGTCTCTGATGTACAGACGGGTTACGGCAGAAAAATCGTTTTACGCGCGATTAACCTGACTGTACGGATAGGCGGCTTCCTCGGTTTATTGGGACCGAATGGTTCCGGTAAAAGCACTCTACTGAAAGCGATCATTAAATATCTTCCTGTCTCCGCCGGCCGGATTGCTTTATTAGGAAACGACCTCTCTACGCTTACTCCGAAAGACATCGCCAGACAGGTGGGGGTAGTGCCCCAGAAGCTGGAAACCAAATTTGAACTGACCGTCCGTGAACTGGTGACGCTGGGACGTTATCCGCATCTGACACCCTTAAGTCATGGAGACACTGAGGACGGCAGGATTGTAGAGGAGTCGATGGCAGCCGTAAATATTCTCCACCTCAGTGACAGGTTGATTACAGAGATTAGCGGCGGAGAGTTTCAGCGGGCGATTGTCGCCCAAGCCCTGGCCCAAACTCCGCAGATTCTAATCTTGGATGAACCCACCACTCACCTGGATATAAGCCACCAAATCGATCTTTGTGAACTTCTATTAAAACTGAACCGGGAGAAAGGATTGACGATCATCACCGCCCTGCATGATCTGAACCTGGCCGCCCGCTATTGTCAAGAAGTTGTACTACTGAAAGATGGGAAGATATTCGCGTCCGGTCCCACCGATGATCTCCTTTCCGAAGCGCTTCTGGAAGAAGTATATGGCGTCCGGGTCCGCAAAGAAAGAGATCCTTTCACCGGAAAGCCTTATTTCCTCTACTATGCTCAAAAAACTGAGGCTCCTCACCAGCCGGGCGCCGCCAATTATCCGCAAAACCTACAGGAAGATATAGAGATTATTGAAGAGAAAACCTGAAATTATTCTTGACATTAACTCGGTAATCTGATATGTTATTATCGAATTAAAAGAATAAATAGTGACCAATGATTCTCCTTTAAACTGGTCCAGCGAGGCCGGAAAGGTAGAAAGACTTAACTATGGAAAAGGTGAAGCCTTCCTGCCTGTCGGTGGGAAGGCTTTTTTGCTGCTCGAAGACCATCACCGGAAGCCGGCAAAAAAGGGCACATAAAAAACTTTCCCCCAATGAAGAATGAGAAGGAGGAGGGAACAGCGGTGCACAGAATTAAAGCCCAACTTATGGATGAAGACGCCATCCGGCGGGCGTTGTATCGACTCTCCCACGAGATCACCGAGAAGAATAAAGGCGTGGATGATCTGATCTTGATTGGGATCAGAACCAGGGGAGTTCCCCTTGCTCAGCGTCTGGCAGCATTAATCAAGAAGAACGAAGGCGTTGATCTGCCGGTTGGGGTTTTGGATATCACCTTCTATCGGGACGATCTGTCCCTCGTCTCTCCACAGCCGGTGGTGCATAAAACGGAGATCCCCATCCACCTCACCGGAAAAAAGGTAGTGCTCGTCGACGATGTGCTCTTTACCGGGCGCACGGTCCGCGCAGCTATGGACGCGATAATGGACTTGGGACGTCCTCGCCTAATCCAACTGGCGGTTCTGGTAGACCGGGGGCACCGCGAACTACCGATCCGTGCCGATTTTATAGGAAAAAACGCCCCCACTTCGCAAAGGGAGACGGTCTCTGTCAAGCTGAAAGAGGTTGATGGTGAAGACCGGGTAGTCATCGAAGAAGTGGCTGATGGAAAAGACTAGCGCAGGCCTTCTTTAAATTGATCCGGCGAGGTCAATAAGGAGGAAAGAAGAGTCTTTACCCCTGATTGACCGGAAAATCAGGGGTTTTTTGTCGAGTAGAGCCTTGCGGAGACAGCCCGGCGGCAGGCGTCAATCGATGAACGGCATTGATATACGCTATAAAAAGCAGGAATTCCGGTCCAGGCCGATCAGATATAAAAACAAATTAATTATGGAGGGATCAGTTTTGAGTAAAATTCTTGGAGTCAATGAAAAACCCGCACTTAGAAAGTGGATTCCCCTGAGTCTTCAACATGTTTTTGCCATGTTCGGGGCGACCGTCCTCGTTCCTTTCCTGGTCACCCTCAATACGCCCGAGCACACCACCATGTTGACTGCCACCGCACTCTTCACCTCCGGGATCGGAACACTGCTCTACATCTTAATTACCAAAGGAAAAGTCCCCGCCTATTTAGGATCGTCTTTCGCCTTCATCGCCCCTTTAATCTCGGTTTCCACAGCATACGGCTTTCCTTACGCCATGGGCGGGGCTTTTTGTGTCGGTTTCATCTATGTAGCTTTTGCCATAATTATCAGGTCTTTCGGCTTGAAATGGCTGGACCGGGTCTTACCACCGGTAGTCATTGGATCGATTATTGTCGCTATCGGTCTCAACCTAGCGCCGACCGCAATGAATATGGCGATGAAAGGGGCAGGGGACACTTATAGCCTGTATTATGTCTTGGTAGCCACGGTCACCTTGGCCATTGCCATCATCGCCTCTGTACTTCTCAAAGGCTTCTTTACAGTAATTCCGGTGCTCATCGGGATCATCGGCGGATACCTGTTTGCTTTAATTATAGGCTGGATCTTCCCGCAATACGCCCTCATTGATTTTTCGACAGTGGTTGCGGAAAGCTGGTTTGGGAGTCCAAAATTCACCTGGCCGAAGTTCGGGTTTGTCCCCATCGCCACTTTTGCCCTGGTCTCCTTGGCCACCATCGCCGAGCACCTGGGAGACACCTTGGTCACCAGCAAAGTGGTGGGCAAGGACTTTTATAAGGATCCCGGCCTCCATCGGACCTTAACCGGGGACGGGCTGGCCACTTCCTTAGCGGCCTTATTCGGTGGGCCTCCGAATACTACCTACGGCGAAAATATCGGGGTCATGGCCATCACTAGAGTCTATAGTGTCTGGGTGATCGGCGGCGCCGCTGTCATCGCCATCCTGCTCTCCTTTGTGACGAAGGTTGGTGCTTTAATCCAGACCATTCCTGTTCCGGTCATGGGCGGGATTAGTATGATGCTCTTTGGCATCATCGCCAGCAGCGGAATCCGCACCTTAGTCGAGAGCGGCATCGATTACGGCGACAAAAGAAACCTCATCATCTCCTCTGTCATCCTGGTGATTGGGATTGGTGGCGGCAAACTCTTCTTCCCCCTCTCCGCTGAGTTAAACTTCAACTTGGAGGGGATCGCCTTAGCAGCCTTGATAGGGATTATCCTGAATCTGATCTTGCCCCAGACCCTCAACGGAAAAGCAGAAGACGACGCCTCTAAGTCTTCTGCGGCGTAAAGAAAGACCACAGCCGACGTTGGAGAAGTGCAGCAGACATTTGATTAAAGGCGGTCCGCAGGCGACCGCCTTTAATCAGACTTCCATCAACGTACGAGTATGCGTCAGTTTATGTTTATAAAAAGTAAATCTGGTAAGTTGGTGATGGAACGTGAGTTTTACCCAAACGCGCACGCTAGGCGCACGACGACACCTGCTGGGGTTGGAAGACCTGTCAGCCGCTGAGATTAATGAGGTTCTCGAGACGGCCATTCCCTGTAAAGAGATTATTCAAAGAGAGATTAAGAAACTCCCGACTTTAAGAGGACGCACTGTGGTCACGCTCTTCTTTGAGCCGTCGACCAGGACGCGAATCTCCTTTGAACTGGCCGCCAAATGGCTGGGTGCGGACACCGTGAATGTAACCGTCTCCACCAGCAGTGTGCAAAAAGGAGAAAACTTTGTTGATACAGCCCGTACCATCGAGGCTTTGGGAGCGGATTTCATTATCCTCAGGCATTCCATGGCCGGCGCCGCCCATCTTTTAGCAGAACATGTCAAATGCCGAGTGATCAACGCCGGAGACGGGGCCAGGGAACACCCTACCCAAGCCTTGCTGGACATCTTCACTCTAAAGGAGAAATGCGGGAGAATTCAAGGTCTGAAAGTGGCTATTGTCGGGGATATCTCACATAGCAGAGTGGCAATGTCCAATATTTATGGACTAACCAAATTAGGGGCCAAGGTAATGGTGGTGGGTCCACCGACCTTAATCCCAAAAGGCCTTACCGAACTCGGTGTGGAAGTGGAGTACGACTTGGATCGGGCCTTAAGTGAAGTAGATGTCGTCAATATACTCCGCATCCAACTGGAAAGGCAGCAAAAGGGTTTATTCCCTTCCCTGCGGGAATACTCCCGCTTATATGGACTAAACGCGGAACGTTTAAGTAAAGCAAGAAAAGACTTGATCGTGATGCATCCGGGACCGACCAACCTTGGAGTGGAAATCACGGAAGAGGCGGCTACGGACAGTAGATCGGTCATTACCACCCAGGTAACGAACGGCGTAGCAGTACGCA
This sequence comes from Bacillota bacterium, assembly GCA_036562625.1. Lineage (GTDB taxonomy): Bacteria > Bacillota > UBA4882 > UBA10575 > UBA10575 > DUOH01. Next base: position 5,881 of record DATCJV010000107.1, on the reverse strand, counting down.
TGGCCATTTTCTATCTATTGAACGGCGGGAGGGCGAATGATGAGTTTTTGTCTTAAAAACGGTTTCTTGGTTGATCCGGCGGCCGGACGCTTCGGTAAACTGGACTTAATTATAGAAGACGGTGTGGTGGCACAGGTTGGAACCGATCTGGACTCCACGAATTGCCAAGTCTTTGATCTGGAAGGCCTTTATGTCTTCCCCGGGCTGGTCGATGTCCATACACACTTGCGGGAACCGGGGGAAGAGGAGAAAGAGACGATTGCGACCGGCGCCAGAGCTGCGGCCAAGGGCGGCTTTACCTCCATCACCGCCATGCCCAATACCAAACCTCCGGCGGATCAGAGCACAGTCATTAATTATGTCCTCTCCAAAGCGAAGGCCGAGGCAATAGTACATATCTACCCGGTAGGCAATATTACCAAAGGCGGAAAAGGTGAGGAAATGGCGGAATTAGGTGAACTGGCCGCCGCGGGGGCCGTCGCCTTTTCCGACGACGGCGCTTCCGTGATGAATGCGAAGACGCAGAGAGCCGCCTTTGAATATGGGAAACTCTTTGACAAAGTCTTTTTATTACATTGTGAAGACGCCAACTTAGCCAGAGACGGCAGTATGCATGAAGGAACCGTCTCTACTAGGTTAGGTTTGAAGGGTATACCCGCGCTGGCGGAAGAGATTATCGTTGCCCGCGATCTGCAACTGGCCGAAGCGACCGGAGCGCGTATTCACATTTGTCATGTCAGCACCAAACGAAGTGTGGAACTAGTCCGGGAAGCCAAGTTACGTGGGGTAAAAGTCACAGCGGAAGCCACTCCACACCATCTGTCATTGATCGACGAGGATGTGGTCGGCTTTAATACCGCCACCAAAGTAAATCCCCCCTTGCGCTCCAGAGCGGACCGGGAGGCGCTCCGCCGGGGGGTGATGGACGGCACTATTGACCTGATCGCAACGGATCATGCTCCTCATACCAGAGAGGAAAAGCTCAAGGAATACCCCTTAGCGCCCTGTGGGATGATTGGCTTAGAGACGGCCCTAGGGATAATTCTTACAGAATTTTACCATACAGGCTTACTCGATCTTCCGGTCATTGTCGAGCTGATGTCTTTGCGCCCGGCCCGCTTACTCAAGATTTCCGGGGGAACCTTGGCTCCGGGAACACCCGCTGATTTGATTGTGGTCGATCCCAATCTTAAGTGGGAAGTACGGGCGGAAGATTTCGCCTCGAAGAGTTGTAACTCACCGTTTATTGGTAAGGAATTGACCGGTAAAAACCTAGCCACCATGGTCGATGGATGCTGGGTCTACTTTGACCTGCCGTCTGAACGCGCCCAGGCATGACAGGTTACTGAATTTTAATGTATAAATATACCCATATTATAAATTTTTATGCTATAATAAGGAAAACAACTGCTCGGTATAGTTTACAGCTTGATAACTTGTACAAGCAGGCAAATGTCGTCCGTTCTCAAAATACCCAATGCTTTACTGCGCAGACCGCATATTCCTGCGTGTATGCATTTCCAAGCATAACATAACAAGCATAAATAGATGATTCAAATCTGAAAGCATGGACCGGCGAGGAGGAATACACATGGCTCTGGCTCGTTTAATCCTGGAGGACGGCTCCGAGTTTATTGGTGAAGGATTTGGAGACCTGCATGAAGTAGGAGGGGAAGTGATCTTTAATACCAGCGTCACCGGGTATCAGGAGATTTTAACGAACCCCTCTTATAGCGGACAAATTATCACCATGACCTATCCGCTCATCGGCAATTACGGCATTAACCCCGATGATTTTGAAGGCGAGCGTCCTTATGCCAGAGGCCTGATTGTGCGGGAATTTTGCACCCAGCCGAGCAACTGGCGGAGTAGAGAGACCCTGGATGCATTCATGAAAAGATACGGTTTGATGGGTTTGGCCGCCATTGATACCAGGGCCTTAACCCGTAAACTCCGTACTTCCGGCAGCATGAAGGGTTTATTGACCACCTCTTCCGCTACCCTTTCGGAACTGGTAGAAAAGGTTAAGGCCTTACCCGGTCTGGCGGAGGAGAATCATGTTCAAATAACCTCCACCAAGCAGATCTCCATGTTGCCGGGTAAGGGGCCAAGTGTCGCCTTATTGGATTTAGGCGCTATGCGGAGGATCGGCAAACAGTTACAAGAAATTGGCTGTACGGTAACGATCTATCCAGCCTCGACCCGGGCGGAAGAGATTCTCGCTGCCAAACACCGGGGATTGCTCATTTCCAACGGACCCGGAGACCCCAAGCGTGTGCCATATGTGGTGGAAACCGTAAGGCAACTCCTGGGCAAACTCCCCATCTTCGGAATCGGCCTTGGTCATGAAGTGGTGGGACTGGCCTTGGGTGGCGACACCTATAAGCTAAAATTCGGACATCACGGCGCCAACTATCCCGTACGGGACCTGACCACCGGCAGAATTCATATTACCTGTCAAAACCACACCTTTGCCATTAGAGAAGAGTCCATAAACAAGAACCTGGTGGAAGTGACCCATAGAAACGTCAACGACGGCACGGTAGAAGGTTTACGCCATAAGGAACTGCCGGTCTTTACCATAGAGTACAGTGCGGAAGCCACTCCCGGATTGGATTCTTTGCCTTTATTTACCGGATTTTTAAGTTTATTATAAGACAGGCTTTTCCGCGGAATAGTACGAAGGAGAATCACAGATGGTAAAATTCCAGGCCCTGGTCATCAACCAGACTCGTTTGGGGGAAGAGTTGTTCCACTTAGAGCTCTCCACCCCCATCGTCCACCGCAGTCCGGCTCTTCCCGGGCAGTTTATCCATATTTACTGCAGGGAAAGCGGGACCGAACCCTTATTGCCCCGTCCGCTCAGCCTCTTTAGAATTCACCCTCGGATAACAGCGGCGGGTCCGGAGGCAAGTACGCCGGAAATCTGGGAAATCCTCTATAAGAAAGTGGGCAAAGGCACCGCCTGGCTCAGCCGGAGAAAGGCCAAAGATGTCCTGGAAGTGCTTGGTCCTTTGGGCCGGGGCTTCTCCCTCCCCCAGGAGGCGGCGGGCAAATCCGGACGGGTACTGTTGATCGCCGGAGGAATCGGGATGCCTCCCTTATTTGCCCTGGGAGAAGAGTTGTCCAGGCGAGGAAGGGAGGTCATCCTCTTCTATGGCGGCCGCAGCAAACAGGATTTACTCTTTCTTCAGGAATGGCGCGACCTGGCAAGCCAGGTGTACTTGACGACGGAAGACGGAAGCATTGGCCGTTCCGGACTGGTCACTGATTTACTGCGGGAAAAGGTCCAACCTCAAAGCGCCGACTTCTACTATGCCTGTGGTCCCCGGCCCATGCTGCAAGCAGTGCAAGACTTAATGAACAGACTGGCCATCCCGGGAGAATTGTCTCTGGAAGAAAGGATGGCCTGCGGCGTCGGGGCATGTCTGGGTTGCGTAACCAGAACAAGGCACGGCTACAAACGGGTATGCCGGGAAGGACCTGTCTTTCCTGCAGATGAGGTGATCTTAGATGAATAACCGTCTGTCGGTGCAGATTGGTGAGGTAACACTGAAAAATCCACTCCTGACCGCCTCCGGCACCTTCGGTTTTGCCCGCGAATATAGCGAATTATTTGATGTCTCGCTCCTCGGTGGAATTGTGGTAAAAGGATTAACCTTACAGCCGAAGGAAGGGAATCCACCGCCTAGAATAGCGGAGACCCCTTCCGGCCTCCTAAACGCTATCGGCCTGCAGAACCCCGGCGTACGCCGGTTTGTCGCCGAGGAGTTGCCGGCCCTGCGTAGAATAGGCACCGCGGTCATTGCCAACATCGCCGGCTCTACTCTGGAAGAATTTGCGGAGATCGCCAAGATTTTGGAGGCGGAAACAGGTATCACCGCTTTAGAATTAAACATCTCCTGTCCCAACGTCCGGCAGGGGGGGATGGCCTTTGGTGTGCATCCGGAAAGCGCGGCCAAGGTCACGGAGGTTGTCAAGAAGCATACCACCTTGCCGGTATGGGTCAAATTATCACCCAATGTCACAGATATTACAGAAATCGCCAAGGCGGTGGAGGAAGCCGGCGCCGACGCGATTACCTTGATCAACACCTTACTGGGGATGGCTATTGACCTCGAGAAACGCCGTCCGGTCCTGGGCAATATCTTTGGCGGCTTATCCGGCCCGGCCGTAAAACCGGTGGCGCTGAGGATGGTCTGGCAGGTCTATGAGGCGGTCAAAATTCCCATCATCGGAATGGGCGGGATTATCTCTGCCCGGGATGTCTTAGAGTTCATCATGGCCGGGGCCTCCGCCGTGGCGATCGGCACCGGGCTTTTTGCTCAGCCGCTGGCTCCTGTCGGGATCCTGCGAGAACTGGAAGAGTTCCTGATTAAGGAAGACGTTGCTCAGATTACCGAGTTAACAGGAGTGGCACACAATTTTTCAACGAGGTGATCTCATGACAAAAGCCAACCATATCGACCCGCGGGAGCGTATTATCGTCGCTTTGGATGTAAGCGCGCGTCCGGATTTGGAAAAGTGGGCCGCCTTATTGAAGTCCCATGTAAGATGGGTAAAAGTGGGAATGGAACTCTTTTATGCCCAAGGCCCGGAAGTAATCACCTTCTTGCGGGAGCAAGGATTTAACATCTTTCTCGATCTGAAGCTCCATGATATCCCCAATACAGTACAGAAGGCAGCAGTCGTCCTGGCCCGATTGGGTGTGGGGCTGATTAACCTGCACACCCTGGGTGGAGTAGAAATGATGAAACGTACGGCCGCCGCAATAAAGGAAATGGCTACTACTGAGGGAATCAACCCGCCCCGGGTCATCGGGGTAACGGTCTTAACCAGTCACAGTCCTAAAGTTCTACGCGATGAATTACAGATTACCTTACCACTGGGGGAAGCAGCGCTTCATCTGGCTGGAATGGCCAAAAGTTCCGGGTTGGACGGAGTGGTCTGCTCTCCCTGGGAAGTTGAGCAGATAAAAAAATGTTACGGAGCTGACTTTCTCACTGTAGTGCCTGGGATTCGCCCGTCGTGGGCGGCCCCCGGCGACCAAGTCCGCTATAAAACACCGGGTCAAGCTGTAGCCGAAGGCGCGGATTTTCTGGTGATCGGCCGTCCGATTTTAGACGCTCCCGATCCGGTGGCCGCCCTCAACTCCATTGTTCAGGAGATGCAGGACTGAACACGCTTGAAAGATAAGGTATAGAAGAGAGGAGGAATTAAGATGCTCTCTACCGAGAAGATCCTCGATATTTTCCAGGAAACCCAAGTTTTACAGGAAGGACATTTTCTCTTAACCTCTGGAAAGCACAGTAATCAGTATATGCAATGCGCTAAAATTCTGCAGCACCCCCGCCTGACGGAGACCCTCTGCCGTGAACTGGCTTCCAGGTTCAAAGAAGATGAGATTCATGTGGTGGCGGCACCGGCCATCGGCGGAATTCTCATTGCGTATGAAGTAGCCAGGATTCTCGGGACCAGAATGGTCTTTGCCGAACGGGAAAACGGAAAAATGACCTTCAGACGGGGGTTTGAGATTAAGCGGGATGAAAAAGTATTGGTCGTAGAAGATGTCATCACCACCGGCGGTTCTGTACGGGAAGTAATCGAAGCGGTGACCGAAAAAGGCGCCAAAATCGCAGGAGTTGGGGTTTTTGTGGACCGTAGCAACGGCCGGGTCAAATTTCAGGCCAAAACAGAAGCATTATTGAGTATGGAGATTAAATCTTACGAACCTGCGGAATGTCCCTGGTGCAAACAAGGGCTCCCCATCATTAAGCCGGGAAGCAGAAAAAGCCAGTGTTTGGAGGGTGAGTGAGCAGATGAAACCACTAGTCGGCATCATTATGGGCAGTGACTCCGACTTGCCGGTCATGGCAAAAGC
>DATCJV010000178.1:0-10179 GCA_036562625.1 Bacillota bacterium | reverse complement strand
AATCAAGCCTGCTTGAATACTGGAAACAGTGTTTCTCCCGATTACCTTCTGTGGAGGCGTCAACTCCACCCGCGGTAATTTGGCGGCCTTCATAAAAAGGGCCTCTGCGGAAATTTGCAAACCGGGAACAATGATTCCGCCAAGATATTCTCCTTTTTGATTGATCGCGCAAAAAGTGGTGGCTGTTCCGAAATCCACCACAATCAAAGGCGGGCCATAGAGTTTAATGGCAGCCACCGCATTCACCACCCGATCGGCCCCTACCTCCTTCGGATTCTCATACCGAATGGGCAATCCGGTGCGGATCCCCGGTCCGACTACCAAAGGTTCCAAATGAAAATACTCCCTGGACATCTTGATAAACAACCCTGTCACCGGTGGAACTACACTGGAAAGAACGATCGCCTCCAGCCTACTTTGCTCAATACCTTTATTGGCCAAAAAAGATTGGATCAGTAAGCCATACTCATCCACAGTCCGGCTCCGGTCAGTGGTCAAGCGACAATTGGCCAATAAATGACGGCCGTCATAGATCCCCAATACCGCCTGGGTGTTGCCTACATCCAAAACCATAATCATGTCCGTACACCCTCCTTAACTGCGGCGCTCTCTTGATCTTCAATGGTATGATAGAAAGAACCGGTTTGGTAATGAACATTATATAAATCCGGAAAAAACTCCACTTCGCATTGGTAGATCTTTAACTTGTTCTGTAATAAATAAGCGAGATGTTTCATTCCGGGTTTAGCCATCAGACTATGACCGGCATTAACCAGGTTAACCCCTTTGCCTCCCAGATACGCCACAGCATATCTTCCAAGTTCAGATGAGATGATCGTATCATACCCTTCAGCCAGCCAGTCTTGCCATTTTTCTTTATTGAGGCAGGAAAAACCGGGACCGGAAAAGATTACTATTTTCTTTACTAAACTCTGCAAATCACCGATATACGGCAGGATATCAACCTCCAGAATTCGCTGGCAACAACCGATTAACTCCCTGAAGGACATGGCGGTTTCGCCCTTAAGTACCTCCCCTTCCAATTCGGTGTTTTTCAGATTCAGTAACCGGCCCAAAGTCGAGGCGTTTCCTTCGGCTGCTCTATTCCAGACCGAATGCAGGCAGTACAGGCTCAGCTCCTTCTCTTCCACCACTTCCGCGGCTTCCCCCAGCCATTGGTGGTGCGAAAGAAGAAGTTGGACTCCCCGTTCGCTGGCCATGCGGATATTTTCAGCTGTAGGATCTACACATACCCCGATCTTTTCTACCTTTTCCTGATATTTTCGACTGTAGCACGGGGTATCATACAGATCAGCCAACTCCGGCGGGGCTAATTCTTGCAGGATCGCTTCCAACCGTCCCAGCTCTATCAAGGGATCACCTCATTAAAATAACCCTCGTTCCCATGAATCCTTACTTATATTCTAATTTTCCTCCCTGTTTTCCTGCTGTGAGAGAAGAGAAAAACCCTTAAGCAGAACGGACGCTTGCTTACCAGAGTTTAAATCTGTTGACAAGTAATAGATCTAGCCGTACCATAAAATCTATGATAATTTTAATAAAAAGGCGTGTTTCGTCTCCTTGCCCAGCCGAAAAAGCCCATATCATCCAGGGACGAAGAGACTATGGAGATGGTGTTAGTGAAAACAAAAACCGCTATCATCTTTTTTTTCCTACTATTCAGCCTAACCATGGCCTATACGATCATTCTAACCAAAGATATTGATGATACTCTTAAAAATATCAGTATGTCATCAATTGTCTATGATCGACACGGGCAGCTCATTGGCAACCTCTTTGATCACAGAAAAACCTGGGTATCCCTGGACAAAATCCACCCCCACCTGCAAAAAGCAGTGGTCGCCATTGAAGATGCCCGTTTTTATAACCACTTCGGGATAGATCTAAAAGGAATCGCCCGGGCGGCAGTACGGAACCTGATTCCCGGCGGACCGATGGAAGGCGGCAGTACAATCACCCAGCAATTGGCGAAGATTGCCCTTTTGTCCTCAGAAAGAACGCTGATTCGTAAGTTTAAGGATATTACCTGTGCCTTGGGGATTGAACAATCTTTCACCAAAAATCAAATCCTCGAACTCTACCTGAACAGCATCTACCTGGCCCATGGTAATCTGGGGGTGGAAGCCGCCGCCCAATATTATTTCGGGAAATCCGCGGCAACTCTCACCCTGGATCAAGCCGCGTTGATCGCCGGTTTAATCCGGAGTCCCGAAAACTATTCTCCGTTTAAAGACCCGGAGCTCGCAGTCGCCCGCAGAAACCTGGTACTCAAAAAAATGTATGAGCAGGGCTATATCACTGCAGCTGAGTATAAAAAAGCCTCCGCCAAACCATTAAATGTGACAAAAAGAGAAAAAACCTCGATCGCCGGTGCTTATTTCCTCGATTATGTGAAAGAAAGCCTCATCGCAGAACATGGCTTTACCGAGGAAGAACTGCGTTTGGGAGGTTTTCGCATCTATACCACACTGGATATCACCGCTCAAAAAGCTGCAGAAGAGGTTACCACGAAACTTCCCGGTTTCACTAGAAAAGATTCGCCACAGATCGCCCTACTTACGCTCGACCCGCGAACCGGTGAAATCTTGGCGATGGTGGGCGGCAGAAACTATACGGATACCCAGTTGAACAGAAGTGTGAAATCCTATCGCCAACCGGGTTCCGCCATTAAACCTTTTGTGTACGCAGCCGCTTTGGACGGAGGTTTTACCGCCGCCTCCCTCTTGGAAGACAAACCATTAGTCATTACCCTGGCGAACGGCGTCGAGTGGCGCCCGGAGAATAACGACCACGATTACCGCGGTAAGATTACTCTACGGCGGGCCCTCTCCGAATCCGTCAATACGGTAGCCGTCCAATTAGTACAAACCCTCGGGGTGGAAAATGTGGCGGCAAAGATTGAAGCCATGGGGATCAACAGTCTGGTGAAGAGCGGAAGCAATAATGATTTAAACCTGGCGCCGCTGGCCTTAGGCGGGCTGACCAAGGGAGTCACGCCCCTGGAACTGACCGCCGCCTACTCCGCTTTTGCCAACGGCGGAAAGTACAGTAAGCCTTATGCTGTACAGAAGATCGTGGACAACAAGGGAAAGACCATCAAACAATTTCATCCTGTGCAAAAAGAAACCCTTTCCCCGCAGACCGCCTATATCATCACCATGCTCCTGCAGGATGCGGTGGAGAAGGGCACGGGTCAACAGGCGAAGTTGCCGGACCGGCCGGTCGCCGGGAAGACCGGAACCACCAGCAACTACACTAATGCTTGGTTTATCGGATATACTCCGGATTTAATCACCACTGTCTGGCTGGGGAACGACCGACAAGAAGAGCCCATGGTTTACCAGAAAGGCAGAATCGGCAGCGCAACCGCATCCGCGCTCTGGAAGCAGTACATGGCAAAGGTGACCAAGAACCGGCCCGTGCTGGACTTTATACAACCGCCCGGTATTGTCTGGGCCAACGTTGACCCGGAGACAGGCAGAACCGTCTCCGGCTGGTTCACCCGGAACAGCTATAAAGAGGTTTTTACCGAAGATAATGTGCCTCGGGGCCCCATCCAAAAAATCTGGCACTGGCTCTTCTCTCCGCCCAAAAAAGAAGAGAAAGAGGAAGAAGCCACCTTTCCCGGAGAAACCGGCACGACCGGAGATTCCTCCGTCATCTCCGGAAAAAGCAAGGTACGTAAATACTGAATGTAATATTGAAAAGCTGATGTGCGCTCGGACAGCATGCCCATTGCTGGCGGGCTCACGCTGCGCCCGCCCGTGAAGTATCTGATCACAATTATTTAAAGAAGATATGGTTACCAATCTCTACAGTCTTTGTCAGATTAGCAGTGGCAAAGAAGCGTAATCCCTCCAAGGACGAGAGGCGAGGATTGTAAAAATACAAAGCTCCCTTTGAAGGATCTTTCCCCCTCATGGCGTCTTCCGCTGCTTGTAAAGCGCTCTCCGTGGGAACAGTCTTCGGTAGTTTAGGCACAGAGCTGAACTGATTCTTTTGGTAAATCACTTCCTTGATCGTATTCGGGAACTGGGAACTCTTCACCCTATTCAGAACGACGGCGCCTACCGCCACCTGGCCCTCATACGGTTCACCCTGGGCTTCCGCAGTGATTAACTTGGCCAGCAGATATAGATCGTCATTACTCATGGGGCCAAAGAAGCGGTAATTGAGAGAAAGACCGACATGGGGCGAATCACTGCGCTCATCAGTTGAACCGGTAAGTGCAGCCGGATTTAACCGGATCTCCAAGGCCGTGGAGAAGCCGGGGAGGAACTTGCTTAAATCCGCCTCCAGACCGGCGCATAACTGTAAATTATTTTTAAAGGAAAGTTCCGACCCGGTCAGATCAGAGAAACCCAGGCCGAAATAACGAGTCAGCCAGGCGCCGGCCCGCTCCTTATAGAGAAAGGTGGCATAGACATTATTCTTTTGCCAATCATAACCGGTACGCAGCCCCCAACTGCTCGTCAGCCACCAGTTGACCTTCAAAGCGGCGGGCTCCAGTCCATCATCGGTGATTTCACAGTTTAGGCCGGCTTGATAGTAGGCCAAGGCAGGCGAGGCAATGGTCAAAATGAGACAAATAACAACAGTCAGAAGAAAGATTCTGCCTTGTGTCTTCATACATATGCTCCCCCAAACTATTTGTCCGGACCAATCTTCCGGCTGGCGCCAGGTATGCGTCTGAAACAGGTCCGAATTATATTTAAGGGAAATATTAGCTGTCCGCCTAAAAAAAACCTGCTGGAAAAAGAAATTTATTGCACGGCCGGCAGTCCAAGAGTGATATTTGTTACCTCATTCAGCTCGTCATATTTATAGACAAATTCCAGGTTGACCTCTTCTCCGTTTTTTACAGTTTTTCCTTTGATATATTTCGACCGGCCACTCCACCGTCCGGTGCTACCGGCTGGTTCGGCGTAGACACAAACGGCCTTCACTCTGTCAAACGCCTCTTCCATCAGGGCGGCGGCCTCTTCTTCGTTGAGTCTGCCCGCCCATCTTCCCCGCACAGTCAGAAAAATCGGGTTCATCTCCTCCTCCCATTGCAAACCTTTTTCCAAGAACCGCAAGTACTTATGAAGGCCGGAAACGGAATCCGCGTACCCGAGAAAACCGCAGTGCGTCTCGCCCTTATACCCCGGACTCTTTACAGATTGAAAAGTCAGAACCACTCTTGCCTTTTTTTGCGGAAGTATCCCATCAAGACTGACAAAAGAAAACCCCTCCTCCTCCCCTTTGACCGGCGGAAACTCCATCCGCAACCCAAGCCTGCGGCGGTAGCTTTCGGCTAGCCTTTCCAACTTGTCCAGCTGGTAAAAGCCCTCCTCAATCTTTTTCCATCCTTCGATCCTTATTTCTGTACTGGGAATACCCAGCGTCTCCCAGGCCACAGTCAGGGGATGTTCACCCAGGGGAATACTGAGGGTCGGATCGGAATAATTCATGGTAAACAAGACTAAGAACAAGTATGAACAGAACATTTTCAGGAAAAAGCGGCGCAGCATGAAAAACACTCCCGGTAGTTTTTTGTTACTGGCTAGTATTGCCGGAACCGGGAAGATTTATACACTTTATCACAAAACACCGTTATTTTCTGTACCTTAACAAAACATTATCATGTCGCGTCGCATCTGGTCGTAAGCGGCTCGTGTAGAGGTGCGACCCCGGCCACAGAGATGTCCGGCCGTTCACTGTCACCCGCTCTTTCCAGTCCCTACTCATTCTTTTTCCTTCACTCTCAGCCGGAAAGGGTTATAATCCACGCCATAGTCAAAGGTATCCACTTCTTCAAGGAGCTTTAATTTATTGACTACCAGATAGGTCAGGGGCATGTTGACTACCTCGAGCCCGATTTTCAATAGATAGTTCGAAATAAAGATATTGAATAACAAGGCATTGGAAAAAGCGCCATAAAAAGCGATTATGGTGAAGACTCCCGTATCCAGCAACTGGCCGACTATTGTCGACCCGAGAGCCCGCCGCCAGAGATGCCGACCGCCGCTGCTTATCTTCATTTTTGACAGCACATATGAATTTGTAAATTCTCCCAAAAAATAAGCAGTGATGCTCGCGGCGATAATCCGCGGAGTATAGAGTAGAATCGCTTGATATGCTTCTTGGTGGGTCCATTCCGGATCCGCCGGCGCCCAACCAATCAACGAAAAAAACCCAGCCATTAGCAGATTGCTGATTAAACCCGTCCAAATTACCCTCCTGGACCGCTGATAACCGTAAACCTCCGTCAGGATATCCCCAAAAATATAAGACAAAGGGAAGAGAAGCGTACCGCCGTCGAAACTAAAGGGTCCAAGGGCGATTATTTTTGTCGAGGCCACATTGGAGATTAATAACACCGCCACAAACAATCCTGTCACAATATCCAAATATCTGTATTTCACCTAAATACCTCCTTTAAAAAAAATGCAGGAGAAATCATTTTTTAACCGAAAACAAGAAGAATAATACAGAAGGAGGAGATTCTCTTGGAAAAATGGCTGGCTCACTATGAGAAGAATTTACCGCAGCACCTGATATATCCTTCCACAACTCTGGTTGATCTGCTGAATATATCTTCTGCGAAATACCCGGGTTGTCCGGCTATGGTATATCTGGATCATACTTGGTCTTACCAGGAATTGAACGCGCTGGTCTCCAGAATGGCCAACGCCCTCATTGCCCTGGGTGTCCAACCCGGAGATCGAGTGGGTATCCATCTCCCGAACTGTCCTCAGTTTGTCATCGGCTATTATGGCGCGCTCCGGGCGGGCGCGGTCGCCGTCTCCATCAACCCCTTATTCTCAGGGGATGATCTTTCCTTTATTATCGAGGACAGCGGACTCCGGGTGGTCATTACCTCTACTGACCTCTACCCTGCTTTGGAAAAGCTTGACCTGAGAGGTATAAAAATTTTAGTCACGGATATTCATGAAATATTCTCTCCCACCAGCAATAAAAAGACTCCTGTGGATGGAGGTGAATCCGTCCTTAATCTAGAAAATTATCTCTTCGCGCAGCCGGAGACGGATCCGGGAATTGCGATTACCCCGGAACAAATCGCCAACCTGCAATACACAGGGGGAACAACCGGCCGGTCCAAGGGAGCGGTACTCACCCATAGAAACTTGGTAGCCAACGCTGTACAGTTTCGGGTCTGGCTGCAAAACGTCTTTGAAGACGGTGACGGCAGGTTCATCGCGGTTATCCCCTTATTCCACATTTACGGCTTAACCACCTGCATGAATACACCGATCCTCACCGGTTCAACCATACTTCTCCTTTCCAAATTTGACATTAATGAGCTGATGAGGGTGATAGACAAATATAAACCAAATATATTCAACGGCGTTCCCGCCATGTACGGAGCGCTGGTGATGCGTGAATCCGAATATGATATGAGCTCCATCAAGGCTTGTGTCAGTGGCTCCGCTCCCCTGCCTCCCGCTATTCAAGAGAAATTTGAAGAACTGACCGGCGGTAAGCTGGTTGAAGGCTATGGTCTCTCCGAAGCTTCCCCCATTGTGACCATTAACCCCATCTATGGAAAGGTAAAAATCGGGAGTATCGGGATACCGATCTTTGATACATATGTAAAGGTAATAAACCCCCAAACCGGCGAGGATATTACCCATACCGGTGAGATCGGAGAACTGGTCGTGAAAGGTCCCCAGGTGATGCAGGGGTATTGGCGGCAACCGGAAGAAACGGAGTTGGTCTTGAAGGACGGATGGCTCCGGACCGGAGATCTGGTGCGCATGGATGAAGAAGGCTATATTTTTGTGGCGGACCGGTTAAAGGATATGATTATTATGGGTGGAGAGAAGATCTACCCGCGGGAAATCGAGGATCTCCTCTATACGCACCCGGCCGTCCGGGAGGTGGCGGTGGTCGGAGTTCCCCACCCCCTGCGCGGCGAGGTTCCGCAAGCCTATGTAGCCCTGAAAGAGTCGGCGGCTGCTTCCGAAAAAGAATTAAGACAATTTTGTTCCAACCATCTCTCCAAATTCAAAGTGCCCAGAATTAAAATTGTGGATGCCCTCCCCCGTAACTCCGTAGGTAAAGTCCTGCGCCGTCTGTTGCGGGAAGAGAGCGAAGCCCAGTAGAGATTGTGTCCTCACCACAAGCCCTCAAGCAGCCTGAGGGCTTGTGGTAAGGAAAAGATGAGAAAAGCGCCCTAGGGCGCTTTTCTCATCTTTTGCCCTGTATCTTCCATTCTTTGCTGTCTATGCCAACCAACTTTCTGCTTAATTCGTAAAAAATTGTTGCTATTCGTTGAAAAAACAGGAATTTCTGGAAAGGTATTTCCAAAAAAGTCGCGAATTTGAAGGTGGTGAATTTACGGAGGATGAGGTGAGGAACTTGGCTTTACAATTGGAAGAGTCCATGCTTCAAGAGCAACTCTATTATCCAAACAAAGAAGCCCTGGCTAAACTGGAGTCTCTCTACAGAAAAGGCACGCACGTGATGGGAGAGAAGCTTTCCCTATTTTACTTAAGGGAATTACGGGCGGAATTGAGCGGTTTCTTCTTTCTACCCTTTCCCTGGTTGATGCGGCAGATCGAAGAAGCCGATCCAGTAGAACAAGGCGCCCATTCCCGGATCTCCGGGGATATCCGCGGTGAACTTTATCTAAGGTTTCCGGCAGAAACTGGATCTAAACTGATTCGACTGGGGATGAAGTCCTGGGGATTTCGACGGGTCCTTTTTACCAAAAAAATACAGGAATCCATCCTTACTGAGACCATGAATTTACTGATTAATACCTTCTGGGCGACTTTACAGGAGAGAATCCCGATTCATTGGGCTTTAACCCCGCCTGTTCCGGTGGCCAGTATATCGAAGTCCTTAAAGCTGGCCAGTAAGATATACTCATCGGATCATAGTGTATTATGGGCGGAGATCTCTGTACAGCCTGACTTGAAAATGGATCTGATCTTTATTCCCATGGAAAATGCGCTAAGTTCCTTCCTCTTGAGTTTATAGGCGTTATCGATATGGATTTCGGAGCACTGCTGAAAAACTGGAGAAAACCAGCTCGCTATCTGGATATAATAATATAAAAATAAAAAGGCTGTATTTGAGGAGTTAACAATGGGGAAGAAGAAAAATCTACATGTGCGCATCGAAGAAGAAATCTACGAAAAACTTCGTCATGTGACGTTCTATGAACGCCGCACCATTTCCGAGGTGGTCCGGCGTTTGATCACGGAATACCTGGAGGAAAAAGCCATGGAAGAACCGGACTTTGTGGCGCCCCACCGTCTTTAAGATAAGGACAATAATAAAAGCAACCACCAACCTAAGAAGGTGATTGCTCTTAATAAAAATCACCGCCATCCGGCGAAAGTAGTCGCTATCTCCGGTTTACCCAAATTTAATAGGCCTAATTATTCAAGTGTACATAATTCAGACCCGAATAATTCAGGCCTGAAAAATCTGAATTATTCGGGCTTGATTGCTCCTACCGGGCAAGTTTCGGCACAAGCCCCGCAGTCTGTACACTTCTCCGGATCAATATTGTATTTATCAGTACCCTCACTGATAGCCTCCACAGGACATTCAGGGGCGCAAGTCCCACAGCTAATGCATTCATCAGTAATTTTATGAGCCATTTTTACACCTCCTTTCCCCGCGCAAAAGAATTGTGGGTTGAAGGTGAGTATAAATCGAGAATAAATATATGATATACACCTCCAACCCACAACCGTAATGGCTATTCATATCCGGAATTCCCGCCATAAACTCCCCTCTGGATCAACGGCGGATTGTCCGGCAAGATATTAATATGTAATATTCTTTTTACCGTCTTTGTAATCCTTCTTAATTAAAAAAAAATTAACTAAACACCAGGCGCAAGTATACCAAAAAAAAGTAGGCTTACCCTCTTGATTTTCGGTAGAAAAAAGGTTAAAATGTTATTTGCGCATAAGCATCAAGCGGGCGTGGCTCAGTGGTAGAGCATCGGCTTCCCAAGCCGAGGACCGCGGGTTCGAATCCCGTCGCCCGCTCCAATTCGCAGATTGACGCAGTCCTAAGCGGGGCTGCGTTTTTTTGCGTCCTGCCTGCGCGCTGCCCGCATTTAGCTCGCAAATAGCCCGCATATAGTCCGCGTCCAGTCCGCATTCAGTCTATGTCCTGCCTGCGCGCTGTCCG
>DATCJV010000177.1:0-9180 GCA_036562625.1 Bacillota bacterium | reverse complement strand
TGCTTGGCTGGTGCAGACGGTGCAAGCGGAGGTGGATACCCCTTTATCCCTGGATTCTCCCAACCCGGCGGCCTTGCAAAAGGCCTTGGCGGTTCACAAAGGAAAGCCCATCGTGAACTCTATCTCTATGGAAAAACAACGCTACAGTCAACTGCTGCCACTTTTACAAGAATATAAACCGGCAGTGGTGGCTCTGACCATGGGGGATGAAGGTCTCCCCAATACTGTGGAAGAACGGTACGAGCTCGGGAGTAGATTGGTTGAAGGGCTTGTCTCCGCCGGAATTCCCCTGTCCGATATCTATCTTGACCCTTTGGTCAGACCGGTAAGCACCGATCCCCAAGCCGGGGTGACGCTGCTGAAGACGATTAAGCGTTTCCGGGAAACATGGCCGGAGATTCATATCATCTGCGGACTCTCCAATATCTCCTACGGGATGCCGGTCCGAAGGTTGATCAACCAGTCTTTCCTGGTCTTGGCCATCCAAGCCGGACTTGACGCGGCCATTCTTGATCCTTTGGATCAACAGTTGATGGGTCTCTTATATGCCACTCGGTTCCTGGTCGGACAGGACGAGTATGGCGTCGATTATCTCCAGGCTTTCCGAAGCGGGCGCTTGGCGTAATGGCGTAATAGTAAAAGAATCTTAACCCCTTTTTTACCAAAGGTTGCCTTAAAGATAAAACCATTAATATCTGCTGGTTTTTGGGTTCGCTCAGTAAGAAAGCTTAAATTCCGCTGTTTCCCATAGAATAGCGGCCTAGCGCCCGGACGAGGCAGGCCAGCACGGAATAAATACCGGAAACATCAAATAACTCTTTATCTAACCGGAAAACTCGTCTTGATTCCATAATATGGCGCACCTATAATATTATGGACATAATGTTTTATACCCTATCAAGAAAGGAGTATCCGGTTGATACAAAGGATTTGTTTATTGATCCTCCTGCCGTTCTTATTCTTATTTACGAGCGCGGAAGCGGTCATCGCTCCCTTATGGTCTGATTATTACTTGAACCATTTGGAGGTAAGCAAGAATCACCACGACTATTATGAACTCCTTGATTCGCTGGTGAGTTTCATTAAAAATCATTATCCAGAGATTCCGGAAGAGGATCTGAAGTTAACGATCGCCTCGATTATGGAGGCTTCTGAAAAGCACAAAGTCGATCCGCGCCTCATTGCTTCTTTGATTGCGGCGGAGAGCGGATTTCGAAAAACCGCCGTCTCCCGTAAGGGAGCCCGGGGATTAACCCAGCTCATGCCGGACAAATGTCAGGATTTTGATTGGCGGGATATCAGGGGGAATGTGGACCGGGGAACCCAGTACTTAAGGTTGATGCTGGATCGATTTAACTCTGTTTCTCTGGCTTTGGCCGCTTATAATGCCGGGCCGACCAGGATTGCCAGGAACATTAGGGAAAACACCAGCTGGCCTCTGGAGACCAGATATTATGTGAGCAGAGTACATGTATACTATCGAGAACTTTCAAAGTAACTTCGGGCCTATCTACATATCATATGCACAGTGTCTCTACCATGCGCCATGGATCTTCACGCCAAACGCCCCAGATAAAAACAGGCAGATGTCTTTGAAATCGTTAGGACCAAATGCAAACAACCACCCTACCGGGTGGTTGTTTTGTATCTTCAGATTCACAGCTGTGGAAGAAGGGGAGGAGTTTTTAACAGAGAATTATAAAACATGGACGCAGCTGGATGCGTGATCATATGGATAAGGTTAAGGGATTAATACTATGTTCTACTTTATTTTCGCCCTCATCATCGGCAGCTTTCTGAATGTGCTGATTTATCGAATTCCCAGGGGAGAATCGATCGTCTTTCCCCCGTCACATTGTCCGCAGTGCGGTCATCGTTTGGGCGTTGGGGATCTGATTCCTGTCCTCAGTTATATTTTTTTACGAGGACGCTGCCGGTACTGCCACCACAGGATTAACCCAAGGTATGCGGTGGTGGAGGTGTTAACCGCCTTGCTCACCTTGGGGTGGGCGGCAAAATTCCAGCCTGATCTGTCAGGAGTTATACACTTACTCTTCCTCTATCTACTGCTGGTCATCGGATTTATCGATCTTGAGCACCGGATCATTCCCGATGCACTGGTCTTGCCCACAGCCGCGCTTTTCCTCTTCTACCGTCTTCACCAAGGACAATTGCTCGACGCCTTCCTCGGCAGTCTGCTGCCTGGAGGGATTCTCTTTGCGATCGCCTTCTTCTATCCGCAGGGCATGGGGATGGGTGACGCAAAATTGATGGCCATGGCTGGAGCCTTGCTGGGCTGGGAAAAAACTACAGCCGCTATCTTCATAGGCAGTTGTGGGGGAACCGTTCTGCTCTTGCCGCTGCTCTGTTTAAAGAAGATCAACAGGAAGACCCCTGTTCCTTTTGGTCCATTTCTGGCCTCCGCCTTAATTCTCGTAGTTTTAGAGAGTAAGGTCACGGCCTTCTTATTCAGATGGTGGGAACATACTTTGTTACGTTTCTGAGCCGGGCGACTCGGTACAGCGCAGTGCTGGGAGTTATTAGTTTAAATGATTATATTACAGAAGGAACCGGGCGGGGTAGAAGCGAACAATAATGAACAGGGAAAAATAGGAAGGGGTAATGGGTTTGGCTGCTTTGAAACCGAAGTATATCGGAGAGATCCTGCTCGATAAGGGACTAGTCTCGCTGGAACAGCTGAATTATGCCCTCTCCAAACAGAGGGAGAATGGGAAGTTCTTAGGGGAGATCCTGATTGAGCTGGGCGTACTCAGTGACGAGGACTTCAAAAGAATCCTGGCCGAACAGATGGGTTTACCTTTTGTCCTTCCGTCCACCGAAGAAATTCCCGAGGAGGTCTTGGCTAGTTTAACTCCTCAGCAAGCGGAGAAGTATCAAGTGATTCCGGTGGAAAAGAGCGCTTCTTCACTTACTGTGGCATGTACCAATCCATTGAAGATTACGCTTTTGGACCAACTCCGGAGAGAGCTGGGAGTAGATGTGAAACTCGCCTTGACCACAGAGGAACAGATTACCAGCGCTCTGGAGAAGTATTACCATGATAAATTACATAACGTCTCCACACTGCTGAAAGAGATCAAAGCCGACGATTTAAAGTCACTCTCCATCAACATCGATGATACTGACGATACCGGTCTGGAGTCTTTAGCCAACGAGGCGCCCATCGTCCGGATGGTGAATCTGATCATCACCGAGGGAGTACGGTTGGGCGCCAGCGATATTCATTTCGAGCCCTTCGCGAAAGAAGTCAAGCTTCGGTATAGAATTGACGGGATTCTGTATGAAAGGCCGGCGCCTCCCCGGAACTTGTATGCCGCCGTGATCTCCCGGCTCAAACTAATGGCCGGCATGGATATTACTCAACGGCGGTTGCCCCAGGACGGCAGGATCAAATTCCGCCTCGGTGACCGGGAATTGGATCTACGGTTGGCTGTGGTCCCAACTTTACATGGAGAAGCGGCGGTCGCCCGGATTCTGAACCGGCAGAGTCTCTTGTTGAACTTGTCTGATCTGGGTATGGACGGATTGGAGCAACAATTTACCCGTCTGATTAACCTGCCGCACGGGATGATCCTGGTGACCGGCCCGACGGGCAGCGGTAAGACTACGACTTTATATGCGGTCTTATCCTCGTTGAATAAAACGGAAAGGAAGATCATAACAATAGAAGATCCCGTCGAGTATGAGCTGGCCGGAGTAAATCAGATCCCGGTCAATCACGGGCTTAATTTTGGTTTCGCCCAAGGAATCAGAACAATTGTCCGTCACGATCCCGATATTATTCTGGTGGGTGAGATTCGGGATCGCGAGACGGCAGAGGTGGCGATCCAAGCGGCCCTTACCGGGCATCTGGTCTTTTCCACCTTGCACACCAACGATGCGGCCGGCGCTTATACCCGGTTGCTGGATATGGGGATCGAAGAGTATCTGGTGGCCTCCACTGTACGGGGGGTTTTAGCACAAAGACTGGTCAGAAAGGCCTGCCCCTATTGTCTGGAGGAGTATGTCCCGTCCGCAGTGGAGAAGGACTACTTGTCCAGAGTGGAAACACCCCCTAAACTTTTGTATCATGGAGTGGGATGCGACAAGTGTAATCACTTGGGATATAAAGGGCAGATCGGCCTCTTTGAACTCCTCATTAATTCGGAGATGATTGAAAAATTAGTGATGGAACGGGCTAACGCCTCCCGCCTGCGTAACCAGGCTATTCGTGAAGGGATGCAGACTTTGAGGGAGGACGGCTTAAAGAAAGTGCAGGCCGGGATTACCACTTTGTCCGAAGTGCTGAGGGTTACCCAAGAATAGGTGCGCCGGTCCGGTGCGGAGCGGTAGTATTAATCCGGGGATTATCTGGGAATCTCATACTATTTAAGCAGGATATTTTTATGAAGAACCGAATAAGTAGAGAGCAGAGCGGAGCTTTCAGAGGATCCTTTTTTTAGGTTGAGAAAGGGAAAGAGTGGTACCCTGGACCGCATGGACAAAACCGGTGAGCATTTCTCTCGGGAGCACAGGTAATTTATAGAAAAAACGGCAAAGGTCGTGATGGGCGCAGAGGAAGCAAGCGCGCCAGATCTGTGGCAAGCGTCGTTCTAGACGACCGGCGCCGGGGATTAAGGGGCTGTACATGAGTGGAATTTAGAAAAAAAGCGTTGGTTTCCTTACTGTTTTTACTGAGCTTATGGCTTGGCTCACTGCAGGCCGGAGCAGCGGACAGCAGGTTTATGCCGGTCTCCGCCATCCAGCCCGGGATGAAAGGAACCGGATATACTGTAGTCTCCGGAGATAAGATTGAATCGTTTTCTGTAAAAGTCATTGGGTTGCTCAAAGGAAGCGGGTCGGTGCGGAATTTTATCTTAATTAAGGTATCAGGCAATATCTTTGGCGCTGAGGGCGGAATTGCCGCTGGAATGAGCGGAAGTCCGGTCTTTATTGATAACAAATTAATCGGCGCCATCGGCTATGGTATTCAAAATGCCGATCCCAAGTATGGTTTGGTGACCCCGATTGAGGACATGTTACGGCTCTGGTCTTATCCCTCACTCGCTTCGGTGCCGAAGGAACCTGTAGTCTTTTACCGGGGCGGGCTGGAAGCCTATAAAGGAGTGACTTTTAGTGACGCAGGCCATTCACCCGTATCCGCGGGCGAAGAAAAATGGCTACAAGCCAGGCCGGTGACAACTCCCTTATTCATCTCCGGTTTGGGTAAACGCGCTTTCAACCGGCTTTGTCCTACCTTGACCAGAGAAAATCTGTTACCCGTATACACCGGATTGGCGGCCACCGGTTCAACAAGGGGAAATAGGAATTTATCATTAAAACCGGGCAGCGCCATCTCCGTCACCTTGGTGGACGGCGACTATGAAGTGAAATCCATCGGTACCTTGACTTGGATTGAAGACAACCGGATTCTTGCCTTTGGTCATCCCTTCTTTAATAGTGGTCCGGTCGATTACGGCTTCGGAGGGGCGGAGATCCTCGACACCGTTACCAGCAAGGTCTTTCCCTTCAAGATCGGAATCGGGTATTCGCCTGTAGGCCGGATCACCGAGGACCGGGGGGCCGGAATTGCCGGAGTCTTAGACTCCGCCCCTGAATTTATCGAAGTATCCGTTCTGGTTCGAGGCGAACGCGGGACAAAACAGGACCATTATTCATTCCGGGTGATTCAGGACGAGCATTTGGCTCCGGGGCTGATCTTAGCGGGCATCATGGATGCGGTGGACCGGCGGCTGGACCGGATCGGAGCGGGCAGCGCCAAGGTTAATTTTGAGATCAAAGGAGAGAACATCTCCGACCTCAAACGGGAGAATTTTTACTATGGAGCGGATATAGCCGCGGCCTCCCTTTATGAAATAAGCAGACTATTACAGTTGTTATCCGTGAACGAATTTAAACCGGTCAAGCTTACTTCCGTGTCGGTAGAGATGGAAATCAGTTCCAAGCGTCTATCCGCCAAATTACTTAAGTCTGACTTGCCTAAGGAGGAATTTTTACCGGGCGAAGAGTTCATTCTCTACCAGAGACTTCTGCCGTACAGAGGCCAAGAGGTGAAGGTTCCTGTCAGGATTACATTACCGGAAGACATGGCTCCGGGTAAATGGATCTTGTCAACGCATGGCGCGGTGTATGACGCCTCGGTTCAAGAGGATAATGAAGAAAAAAAAACGGAGATGGCTACCTGGGAGAAGACTACCTCTTTGGAGGATCTGATCTCCGAGTTCTTATCCATACCGGCCAATAATCAATTGGTGGTGGAGGCCATTCCCTTGGGTGAACACGCCGGTCCGGAGGAGGAGCCGGCAGCAGCGGAGACAGATTCCGGCCCGGAGACGCCGGTAGAGGAGTTTCTCTGGTTTGATGAGGATGGGGAAACGCCTGAAAATCTAATGTGGACCGAGTCGACCAGGTATTTTTTGATCGGTCAGCATCAGACGGTCATTACCATCATCGACCCCACTGCCCAAGAAGACCAGACTGCCCAAGACGGCGCTTCCACGGAAGAAGCAGACTCCGGTCAGGAAAAAGCTGTACCTTCCGGGGAGAGCTTAGGTGATGACAATTTTTCCAAGGAACAAATTAAGCCTTGATACGTTTTATTCTATAGTGTAATTTGTCTCTATAAAACTCTAACCTATCCCCATGCCTTTCTTTGTTCAGCTTTCTCAATACAAATAAACACGAGAGTATCACGGATTGGGTGTGGGGATCTTTTGACTGAACTATGAAGGGGGGAACTGGATTGAAGTTATTTTCTTCAAAAATCTATGTTCCCCTTATTGTTTTGTGTTTCCTGATTATTTCAATACTGATCATTCCTGGGCTAATCTTACGAAACGACCAGATTGCCGCGGTGGTGAAGTCTAAAATTGAAGAAAGTGTGTTCAAGACATTTGGGGTTAAGGTCAGCATTGAACGGGTAGGTTTTCATGGCTGGTCACCGGAGTTATCCGGGATCAAGATTGGCGAGGCCAATGGGCGGCGGTTGCTGGAGGCGGAGAGACTGAGAATCAGTTTTAATTGGTTTAAGTTGATCTTCACCGGTCTCTCCGGCGCTTTACAGAAGGTAGATATTTTTACTCCTACTGTCTGGATGACCAGAGGAGAAGACGGAAAATGGGTGATCCCCGAGACTTTCCTGGTGAAGAGCAAAACCCCGGGAAAGCAGAGAAAATCCGGGATGGTGGTGGCGATCCATAACGGGAATCTGCAGATCTCCGCTCCGGAAGAGAAGTGGCCGTGGGGAGATTTCTTCGCCATCGATGGTCAGGTGGATCTGCGGGGCTATCCCGGAATCAAAGGTTCCTTGGCCTTCAGAAGCTCACTTGATGCGGAAGCGGAGGGCAGAATAATCATTAACTTTGTGCACGGCGGGGAAAGATCTGTAGAGATTGAAGCGGAGCATGGCAAGGCCCGACTGTGGGGAGAAAAAGTCTTTGGTTATTTTAAGCTGACCGATGATTACCGGTTTACTGCAGGTAAAGCTGACGCTGTATTACGTTTCTCCTGGGGGGAAAGGTTCCGTTTTACTTCGGCCAAGGTCCGTCTGGTCGATACAGATTTCAAATGGCATAAACTCCCCGTTCCCTTGGAAGCGGTGGATGCGGAGTTTGATTTTGACGCTAAAGGTATTGATTTTCACCGGTTCACAGGTTATTACAACCAAAGCCGGTTTGATATTAAGGGCAGGATCAGTAATGAAACCCCCGCCCAGCCGGCGACGGTGGATCTAAAGGTATACGCCAAAGAACTACAGGCCGTTGAATGGGGCAGTCTCATTCCCGTCTTGCGCAAGGTGAACGCCTCCGGTCTGGTCGATCTGAACCTGCGGATCCAGGGAGCCCTCAGTAAACCGCAGCTTCAGGGTGAGGTCCTGCTGAAAGACGGCAGTCTCGCTCTGCCCGGAGGAGACTTCAACTTGGAACACTTGCGTCTCTTTGCCGAACTTGATGGAGAAGAAATCAGACTGACCTATGCGGAGGGATATTTAAATAAGGCGCTTTTCTTTTTAAGAGGCACACTGAACGGGTGGGACGATCCCGACTTGGATCTGGCCTTCAAAATTAAAGGTTTCCAAAGCGGGAAGCTCCTGTCCGTTTTGGACCAAAGCCTACACACGTCATTGGACTGCGGTCCGGTAGATCTTGATGTGCAAATCAGCAAGAGGTTATCCGCTCCGTTGATCAAAGGGCAGATGCATACTGCATTTCTTTCCTGGCGCGGCTTCACCGGGAAAAATCTTCATCTCTCCGGAGAATACGACTGGGGAGAAGATTTGTTAAAGATTCAATCCTTAACTTTGCGGGCGTTTGCCGGGATGGGAAGGATTAAAGGCGCCATCGGCTCCTTACGGGAACGAAGAATGGTCTTGGACTTAAAAACCGACTGGAAGCAGGTTGATCTGGCCAAGATCCCTTGGCAAGAGCTGGCGGAAGGGATTCCCGCCCTGACCGGCCGGGCCGACTTCCAGCTGGCGTTGGACGGCGCTCTCCCGTCTCTGCAGGCTGTGTGTGATTTGAATGTACGGAAGGCAAGTGTCGGCCGGTTCGAGTTTGATCTGTTAGACACCAAAATTATTTGGGATCAAGAAAAGGTCACCGCCAGGTTAGCCTTGACGAAAGCAGACGGCGGTATGCGCGGGGATCTGGTGTGGAAACGCGGGACCAGTAATTTTTCTGCTGATCTTCTCCTGCGCAATTTGGAAGTGGATTCCCAATGGCTGCCCGAAGAAGTTTGGTTCGGGCCAAGCGCGCTTCATGGGAAGCTTAATGGCGCCATTAATGTGCAACATGAGCGGACTGGTCCGGTGGGTGAAGGTTGGCTGGAAGTGCACAACTTGACATATGCGGAAAAACGCCTCGGCGATCTTAAACTCCGCGGAATTCTTGCCGGGCGGCGGATAGAGCTTCATGACTCAAGTTTGCTGGTGGAAGGGAATCACTTGGGGATTACGGGAGAAGTCAGTTGGGAACAGCAACCATATTATAATCTACGTCTGTACGGCGCAGACCTCACCGCTGATCCCATCCTCTCGCTTTTGTGGTCTCCTGAGTGTCCGGTAAAAGTGGATGGTTTAGGCGCCTTGCTGGTTTCGCTTCAAGGATGGAAAGATCCGGAGCTCAGCGGGGAACTCTCCCTGAATCAGTTATCCCTCTATGG
>DATCJV010000176.1:0-10211 GCA_036562625.1 Bacillota bacterium | reverse complement strand
TCTTCATTCATCGCTCTTAACTCTTCAACCGTTAAAAAGTCCGGATTATTTGCCGAGTTATACTCAAAATTTTTAGGGACTGGCACTCCTCTTTCCCCTGCTGGATTCTTCTCATAGTCTACCGGGGCAAAATAAGTGATGGCCGGTTTGATGACATAATAATCTTTAAACTCCAAAGTCAGGTGGGCGCAATCCGCCGACACCATTAGTTCGTGTAATTTTTCCCCGGGTCTCAAACCTACAATCTTCATCCCTATATCTTTGCCAAAAGATTTAACCAAATCCGTAATCCGCATGGAAGGAATTTTTGGCACAAAGGTTTCTCCTCCCTGCATGCGGGCGAAGTTTTTTAAAACAAAATCGACCCCTTCCTGCAGAGTGAACCAGAAACGTGTCATTCTGGGGTCGGTTACCGGAAGTTCTTTGGCGCCCTCAGCCACCAGTTTTTTGAAATAAGGCACTACTGAACCTCGAGAACCAAGAACATTTCCGTACCTGACCACAGCAAAACGGGTTCTCAGTCCACCGGCGAAATTATTGGCGGCAATAAATAGTTTATCCGAAACCATCTTGGTCGCTCCGTACAGACTAATCGGGTTTACGGCCTTATCAGTAGAAAGGGCGATTACTTTTTCTACTCCGTTATTCAGCGCGGCCTTGATTACATTTTCTGCTCCTCCTACATTGGTCTTGATAAACTCCATGGGGTTATATTCGGCAGCCGGCACCTGCTTCAGGGCAGCAGCGTGAATCACATAATCCACTTCTCGCATCGCCTGGTTCAGACGTTCTTCATCCCGGACATCGCCTAGGAAATATCTCATCTCATTCTCACTAAACTGTTGCTTCATTTCGTATTGTTTGAGTTCATCCCGGGAAAAGACGATTAATCTTTTAAGTCTATAGCGACTGAGCAGAGTCTCCACACACTTTTTCCCAAAAGAACCGGTCCCACCGGTGATCAACACTGTTTTATTATTGAACATCATCTTTCACGCTCCGACATTCAGCAGTCTAAAGATAAACCCACCCAAGTTATATTTTTGAAGTAAAATAAGGTATTTCCAATTAAATTAAAAATAAATAGCTTCATCATACCGGATCATCTTCAGATTGTCTTTAAAGCGCCCAATAATCGGCTCCAGCAGCTGGCCTTTGTATAATTGGTACAAAAGGAAGGGGTAGTCGACTCCGGCTTTGATGGAGAGCGGAACCCCGCCGCCAAAGCGGGGGTTAATCTCCGTCCAGTATAGTTTGCCGCCACGATCGATGCATTGCAGGGTCACCGGACCGATGGCGCCCAGCTTTTCTACGATATTCTTCCCCTTAATGATCATATCCTCCCGGTAAAAGGTCCGGCTTTTGCTCACTTCGCCGCAGCGTACCTCCAGCCTCTGCCTGGGCACAACCGACAAGACCTTCCCGTCAAAACTGGCCAGGACGTCAAGAGTATATTCTGAGCCGGAGATGAATTCTTGCACTATTAAATCATGTTTCTGACTAAGGATATAATGCAGATGGGTTTTGTCTTTTACCATCTGTGCGCCGGCCGACCCCATACCCACCCGGGGCTTGACAAACAAGGGGAATTTCAGATAAGCCGGAAGCTCGGTGTCGATCCAGGTCTTGGGGGTATTGACATTATTATCCGTAAAAAAATCGTAAGTTAAGTACTTATCCCTGCAGATATCCAAGACCTTCCGCTTGGACAGCAATAAGGTGGCGCCCACCTCTGTAAAGTGCCGTCTGTTGTCGTCCATAGATAGAAACTCCGGTTCAAAAAGGGGGATCACCATATTCACTTTTTCTTTGACACAAATTTCCAGAATTCTCTCGACATAGTGCGCTTGGTGGGCAAAGGGAACCTGATATGAAGCGTCACAAAAATAACAGGCCGGCGCCATCTGGGGAACGGAATCCGTTCCAATGATTCTTGCCGCAATCCCATGATTCAGATAGGACTCCTTAAACGCTCTTATCAATTGCACCCGGCGGCCTATCGCAGTAAATAATAGGGTAAACATCCTTATCACCTTTGATCAAATCTTGTCGGTTCTTGTGGAAAAAGCCCTCTTCAAGCAATAATCTTTTTTACCTCTTGGTCGAGGGCTTCCAGGAGAGGAAGAATTTCATAGTTAAGCAGATCAGCAAAGAGCACCAGGTCGGAATCTTCCATGGCCTCATTCAAAGCGCTCAACTCCGTCTCCAGTTTTTTATAGACCTCCATATACTCCGGCCAGTTCCCGGGTTTGACGGCGCTCAGGCCGATCAACTCTGTGATCTGGTTAATTGATTGCAAGCCCTCAAATAACTGGGCTAGCTTTGTCCAGCTTTCATCCTTGGGCCCTTGGTAAAACTCTTCCACCAGTTCCCTGATGCCGGGGACGGCGCGCCCCAAATACTCGTGAACGGATAGAAACACCTCATTTTGGAGTTGCGCCGGTGTACGCAGAATCACTTCAATCTCCTCAATCTGATTCATGTTGTCTCTGATAAAATTCTCATAGTCGCCGAAGATTTCCACACCATTAATGACCATGTGCGTAAATAATAAGCCAGTCTCCTTTAATACTTGATCAATCTGTGTAAATAACTCTCCTATGACCGCAGGCTCATTCGGATATGTGCGGACCTCACCGTTCAGCTTTACCTGCATCTAAACTCCTCCAAACTTATTCTTAATGCCGGCTTGACCAAAAAAACCTTTCCCGGCTGCCTGTGGCTCAGCGGATAAGACTCCGGTCACGCCTGTATACCTGTATGCTTGATTATTTATCGACCAGGCCGTTACTTTACGGTACTAATTAGTATATCGGCTTATACTTTACTTTTTTTTAGTTCATTTTCAAAACTCGGTCTGCCAGAAAAAATGGAGCTCTTCTTGTTGAAGACTGTATAGAAGACGGTTTGGAAGAAGAAAAGCAGGCTGATTAAGGTGGGGTAAAAGATCCTCGGGCGGACACAGAAAAAAAGTAAAGACCATGGTCTTTACTTTTCTTTTTTTATAGTCCAGATTTCATTCAACTCATCAATACCGATGCTGGCATCAGCCGCCGCTTTGTTCTCCTTTTTAATCTCCAAGTATACCTCTTCTCTGTGCACGGAGATTCTCTTGGGAGCGCTAATGCCCAATTTTACCTGTTCGCCTTTGACTTCAACCACGGTGACTTTTATTTCATCGCCAATGATAATGCTCTCATTGAGCTTTCTGGTCAGTACCAGCATGCAGATCCTCCTTGAACGTCAAATCCATCCCAGGGACAACTAATTATAGTAGTTTCTCCAATTCAAGAAAGATCCCTGCCGGAAAATGAATTTTTCCCTTTGATCTCAAGTAAACTACGAAAGACCCGGGTTGGGTTAATCTTTGCCCGCCGCCGCCTCCGGGGCTTCATCCGCCCAGATTCGACAACGTAACGGATAACCCTCAGTCAATACTACTTGCGCTCCCCGGCGGTTTTTAGTATTAATTACCACCGGAGCTTGCAGATTGACCGTAGCATCTTTGGGCCTTCCATGAGGAATATTGACGATGGATAAGACCAAGACTTCCTCCGGTTTGTCCAAGTCCAGATCATTGACGACCTGTTCGTCCAAGTCAAAATGATAATCGGGGCAGATGACAAACGGAGAGAGGACAACAAAACCCAGTCCCGGCAGATCTACCGCCTGCAAACTGCCGAAGAACGATTCCTCCGGTTTCAGATAGACAAACCTTTTCTGCTCCTCAAAACCAAGGAGACCATGGGGAAAATCAATGATCTGTTCTTCAGCGATCTCTATCTCACCATAGAATTTCGTATTTATCTTCATCTAGTACACCTCTTGCTCTAAATACGCGCACGCGCGCATTTACTCATCACCGACCGGTGGCAATGTGGAAAATGCGCGCTCTATACCGGACAACTTGACAACTACTGTCCGGGTAAACACGGGAGGTTATTTAGACATAATCCACCAAAGTATTTTGGATGATCCGCGCTCCGGTAGCCAGCGCGGCTTGGTAAACACTTTCTCTCATCATCATGTGCATAGTCACTTCCGCGATGTCCGCGTCCTCGATCTTGCTCAACACATCTTTAAGGTTAACATCCATTGCTTCATAGCGTTCCACCGTACGCTCCAGTCTCTGTACTTTCGCTCCAATCTGCGAACGGACGGATAACACGTCATCCAGCTTGTCGGAGAGCATTTCCAGGTGAGTAGTGGAGACGGTGGCATGATCCATTGCCCGGAGATCCTCGATGAACGCATCCAGATCGTGAAAGAACTGAGCGTCAGTGCCAAAAATCTCTTCTCCAGGATGGGTAATGGTGAGGGTGATTCCTGTTCCAATCTCAATCACCATTCCCTGATCGTCTCCCTGGTATTGAAAACGACCGGGATCACCGACAGCTAAAGTACCATCGAAGAGGAACGGAGGGTCGTCCGTCTGTTGTCCGGCAAAGATATACCTCTTTTCATGCCTGGTATTGGCCAGTTGGAAGAGGTGATCCCGCAATTGGGTGACCTCATCCGCTAAAGCATTCATGGACTCCTGCGGTAATGAGCTGTTACCTCCCTCGACGCACAATTCCTGTAAACGATGGATCACCGCGGTCACTTGTCCGAGAACGTCATCGGCTGAATTCAACCAGCCGATGGCGGTCTGGGCGTTCTTCTTGTACTGCGCGCCCTCGCTAATTCCTTCTTTTATGTTCAGACCGATGGCCACGCCCACAGGATCGTCAGAGGGGTAATTTATTCTTTTTCCGGTGGAAAGTTGGTTATAGTAGGTATCCAGCCGACTCAATCCTCTTTGAATGTTATTCACCAACCGATGGTGAGTAATGCCGTTTGTGATCCTCATTTACTTCCCCCTCCTTTAGCGGCCGACGATTCCCATCCCATTGATGATCCGATCCAAAGTCTCATCGATGGTGGTCATCATCCGGGCGGCGGCATTGTAGGAATGCTGAAATTTAATCATATTGGCCATCTCTTCATCCAAGGAAACCCCGGCCACTGATTGTTGCCTGGTAAAAAGGTGGTTAACCAGCATAGTCTGGTTAGTCAAAGCAGTGTCCGCTTTGTCCGCGTCTACCCCCAACTTGGCAATCATCGCCCCATAGAAACTGGAGAGGGTCTCATTATTTGTGGTCGCATGCGGAATATCCTTGATAATCCTTGCAAGTTCTATAGCGTTTAAACCGTTCCCTTCACTGCCGGGAACATTGGAAGCCGCAATCTCCCTTGGGTTAGTGATCAGTACCGTTATATTTCGAGCGCTGTCTCCCCCGAAAAAATTCCGGGCAATGTCATCATCCAGACCATATCCGCTGGAATGAACCGCATTGAATTCATCAATCAGCGTACGGGTAAAGCTGTCTAACGAATCCTTGTAGTAATTCACATCAACATCCCGCAGTTCAAGGGTGCTGGCTAGTTTACCCTTGCGCACGTCTACGGTTCTCCCGTTGATGGTAGTGACAACCTCGGCAAAACCGGTAGTAGCATTGTCAACCGTTCTCAAATGATAGGCGTCGTCCCCGCTCACCAGCAAAGTACCGCCAATGGACACGGTCATACTATTCAATTCATTAATTTGCACATTAACATCAGTAAGCTCGGAGAGTTCCTCGAGCAAAAGTTCCCGCTCGTCCAGAAGGTCATTGGGGTTCTGCCCCACACCGACTACTTGGACGATCTCTTTATTGAGTTGGGCAATCTTCGTAGCCAGGCTGTTAATGCGCTCCACCAGCACCCGGACTTCCTGATCCAGGTTTTTCTGAAAATTCTCCAGTTGATAGTAGGTGTGACGAATTGTATCAGCCAAGTTCTCCGCTGTTTCCAATACCGGGGTGCGTACGTTGGCATCGTCGGGTCTAACGGATAAATCCTGCAGTAAAGACCAGAATTTATTGAGTTGAGCGCCTAACCCGGTCTCGGAGGGCTCCTGAAAGATCACTTCCAGCTGTTCCAACCCGCTCTGCCGGGTCGTCCACCAACCCAGGGAAGAATTTTCATACTGTAATTGCCGGTCAAGGAATTCATCCCGCATCCGTTCGATCGCGTCGGTTTCCACGCCGGTCCCGATCTGTCCGGCAATGGTATTACGGTTCATCGTCGGCACACAGTAGGGAGCCGTAGCCGAAATCCTGGCCACCTGACGGGAGTACCCGGGAGTATCCGCATTGGCGATATTATGACCGGTCAGGTCAAGGGCCAGACGTTGAGCTTGTATCGCCCGTAGAGTAGTCTCCAAACCACCGAATGTAGAACGCATCTCAAATCACCCTTTCAAATCGATCAGCGGGTTCGTAGCTTTCGTCTCCATTCTTCCTTTCGCTCCATAAATGCTTTTACCGTCTTCTCCATGGAAGATTTGGAGCATAAAATGGATATAAGCCAGGGAGTCTCCGATTAACTGCTGATTGAACTCATTCATATCCTTGACTTTCCGAGCAATCCTCTTTCTTTCCTCCAACAGATCGTTCAAAGGAGAATCTGCTGTAGAATCCGATTCAGACTCTGCTTTGCCGACCGGGTAACCGTCCGGACACCGGATCCCTTCCAAGACCTTTAACTCGTCTTCTTCAGCTTGGAGTAAACTCATCAAGGTATCAAGGTCTTCTCGCAACAAGGCGTCTCTCTTTTGTTCCGCCAATTCCAACAACCTTTTTAAAGACGAAATCTCTTCTTCGATGAGTGCTTTCTCCTGTAATGACCAGTTGCGTCCGTCTTTAAGTTCAGTCACTTTATTCAACTCCCATAATATGGTCGACTAAACTTCGCACCAGCATTCTATGGGCTACCGCTTCACTGCTCACGTTGTACTCTCCATTATCTATGGATTTTTTAATCCGCGAGATAACATCGGAACGAATTTCCGGCGCATTAGCGATGGCTTGCCGAATCTTACTTAGTTCTCTTGCTTTTGGTGACAAGACCAAAGAATCACCCCGCTGAACCGGTTTGGCGTATTCAAGATCCAAACCTTTTTTACCACCTTGTACTCCATAGGCTTTAATGACGGAATTCACTTGTTGGCTTGAGATGATCACTGTACATCGCCCCTCTTTACCTTGGCTCTGCGCTCTTCAAGCTGATAGCCAGTACCTATAGTTATAATTTATGTCCAATCTTAACTGTAAAAAGTCGGTGTTGACAAATACCGAAGTAGCGGGACGCGCTTGTCCTTCAGACCTGACCCGCGCAATTAAAATAAACCCAGAAAACGCGAAGATAACAAGCTGCCCCTGCTTAGCCTGAACATTCTATTCTCATAGCTTATATCGGCGTCCGGCGCTCAGATATTTAGTTAATTTTTTATTACTAGCCCCGATTCTTGAATTCAGAATAAACAAGCGAGGCTCTTCGACACACGCGCCGAAGAGCCTCGCCAACTCAATTAACCGGACGACCCGGTCCTTCTTCCCTTCGGGTAATTTTGGCAGGACCAACGGGATTCCGGAGGTCCTTCTAATACTTGTCCTTAATTGATTTTATGGTATGTACTCTACCTTTTTGTTCTTGCGATTGACGCAGTTCAGCGCTGGCTCTCTTCAACTCCTGCTGAAGCGTAGTCAGGCACTTTTCGCAATATCTTCCTTGGCTGATGGGGGTTCCACAGGCATCGCAGTTCAACATCCCTTCCGTTCCCTGATACCCTTCAGCCTTCAAGCGTCCTTCCCGCAAGAACCTGTTGACTACCGAGGCGTCTACCCCGGTGTCTTTACTGACCTCCACTGTTGAAGCCCGGGGATGATTGCGTAAGTATTCTTTAACCACTTGAAAATCTTTTTCATCTAATGCTTGACAATTCGGGCAGACATAATAACCCTTGAACCGAAATAAAAAACCACATCGTCTGCAATTTCGTAATTCCATGTTTCTTCTCCCCTTCAATTCAACTTGCCATCACATATGTTTTCAGCCAACGCTAACTGGCGCGCCGCAGTTGAAAACCGCTGTATCCTTAGATCTGGTTTACGTCATTCCCAGTTGTCGAAGGGAAATCAGTGCAAACTTTAGAGTTAATTTTAACATAAATTTAATACAAATTAAAGTTATTCTCGATAAAAATCACAAATATTCGACATGTGTTCCTACGCTGCACAACTGCAGGATTAAGTTCGCCAATTTTCCTCCAGAACACCGATGGCCGCAGTCAATACATTCACCTCTTTGGCGCCGGCGAGCAAAAGCACACGGGCGCATTCGGAAAGCGTATATCCGGTAGTGGCGATATCGTCAATTAAGAGAATGTTTTTACCGGCCACCGCCTGCCCATTAATTACTGTAAAAGCGTTGGCGATATTCTTTTTCCTCTCCGCCCGGCCGCACTCGCTCTGGCTCTTCGTGGGTCTATTTCTGACCAGGATCCGGGTTTGCAAGGGTTTTCCCAAAGAAACCGCCACCGGTTCGGCCATCAGTTCCGCTTGATTATACCCCCTGCTCCTTACCTTAGCCGGATGAAGCGGCACCGGGATGATCAGATCAATCTTGTCATAAAATGGAATGCCCTCAATTCCCACGGCCATCAGGGTTCCGATGGCTGCGGCCAATTCCGGCCGGAAATCATATTTGACGGCATGCAGTATTTCCCGGATCATTCCGGTATAAAGGAAAACAGCTTTTCCCCTCCGGTAAAAACGCGGCTCCCTCCGGCATTCGGCGCAGGGTGAAGACTCATCTCCCCTCACCGGCCGGGAGCAGACCGCACAGAGCGGTGGGGTGATGATGGGGAGTCTGTTCAGACAATCCGCGCAGATGCGCAGATCCCCATAGTACTTTGGAAAACTTCCTCCGCACACCGGACAGACCCGCAAGGGAGGGTACAGAAGATCCAATACCCCTCGCCCCAGGCTCCGGCAGAAAGAAAAAATACTCCTCTTCTTAAGCATCGGAAATCTTCTTTCTTTCCTTTATGTAAAGAATTCCACCATTTCTCGGTTATTCCTTGTTATTTTAGAAAAATTTACAATCCTTGCCTCTATGCTTAAAGCTTATCGCTTCACAGCCATTAA
Organism: Bacillota bacterium; assembly: GCA_036562625.1. Taxonomy (GTDB): domain Bacteria; phylum Bacillota; class UBA4882; order UBA10575; family UBA10575; genus DUOH01. The sequence goes on along the minus strand of DATCJV010000176.1, from coordinate 1,203 downwards.
TCGCCCGGCTTCTTTATTCATCCGCACAACCCATTTCCTGGCTTCCTGCATCTGCCGGGAGACGCTGCCCGCCATCATTACCACTTCTCCTCCAGGCGAGCTTGCGCTCCGTCCAACCCGCCCCGCAATCTGTACCAAGGTTTCCGTGGAGAAGATGGCGCTTTGATCCGCATAAAGAACCAACACGTCCAGGTCGGGAAAGGTTAATCCCCGTTCCAACAGAGTGGTGGTCACCAGGATCTTCAGTTTCCCGGCGGCAAAAGCCGTCAACTTCTCCTCCCTCTGCGGATCCTTCGAGTGCACGTAATCCAGGCAGCCACTGTAAGAAAGCGGAGCGGAAGATTGCAAGTAACGGCCAACTGTTTCCGCTGCTTTCACTGTAGGCACGAAGACTAAGGCGCGGCGCGCCCGGGAGACAACCGCGGTCAAAAAATCAGTGATCTGTCTGGGAAAGCTCAAGCTCCGATCGATAGTTCCGGACCGGCCGGACAAAACCGGCAAAGCCAGCTTCATGATCACCGGGACTGGTAATGGATGTCCATGATGGCGCAGAGGAATTCTGATCAGGCCAACCTTTCCTTGCCTGGCCAGTTTTCGCCAGCGCGCGTCAGGAGTGGCTGTCATATAGACCAGCCGCCCGGTGGGGCGAAGCGCGCCATGCAACGCCCTGGCCAGCATCGGTTCGTAAGAAAAAGGAAAGGCGTCGGCCTCATCCAGGATAGCCAGATCAAAACAGTTGGTAAACCTCAAAAGTTGGTGAGTGGTGCAAATGGTCAGCAAAGGGGCGGAGGGCTCTTGTTTTTTCCCTCCATAAAGCAGAGCAAACTCCAGACCGGGAAAGGCTTTCTCCACCCGTCTGCCCAAATCCGCGGCTACCTCGCGCCTGGGAACGGTCAGCAGCGCGCGTTGGCCCGCGCTCAGGACCTGTTGGAGCAGGGGAAAGATTATCTCCGTCTTTCCGGCCCCGCAAACCGCCCAGATTAATAAGGCTTTTCTGTCTTGGCGCCCGTCGGCTGTTTCCCGCCAAAAATCTATTGCCTCCTGAGCAGCCTTCTCCTGCCACCATGTTAATTCAGGAAGCAGGAGACGGATCTCCCGCGCCGGGTGGCCGGCCGGACTTGGGCCGATCCATTGATACAGCGGAGTGGCGCTGGTCATCGTCCCCATACTCCGACAAGCTTCGCAGCGCCAATGAGGCCCAGG
>DATCJV010000013.1:0-5265 GCA_036562625.1 Bacillota bacterium | reverse complement strand
GAATAGCAAAAGAATAATATAGAAGATTATTTGCGCGCGTTTGCTGCGCGTAAAAAACGCGTAAAAGGAGTGTATTTGATGGAAGCAATGACCCTTTTTCTACTGGGATTTATTGTCATCTTTGTTTTACTCTTTTTTAACTTCATCCCGGTAGGGCTGTGGATTTCCGCCTGGGCGGCCGATGTCAGGATTAGTATTTGGGTGCTCTTCACCATGAGGCTGCGTAGAGTGCCGCCCTCCCGGATTATACTCCCTTTAATTAAGGCGGCTAAAGCCGGGTTGGAGGTAACGGTCGACAAATTGGAAGCCCATTATTTGGCCGGCGGTAATGTAGACCGGGTGGTGGATGCGTTAATCGCTTCGCAGAGAGCAGAGATTAACCTGTCTTTTGAGCGGGCGGCCGCCATCGACCTGGCCGGCAGGAACGTCCTGGAAGCTGTGCAGATGAGTGTGAACCCCAAAGTGATTGAGACACCGGTAGTGGCGGCTGTGGCAAAGGACGGTATTGAGCTAAAGGCCAAGGCGCGAGTGACCGTCAGGGCTAATATCGACCGCTTGGTCGGAGGCGCCGGCGAGGCCACCATTATAGCCAGGGTGGGCGAAGGGATCGTAACCACTGTTGGATCTGCCGAGACTCATAAAGAGGTGCTCGAGAATCCGGACCGGATCTCCAGAACGGTCTTGGAGAAGGGTTTGGATGCGGGAACAGCCTTTGAAATTCTCTCCATTGACATCGCAGATGTAGATGTGGGCCGAAATATCGGCGCTACCCTCCAGATTGACCAGGCTGAAGCCGACAAGAACATCGCCCAGGCTAAAGCGGCTGAACGCCGGTTTGCGGCTCAAGCTCGTGAGCAAGAGATGAAGGCCATGGTGCAAGAGATGCGCGCCCGGGTGGTCGAGGCAGAGGCCGAGGTGCCGAAAGCCCTGGCCGAAGCGTTACGCTCCGGCCGTTTGGGGGTGATGGACTATTATCAGTTGCAGAATATCCAGGCGGACACCTCCATGCGCCAATTTCTAGGTAATCTCGGTCACAGACCGCAGCCCGGCGGTGAAGACTCTAAAAAATAGGGGGTGAGGCAGTGGAATGGCTTTGGCTAATTTTCGTTGTCTTCAGCATCATCTCCAGCCTCACGGAAAAGCAACGAAAGCACTCCGTACCCAAGCAAGGTAAGACTCCGGCGCCCCGTCCCAATCTTCCCTTACCTGAATGGGTTAGGGAGTTTCAGGAGTTTTTCGGAGTCGAAGAAGAAAGACCGGTAGCAGCGGAGACAGAAAAACCTGCTGTCGGGGATGGGCGGAACTTCAGCGGGTCGAAAAGCGGCGGCCAAATTCATGCCCGGAGCATAGTAAGTGAGACCGAGGGAGGGATCCTTTCCGGTTTTGAGACGGAGGAAGAGGTCCCGCAGCAGATGGACACAGTCCAGCCTCGGCCCCTCTCCCCGGAAGAGAACGAGTTTGAGCTGGGCCAATCTGAAGAGAGCGGAGAGAACGAGGCAGTTGCTTTCCTAAATGACATTTTAGCGGAGAGGGACACGACCAGACTAAGGGAGGCTCTGCTTCTGGCGCACGTCTTACCCAGACCGGATTTTAGAACACTTCCTTGGCAACGCAAGATTTAATAAAAGATTTAGCGACAGGGGGTACCGAAGGTACCCTCTTCCTGATCCGGAGAGGAATAAGTTCACCCGGGCCGAGGTGGGACGATCCTGAAAAAACAGTTATGCGCAGGGCTTGCTTGCTGGACAAAACTGTCCGCCAGAGTGCGCGCAAATTCAGGCGCAGAGGTAATTTCACTTCGCAGAAAATTACCGGCGACAAATGACCAGCAAAGGGAGTCTTTCACCCTCGAGCCACGAGCCACGAGCGACGAGCCACGAGCAACGAGAATGTATACTTTATACATAAAACTAAACTAGAATTTTTCAGATGAACCATGATATAATCTTATTATTAATTTTTCACAGGGGTGAGTAAGATGCTGATTTTTGATAAGCGTACCAACACTTTGGAACAGACAGCTTATAAATATACTTTACAAGATGTCACAGAACCGAATTTATACCGACAATTGTATAATTATGATGAAGTGCCGAAGATCCCGTTTAACCATAGAAGAGTCCCCATGCGGCCCCCGGAGAATATTTGGATTACAGACAGTACATTTCGTGACGGGCAGCAAGCCCGAGAGCCCTATACTGTCGAGCAGATCGTTCACTTGTATAAGCTCCTTCATAGACTGGGCGGACCCAAAGGAATCATCCGCCAATGCGAATTCTTTCTTTATACCAAAAAGGATAAAGAGGCGGTAAATCGCTGTTTAGAACTGGGCTATGAGTTTCCTGAAATTACCGGGTGGATTCGTGCGGTGAAAGAGGACTTTCAGTTGGTGAAAGAGATGAAACTGAAAGAAACCGGGATTCTGGCCAGTTGTTCCGATTATCATATCTTTAAAAAGTTGAAGCTCACCAGAAAGCAGGCTCTGGAACAGTTTCTCTCTATTGTGAAGGCCGCATTGGAGGAGGGGATCAGACCCCGGGTGCATCTGGAGGATATTACCCGTGCCGATTTTTATGGGTTTGTGGTTCCTTTTGCCATTGAACTAAAGAAACTCTCGGATGAGAGCGGAATTCCCATTAAGATCAGGGCTTGCGACACTTTGGGGTTCGGGGTCAGCTACCCAGGAGTGGCTCTTCCCCGAAGCGTCCCAGGGATCATCTACGGCTTATGGCATCACGCCGGGATACCCAGCGAAAACCTGGAATGGCACGGGCACAACGATTTCTATAAAGCGGTGTCTAATGCGGGCACAGCTTGGCTCTACGGGTGTTCCGGAGTAAACTGTACTTTGCTTGGGATTGGGGAGCGAACCGGCAATTGCCCATTGGAGGCGATGGTTTTTGAGTACGCGGCTTTACGTGGCACTATGGACGGGATGGAGCCGTCGGTCATTACGGAGATCGCCGAATATTACAAAAAAGAGATTAAGTATAAGATACCACCCATGACACCCTTGGTGGGCAGGGATTTCAACTTCACCCGCGCCGGGATTCACGCCGACGGTTTATTAAAGGACGAAGAGATCTATAACGCCTTTAATACGGAAAAAATCCTGAATCGGCCGGTAGTGGTGGCTGTCAGTGAACACTCGGGAATTGCCGGACTGACTTTCTGGATCAATCAGTATTTTAACTTAAAAGAAGAACAGGCCTTAGATAAGAAAGACCCCCGTTTACAGCCGCTGAAGGAATGGGTGGACCGGCAGTATCAAGAAGGCCGTAATACCGTAATTGGTGACGAGGAGTTGGAGGAAGCGATACAAACCGTCTGTCCTGAGCTCTGGGCAGAACTCTCCGGGAAGAAGCCGGAGTAAGCTGAGGGTCCTCCTCACTATGAATTCCCGGTGAGGTAGGCCTGCTCAAGCAGGAGACCCTCTAGCAGGGGGCGTCCGCTTACTCGTTCCCAGAAAAAACATCACCGAAGAGTAGCTGCCATAGGTTACGGGAGGGTGGACAGATTGTGCAGTGGGCGGTGGGGTATTCTTCCCATGAATATTCTCTGACTACCGTATTCCGGCAATTTTCGCCGGGAAGCAGACCGCTTTTTGCACAGACCCGCAGTTTTAAACGGCGATGAGTCACACAGTAAGTTGCCGGTTCGTGACCGAAGCGGAAGTATTCTTCAGCCGCCGGACAATTAGGGGTGGCCAAGAGACCAGTCTCCCGGCAGATCCGGCGGGTGATCACGCCGGCGGGGAGAGGAAAATCACGATCGACCTGTCCGGTCAGAGCCCGGTTGAGAAAGTTGACTCCGATTGGCGCAGCTAAAGCCCCTCCACCAGCCGGTAAGGGATGATTATAATCATTTCCGATATACACTACAGCGGTAAGGGCGGGGGTATAACAGATAAACCAAGCGTCTCTGTTTTCCTGAGTGGTTCCGGTTTTGCCGGCTGCCGTAAACTTCAGTTCTCTGCCGGCTGTGGCGGCAGTACCCCCGGGTTGCAGCGTATCTTTTAAGGCTGAAGTAATCAGGAAAGCAAGTCTCGGATCCAGTACGGACCGGGGCTTTTCTTTTCTCTGCCACAGCAACTTTCCGGACGGATCGTAGATCCTTTTGACGGTCCATGGTTTAATGGCCCACCCGCCGTTGGCCAGGGGTAAGTATGCCGCCAAGAGTTCCAAGGGAGTTACTTCCGCCGTGCCAAGAGCCAAGGCAGGAGTGGCGGACATGGGGGAAGTAATGCCCAGTCTGCGCGCCATCTGGATTGTGGGCAGGATATCCAGTTTGTAATGGAGGGTGACGGCGGCGATGTTGCAGGATTCGGCCAGTGCCTGCCGGAGAGTTAATTCTTTGTGATGATATTTATGACTGCCGTAATCTGTAGGCTCATAACGTCCGGATGGTGTATTGATGCTGAGTGGGCGGCAAGGAACGGTTGAAGCCAAGGTGTACCCTGCTTCCAAAGCAGCCAGATAGACAAAGGGCTTAAAAGCCGAACCAGGTTGCCGGTGCGCATGTAGCGCCCGGTTGAAGGGGGTTTTACTGTAATTCGTCCCTCCGACCAGCGCTTTAACCTCACCGGTTCGAGAGTCGGCGGCGATTAGAGCTCCTTGCGGTTGAATTCCTTTTTGGTAGGGTTGCAAGCCGGCGATTAAGGCCTCTTCCGCCGCCTGTTGGAAGGGGAGGGAGAGCGTGGTTTCAATCCGCAGACCCATAGTGGGGATCTCTGTTTTAGCGACTCGTAGCTTTTCGGCCGCCTCCTCCAGGACAAAGTCTAAAAAGTATGGCGCCTGGCGCCGCCTGTGCGACCGGCCGGGTAAACGCAGGGGTTCCTCCATAATCTCCCGGACTTCCGCTTCACTGAGATAACCTACTTTTTCCATACGCTTCAGGACAACGCGGATTCGTTCTTTGGCGGCCTCCGGGTGCAGGTAGGGAGAGTAAAAAGCAGGTCCTTTGGGAATCCCGGCCAGCAGTGCCATTTCAACCCGGTTCAGTTGATGGAGGGGCCTGCCGAAGTAGGTCTGCGCGGCGGTTTTAATCCCATGGGCGCCATGACCGAAGTAAATTTGATTAAAATACATCTCCAGGATTGCTTCCTTACTGTAATGCAACTCCAATTTCCAAGCAAGAAACATCTCCTTGATCTTGCGCAGGATTGAGCGTTCCGGAGTTAGAAAACCGTTTTTAACCAGTTGTTGGGTGATGGTGCTTCCGCCTTGGATTCCTTGATCGGTGAAAAAGTTGTGATAAGCGGCGCGT
>DATCJV010000170.1:0-8285 GCA_036562625.1 Bacillota bacterium | reverse complement strand
ACTTCCCGGCAGGAGATCTTCCCCTCCCCCACCGGCAATTCTTTAGCCACTATCTTTAACATGCTTTCGATCTGCGCTACTGTCTCGGCCAGTCCTTTCCGAATCGGCAGGTAACCACTGACCCGATATGGTTGATCCTGCTTGATTAAGTTTTCTGGGATGATCACCCCACTTCCGTCTTGGGCGTCAGCGGAGACAAAGGGATCATGATAAACCACCCCGCCACATCCGTAACCAATTAAAATCTCTCCAACCATCTCTGCTGCCTCCGGAGTGGTGGTGATGGTAATCTCCAGCCAATACCCGGGTTTCTCTTGCTCTTTCCCGGTATTGCCCACTAAAGTTTCTGAATTCCCCCTGTCCTTCTTCAATCTAAACCAACCACCTTTCTTCCGAACCCTCTGGGATCGACAAGTGGGTTCCGTTTCACTCTTCACAATTATCCTTTGATACCTTGGTGATCAAAGCCAGGATATCCTGTTTGACCTTTCCAGTAGCCACGCGGGGTTGTTCTGCGGTAATCAAGACCGGGATCAAACGTAACTGGTGCACGCCATGATGATCAAAAGCAGCTTGTAAAATCAGGCTCTGCCGGCGATTAAAAGTGATCTGGTCAAAGACGAAGTTACCAAGGCTATAAGCGATAACTCCCTTTTCCCCAAACTCGATTCCTTGCAATACATGGGGATGATGCCCGATAACCAGGTCCGCTCCTGCCGCAAGCGCCGTTCTTCCCCAAGCCTTCTGGTCTTCCGTGGGGTAATGTACATATTCATTGCCCCAATGAAAAGAGACAAACACCAGATCAGCCTCGGCCTTCGCACGTTTCACATCCATACGGATGTGATCGGCCCGGGCTTCCGCTACCCCGGGCAACTCAACAGTAGCCGCCCAATGCTGTGGAACTCTGGTATAAGTAAACCCCGGTCCAATTTGGGTGTATGCCAAGAAAGCCACTCGCGTCCCGTTCACCCTGACGATCTTGGGTGCCCGGGCTTCATTGATATTCTCACCTACTCCAATCGGGACGATGCCTTTTTCCCGTAGATGCACGATAGTATCAAAAAAAGCCACTTCCCCACAGTCAAAAATATGGTTGTTCGCCAGGGAGAGCACATCAAATCCGGCCTCAGCCAAAACCCCCGCCATCGCAGGATCTCCACGGAACAGATTAATCTGTTTTCCCCTGGAGCTAAGGGGGCATTCCAAATTACCAAAGGCCAAATCAGCCTGGCGAAAGATCTCCGCTGTTTCGAGCAAGGGGTAGCTGAGATCTCCTTTTTGTTTCGAGGTCATTGCTACCTTACGGTCAAAAAGTAGATCTCCCACCGCCGCCAGCACAGAGAGGTCCTTGCCAACCAGCCACTCTTCTGAGGAAAAATACCGCTGGAGAAGTCTGTTCATCCGTAAATTTTGTATGCCTTTGCAAACAGCTTGAAAAATATTGATTGTAGCGGAGGGAAGCAATCTCACTTCAGCGGTGAGCGGGTACTCTTGTTTCGCTTCTTTACTCCAAAACGGATGAACCACTCCTCTTTTCGTCTTAATGCCTACTACCCTTAGCTGAGGAGCAACACTGTTCCATGGTAAAACCGCGATCGTCCCCGGCGCCCCGGTCACCAGATCGATTAATGTTTTCCGGTCAGTCACCCATTTCGCCTTGGGGGTAACCGGAGAAAAAGTGCTCTGCAGAAACTGTTTACACTCTACGGAACAGACTAAAGAAATCGGCTGCCTATGGCCGGTCAACATTTCCCAGGTGGAGAGTTCTCCCTTGATGATCGCAGACAACTGCTCTACGGAAATCTCCTCTATTGTGTTCCAAAAATCTACAGCCACCAGAACCGGAAGACGTCCCAGCACATGACTGCCGGGATCAGCCTTTCTCCCCCGGGCCGCCTCCAACAGAAGGCCATAAAAAAACTTGGGGTTCTCACTCTGAGTCCACAAGCTAAATCCGGCTTCCTGCAGTCTGTCGGCGAGTCCATGACTGAACAGTTCTGCCTGCTCCACCTTGATGTACAACGGACTGGTGCGAATGATCAGATAGAAAGAGCCGAACATTAAGGTGAGCGTAGAAGAGATAAGCAGTATTACCCATAGAGCCGTATACTTAAACCGAGCTTCCTTTTCCATACTGGACTGGGTCATAGCGCCTCCAAATTTATCTTCTTTTACTAAAATTACTTTCTCCAGACGGATAAATATTCCTGTCCCTCAAAATAAATAGATGGAAAAGATCCGCTAAATTAGGGAAAAACCACCCGTTATTATCCCGGGTGGTTCACCTTTTCCAGGAAGAAACGCTGCTTATATAGTCAAGGCCGCTCTCAGATCCCCAATCCTTCTTCCTTCAGTACCCACTGAGTGACCGCCCTGATGAACTCAAATAGAGGTCCCCGGGGTCCGGTGTTTTCCCCCAATGCTAATAATTGGGCTAATCCGGTACGTTTCACCAACCGGAAAATGAGCCGACTCAATACTGAATGGAGCTCTTTTCGGCCTTCCCCTCGCACAAAGTTTAGACCGAGCAGCAATAGGAAGAGTAGGATTAAGTCGCTATCCACCCTCTCTGCGGTGGCTGATTCCTCCTGCGGCAACTGCAAGGCTTTGTTCAGATCTAGGTAGCCTTTTCCCTGTACGAACCGGTCATATCCTCGATCCTCCGCCGTGTCCAGCAGGATCCTTTTGATCTGCTCCGGACGGTAATGAGGATTCTGCTCAAAAAGTAAAGCGCATGCTCCGGAAACCATCGGGGTGGCCATGGAGGTCCCGGAAAGACTAACGTAGCCACCGCCCCGTTTCAGCGAGGAGATGGCCCCGCCGGGGGCGACAATATCCGGTTTGGACAACCGGTCGATGGTCGGGCCTCTGCTGGAGAAGTCATCTATTACATCATCACGCCTGGGGGGAGTACCTTGATCATTGATACTACCGACCGTAATGATCGAAGGGGCAATCCCCGGGGTAGTTATGGTTCCTTTCTTCGGACCGGTGTTACCGGCCGCGGCGCACACCACCAACCCGCTGCGCCATGCCATTTCTGCGGCCTTACTCATTGGATCGGAACGATATCCTTTTTCCGCCGGTCCCCCCAAGGAAAGGTTGATAATCTTGATATTATACTTGTCTTTATTCTCAACCACCCATTGCACGCCTGCCACTACTCTGGAGACGGGACCACCGCCTTTTGCATCCAACACCTTGACCCCCACCAGGTTGGCCTGGGGCGCCACTCCCACATATTTCCCACCGGACTCCCGTCCGCTCCCGGCGATAATTCCCGCCACATGAGTGCCATGACCTTCATCATCGTAAGGCTCCTGCCGTTCATTGACAAAATCCTTCCAGCCGATCACCCGTGATTCTGGCAGCATCAGGTCAGGATGGGGATCGATTCCGGTGTCAAGCACGGCAACAGTAACCCCTTTCCCGGTCAACCCGTATTGATGGGCGCGATCCGCATGAATAGCCTTGATCGCCACGTCCAAACAAGGATGCACCCGGAGATCGTTCCAGACCATCTTGGCCTTTGATTCCGGAACCAATTCCAGTAAATGATCCGTAGGAATCTCAATGGCCACGCTTTTGATCAAGGGCAGTTCATAAATGATCCGCATGTCTAAATCATTCCGCAGCCTTTTGGCCTTTAAAAACCTACGGTAATGAAAAACAGTGGGAAACTCCAGGATTACATGTACGCTGACTTTACTGCGCGTAGAAAAGAGTTCCTGGGCCAAACTTGGGGATATTCTATTACCATAAACTCTCCTAAACTTGGTTTCGGAGATCATCCCTTCACCCCCGCTCGAACAGCTTTTACATTACAATTTATGGTTTAGCTGTTCTGTTGGGAACCAAAGGGCGGAGATTCTACATAAAGCATGGCCTGGCTACTCGTTACCCGCTACTCGTCCCCCTCATTTTTGCGGAAGTTCGCCTCCTCGGTAGACCTCCATCATCTCCGCGGTGAACTCGCCCTCTTTATTATGCAAGTAAAAAGGTTTATGGATTAACAACCCTGGTTTAGCTGCTTTTCTTCCCTCGATCAACACCCGATGCGGAGGATAACCGTACTTCGGGTGGACTAAAGTCAGCCGTTTTGGCACAAAGCCGTACTTATCCATAATCACCATTATCTCCGGTAGACGTTCAGGCAGATGAATCAAGGCCAAGCGGCCGTTGCTCAGTGTCAAGGAAGCGGCGGCTTTAACTACATCCTCTAAAGTACAGGTCAGTTCAAATTTGGACCTGGCCAAGACCGGATTATCCATCATCGAACCGGCTGCGGGCTTTAAGTATGGAGGGTTGCTGACCACCCACTTGAAGTTGGGCTTGAGCGTTTCCGGATCCGGCGCTCGCAAATCCCCATGGATGATCCTAATCCGATCCTCCAGTTCGTTTAAGGCCACATTCTTCACGGCCAAAGCGGCGATCTCTTCTTGAAGCTCCAAGCCGGTTACATGCTGCACATCTCGATATCCGGCCAGCCACAGAGGGAGTACTCCTCCTCCGGTGCCCAAGTCCAAAACTCTTTCCTTCGGATTAATTCGGCAGAAGGCCGCCAGTAGAATTGGGTCAATAGTAAATTTAAATACTTCGGCGCTCTGCATGATCCGGAGTCGTCCTAAGCCCAAACGGTTCACTTCCATCTCTTTTAACGCGTCCGCCACTTTTCTACCTCTCCTCAACCAAATCTGCCGGGAACTTACACCATGAGGAATTGCCAACGGTCGGAGTATGTACCAATACTATGGCCTTCTCTTCCGCTCCGCTCTCCGGATCCACCGTAAAGGTAAATGCCTTTACCCTCCGTTTCCAATCGGACGGCGGAATCTCACCGGGTTCCAAGCCCTGCCCGCCCCTGGCGTTTCGACCTATTCTCCACTCTCTGCATACTTTTTGCTCCGACACCGCTTGTTGAATCCGTTCACGCAGAGCGGAATCCTCCCTACGGAGCCATGAAGGTCCGGCCCCGCCCCGTTGGATCAGGTGAAAATCCAAAGTCAATAAATCGGTCAGCGCTGACCATTGATTGAGAGCAATCCCCAAAGCACTCTTGGCGCTCTGCAGAAAGAGAAAAAAGTGATGAAAAAGGTCGGCCAGCTTAAGCGATCTACCGGTCAAGCGCTGTTCTTCCCAGTATAACCCTAATAGCCGGAAAAAGTCCCAGGGTGAGGGAAGTTCTCCTCGGAAGATATAACGCAGAGTATTCCGGAAATAATGGGAGTTATAGAATTTCTCCACTAAGTCTTCGATCAACTTGACCTGGATGAGATCATTAAAGGAAAGCCATTTGTTGGCCAGGATCTCATAGGGAGGCGCCTTGGTAAACTCATAGCCGTACTCGCCGGCCCGGGCCCGGAGAGGAGATCCTTTCAATAGCTTTAAGAAACCCAATTGGAGCTCATCCGGGTGTAAGCGGAAAGTGAAATTAAAGGATTGGGCCAAGCCCGCCAGGTCTTCATAAGGAAGCCCGGCGATTAGATCCAAATGTGTGGTTGTACGGCCTGTTGCGGTAAGCTTGGAGATGTTCTTTTTTAACTTCTCCAAATTATAAAACCGGCCAATCTCCCGTAATGTTGGAAGACAAGTGGACTGTACTCCGATCTCCAGGCGAAAGCGGCCGGCCGGCGCGCTGTTTAACACCTGAATTTCTTCTTCCCCCAGTAGTTCTCCGACCAGTTCCAGATGAAACTCGGTGTCGCCACCCTCCTCCTTGATGTACCTGAGAATTTCCAAGGCACGCTCCCGCTGAAAATTGAAGGTGCGATCCACAAACTTAACAGTTTTAATCCCGGCCTGCACAAAACGGGCCAGATCTGCTTTTACCCTGGCTACCGGTAGCGAGCGCACTTTTCCTTTCTCCCATCCGGAGAGACAATAGGCGCAGTTAAAAACGCATCCTCTGGAGGATTCGTAGTAGACCAATCTGTTTTGAAACAAGGACAAGTCCTCATAAGGGAAGGGAATGACCGCTAAGTCCGGAAGCGGTGCACGGGGCGGGGTGATGTGAATCCGCGAGCCTTCCCGGTAGGCGAGGCCCGCAATCCGGGAGACTCTTCCCTCTCCATGCACCAAATATCGCAATAACTCCAGCAGGGTCTCTTCCCCTTCCCCCCTGACAATATAGTCTATTCCCCGCTCTTCTTCCATGATTTCTTGGGGATTGGCAGTGACCTCGGGTCCGCCCAAAATGACTATAGTCTCCGGCCGGACCTTCTTTAACCTGTTCACCAACTCAAGCTGAAGAGCAATATTCCAAATATTGGTGGAAAAACCAACCACCGCCGGCTTTACCTGATAGATCTGCGCCAAGATCCAGTCTAAATCTTGATTAACATTAAATTCCAGCACGGAAAGATCTGGAAATTCTCTCCGACAATAAGCCTTCAGGGTGTAGAGGGCCAAAGAGGTCTGGATATACTTGGAGTTTAAAGTTGTTAATAAAATCAATCGGCATCTACCTCCGCCTACGCCCAAGTTAATATTATCGGTTTTTACTTATAATCAGTAGGAATCACCGCTCATCTGGCGAAGACTACTGTACAGATTAGCCCGGCACATATTCTCTTCTAGTAAACCAGCGGATCTTCCTTTATTAAGTGTTCCTTTCAAAGGAGATATTTACATGAAACAAGCATACATCGATTTTCATAGTCATGCCTTTGCCGATAAAATAGTAGGCAAAGCCGTTTCCTTTCTTCAAGATTATTATGGTATACCTACAGAGGGGCGTACCGGCCGCTTGGCGGATCTCATAAAGACTGAATCCAAGGCTGGTTGTGCCTATTTTGTACTTATGGTCTCCGCCACCAAACCCAGTCAAGTGCCAGTGGCCAATGATTGGTCACTGAGCGCCAGCCGCCTCTCCCGGTCGGAATTATCGACGCTCTCGGGCCTCTCCAACCCGGCCCGGCCGATTGCTTTTGGTACCTTGCATCCGGGATATACGGAGATGGAGAAGGAGCTTTCAAGATTGAAGGCTGCAGGCATACCGGGTTTAAAGATTCACCCGGAATTCCAGGGGTTCTCCCTTGATGATCCACTGCTCTACCCTTTATACGAGTCGATCGGAGAGAACTTTATCCTTTTAACCCACATTGGAGATAAAAGCTTTTCCCAAGATAACTACAGCACTCCCAGAAAATTAAAGAAGGTATTGAGCAACTTCCCCAAACTGAAGGCAGTCGCCGCTCATCTCGGTGGTTATAATTGCTGGACTGAAGCCTACAATGAACTGGCCGGTTCCGATCTTTATCTCGATTTGTCCAGCACATTAGGGTATATTGACCCATGCTTATTGGCAAAATTCGTTAAAACCCACGACCAAGACAGACTACTATTTGGATCGGATTATCCACTGGGTGATCCCAGACGGGAACTGGACTTCCTCGCTGCCAGTAAGCTCTTCACCGGCGCACTCTGGGAGAAGGTTACCAGAAAAAACGCGGAAACTCTTCTCAGTAGTGTAGGTTTTCAGTTTGATCCCGGGAAATAGAAAGATCTTGCTGAAGCAGCGAATATAGAGCTGATTAAGGGTAGGACACAGCAAAACTCTAAAGAGAAAAGAACCGTCGAACCATAACCGGTTCTCCGGTTCTGTCACCCTAACAACCTCAATCAATCCAGTCTTACCTGTCCGTTGGGCCACCGGGGAGTACACATCCCCGGTGGGCTTGCCGCCAGAAGAATTATCGACACGAGAATTATAGAGAAGAAGCAGGTATTGAAGATGACGCCGTTGGTGGAAACGCTGTTCCGCCATGCTGCTCAACTGTAGTTTGATGCCGGACAATGCGGTTGACTGCATTCAAGTAAGCCCGGGCGCTGGCTTCAATAATATCGGTGGAAACGCCACGGCCGCTAAAAGTATGTCCGTTGGTTTGTACCCGCACGCTAACCTCACCCAAAGCATCCTTGCCTCCGGTTACCGCTTTAATGTTGTACTCCTTTAGTTTAATCTGGAGCCCGGTGATCCGCTCCATGGCTTTGTAAACTGCATCAACCGGCCCGTCTCCGCAGGCCGCCTCCTGAATCACCTGATCCTTGGTTTTCAAACGAACCGTGGCCGTGGGAATGGTCTTATTCCCACTGGTCACATGGAAATAATCCAAGGAGAAATAATCATCGACCAAAGAGAGTTCTCCCCGGACCAAAGCCTCCAAATCCTGATCAGTTACTTCTTTTTTCTTGTCCGCCACTTCCAAGAAACGTTCATAGGCTTTCTGCAGATCCTCGGCGGAAAGATGGTATCCCATCTCCTCCAAGCGCTCGCTAAAGGC
>DATCJV010000167.1:0-20326 GCA_036562625.1 Bacillota bacterium | reverse complement strand
AAACCGGGAAAACGTCTGGCGCCCCTTGGTAGCCGACCCTGATGCCACTTATGCCGAAGAAATATGGATTGACCTCTCCACCCTCGAGCCGATGGTCGCCTGTCCGCACTCGCCGGACGCTGTAAAAAAAGTGGCCGACCTTGAAGGGTTGCCTCTCCAACAAATAGCAATCGGTAGTTGCACTAACTCTTCTTATACTGATCTGATGAAAGTGGCTGCGATCTTACAAGGAAAAACTGTTCATCCCTCGACTAGTTTAATTATTTCACCAGGTTCCCGCCAAGTCGTCTTGATGCTGGCCAAGAACGGGGCACTGGAAAACCTAATCGCCGCCGGCGCGCGTCTCTTGGAAAACACCTGCGGACCGTGTATCGGCATGGGGCAGGCGCCCTGTTCAGGCGGAAACTCCCTGCGCACTTTCAACCGTAACTTTGAAGGAAGAAGCGGTACCAAAGACGCCGGAGTATATCTGGCCAGCCCCGAGGTGGCTGCCGCCTCGGCCCTCACCGGAAAACTAACCGACCCCAGAACCCTGGGCGTCTGTCCGGAGATTAACTTGCCACAGAAGTTTATCATAGATGACAGTATGATCATCCCACCGGTAGAGGATACAGCAGGGGTTACCATTAGACGGGGACCTAACATCAAGCCTCTTCCCACCCGGGAAGACCTGCCGGATCAGGTAGAAGGGGTTGTTCTCTTGAAAGTGGGGGACAACATCACCACCGACCATATCATGCCGGCCGGCGCCAAAATCTTGCCCTTGCGCTCCAATATCCCGGCCATTTCGGAATATGTCTTTTCCGGGATTGATCCGACCTTTGCCACCAGGGCCAAAACCGCCGGCGGCGGTCTAATCATTGGCGGAGAAAACTACGGACAAGGATCCAGCAGGGAACATGCAGCCTTGGCCCCCATGTATCTAGGAGTGAAAGCGGTAATCGCCCGTTCCTTTGCCCGCATTCATCGGTCAAACTTGATTAACTTCGGCATCCTCCCGCTAGTCTTTACCGCACCCCAAGACTACCTTGGCCTGAACCAGGATGACCTGTTGCGGATGGTCGACATCCATCAGGGGCTGGAAAAAGGTGAATTAGTGGTGGAGAACATCACCCAAAATAACTCCTTTACCGTACGGATTCAACTCACAGCCAGAGAGAAGGAGATCCTGCGGGCGGGGGGCTTATTGAATTACACTAAACAAAAATCTTGTTAAATACTGCCGTAAGCAGTCTAAACAGTCCATACCATCACTACTAGAAGAAATGGGGCAGAAAGGGGTCTCCTTGACTTAGGAGACCCCTCTTTATCTCCGGCGCCGATCACAACTTGTACTAAATTTAGGCCCGGTTAATATCCTTCATTGGATGAAACCAGATGCCGGGCTTCATCTAGATTTACTTGACTATGGCACACAGGACAGTCAATAGTTTCGCCGGACTCGTCCGCATCCTCCCTGATCATTCCCATTTCAATTAATCTGCCACACACCGGACACTTTACAGTCTCTTCGGCGTTATCCGCCAACATGGGCTGGCTCACCGGTCTGTCCAGGTCCTTTTCCATCATCCGTCTCTCCTTTATCCTTTATTCTTGGCTCAGCTTCGCCCGCATGAGGAAATGTCTGTTGCCCCTTCATAACCCGGCCCGTATCTGAGGGTCATTAACTATCTGAGGCACGTTTTCCCCGGACGAGCCGTCTATTAAAATATCTTTACCTATCCTGTATTTGAATACTCATCAGAATAAGTAAGAACAGTGGCGATTATTTTATTTCAGGCCTGAAGATTCTGTCCGGCCGGATCATAATCCAAAAATAACAGGGAAGAATAAATTGTGGGAGGTGAGGCTGTGGCTCGCCGCCGGAGTATAGTCTCGGACGAGGTCAAATACGAAATCGCCAAAGAACTTGGTTTCGCCGACCGGATTCGGACCGATGGTGGCAGTTACGACTACGGCAATATCACAACCCGAGAGGCCGGACTGATCGTCCGCGGTTTGATCGCCAAGGGCGAAGAGGCGATCGCCGGTCAAATACAAGCCGGGGGGCGGTTGAAATAACCGTCCCCCAATCATTCAGGCCAGACGGGCGCTCCTTGCTTTTACCAGTAATTCCTTAACCCTCTTGAGCAGGGATTTTTCTATATACCGAGAAATCCTAGGTAATCGCAGACCAATAAAAAAACCGGTAACCGGGACCGCTCTTCAGTGATAATTACCGGCAGCGATGAACTTTGAAAAACACATACAAAGACCTGCTTTTCGTTGTTACTCTTTTCACTCAAAGCAAAACCAGACCGCCCACTAATTGCAACAACTCTACTTGCACAAGCGTGCCGGCGATCGTCGGCATAAGTCACTCTACCAAACTCAGCAAGAAACGGAGGAATGAACATGAAAGCAGCCCTATTCAATCAACGCAAGCATTCTTTATTGCGCACCCTGTTACCCCTCTTTCTCTTTACCGCCATCCCTCTTCTCTTTTTTTCTTGGAGAACGCTGGGGGCGGAGAACGCCTCTTCTCTACAAAAGCGCCTCACTGCCCTGGAATCCCGCTGGGGTCATCTGCAAATCGGTGGTGATCTCTCCCTCGCCGCCGAGTATTTTAACAGCCATTATAATAAACCCCACAGTATGAGTATTTCAGAGAACAGCCATCTTTACCTTGACGCTCAAGTCGACCAAAACTTCCGTCTTTACCTGCTCTTGGCGCAAGAAAGCACTTTTGGCTCGACCAATATCCCTTTTTATCTGGATGAAGTAGCCCTCAGATACCGGAGCCCACAATTCCTTAGTGACTTCGGACGCTTCCGTTTCACCCTTGACCCCCTGGGCCTGATTACCGATCACTCGACCGTTCCCATTGAGGGACTAGCCTTTCAAACCGGAGGCGACTCCTGGTATCTTGGGGGATATTACTCCCGTCAACTCTCTTCATATTTTTTAAATGACGGCGAACATTTCACCTTTGGTCCTGCCGGCACCAACACTTTGCGGTCCGATGATGAAGTCGCCCTCCGGTTAGCCTTTGTAAAGCCAAAATATATGGCAGGGATCACCGTCTCATCCCTCAATAATGGCGCCAGTAGAATAGCGGATCAGGAGGCGCGAAAAATCGACGCCAGCGTCACCATCTCTCCACAGCGGATCAACAGTATAGCCATAGATTTCGGTTTTGAGGCGCTCGGCGGTAACCTGCAAGCTGAAGCAGCCTGGTATCCCCGGTTTGACCGGGATGGTCACCGGACCGGAGGGTCGGTTGGCTGGCTCATCTCTTGGGCCAAACCTCTGCCGGAAGCGGCTGGTTTTACCGCCAAGGCTTGGTCCTTCCCGGAGGCCTTTACTCCCTATTACTCCGTAATCGGCGCCTCCAATAATCGCGACAACCTAATGATCGGTAATTCCAGTGGTCTAATTGGAGAATACCAGAAAAACCTGGCTAAAGGATGGGACCTGCGGACCCAAACGGGCTTCATCTATCTCAACAATGAGACTCCTTTCTCCAGTGACTCTCCTGACCTCGTCTTCTCCAGTCGCTTAATCAAATCGTTCTCTGCCTTGACCAGTTTGGAGCTGGGATTTGATTGGGGGTTTCAACCTGTTGATAGTGGAGAAGCCAGGTATTCCAGGTTTATAATTAAAACTAGCACCCTCTTTTAATCACTGAGCATGATACGTAATTCAGTTCGAAAAGAACACGGGAGGAAGTGTGATGATCATGAAAAAAACTCTATTCATCTTCACTATTTTCTTTGTTTCTCTGCTAGCAGCCAGCGTCAAATCGATCGCCACCGGTCAACCGCTGTCCGGAATAAAAGTCGCCGTCGATGCCGGGCATGGGGGGTGGGATCCCGGGGCGGTGGGACCAAGCGGTCTGACGGAACAAGAAGTAAATCTCCGGGTGGCCCAGGCGTTACGGAATTGTTTGCAGGAATACGGCGGCGCCACCGTCAAAATGACCAGAACAAATAATAGTTATGTTTCCCTCTCTGCCAGGGTGGCCCAGGCCAACTCCTGGGGAGCCGACCGCTTCATCTCCGTTCACCATAATGGATCCACCAACCCGGCAATCAACGGCACAGCCGTGTACAGTTACCCCGGAGGGAGCTGGAAAAGCCATCATCTGCGGGATCAGGTGCAAAAAAGGCTGGTCCAGACTACCGGCCTGCGAAACTTGGGTGGGCAGACCGCCAACTTTTACGTGGTCAGAAGGACCTCGATGCCGGCTATCCTGACTGAGGCCTCTTTTATCACCAATCCCAGTGAAGAAAAGAGATTACGGGATCCAGGCTATACCTGGCGTGAAGCCTACCATATCTACCTGGGTTTGGTCGACCACATTAAGCAAGTTGGTAAATAAGCAAAAACGCGCGCGTAAGCGCGCATAATCTCACCAAACTGTCTTCGATCCCAGGTCACCAAAAAGCTGTTGTGTAAGTCAACAGCTTTTTTGGTTTTATGTTTCGGCCAAAGGCGTTGTGAACAAGGATTCAGCATCCGCAGCTATCTTTTCTCCGGTACTTTGGCGCCTGTCTCAACAGTCTGCCCAACCTCCACAGTCACCTGATCTCCCAAAACTACTCTAGCGCCGATATTGGCTGTAGACAGAATCCGGCAACCACTGCCGACCACACATTCAACAAGTCTGATGCCTTTCTCAATTATAGTATGATCCCAGATAACACTGGCAAAGATCTTAACGCCGTCCCCAATGTGACAACCATCGCCGATGACGGTTTCTCCGAGGATCTCCACACCGTCTCCAATCCGGCAATTCGCTCCGACCACTACTTTCTCTCCTAATTTAGCCGTTGGCGCAATCTGCGTCCCTTCACCGATAAAGATTCCGCCTTGATGCCAAACTCCCGGTATATCCAGGCGCACCCGACCTTGGAGAATATCATAGTGTCCAAGCCGGTACTGATCCAATGTGCCAATATCACACCAGTATTCATTCATCACATATCCATAAAAGGGAAGCCCGGCTTGGACCAGATGAGGAAAGACTTGTCTTCCGAAGTCATAGACCTCTCCGGCCGGTATATAGCGAAAGATTTCCGGTTCAAACACATAGATGCCGGTATTGGCCAACTTACTCAGCGCCTCACCGGGCTTGGGCTTCTCCTGAAAGGCTTTGATTTTGCCTTCCTGATCAGTAATCACCACCCCAAAATGCCTGGGGTCTTCGACCGGTCGCAAAGCAATCGTGGCGATGGCTTTTTTCTCCCGGTGCGTTCTGAGTAAAGCATCCAAATCAATGTCGGTCACGGCATCTCCCGAAACAATTACGAAGGTCTCATCGAGAAAGGATTCCATCTTCTTGACTCCGCCGGCTGTTCCCATTAACTCTTTTTCCCTGGAATAATGGAGATTTACGCCAAACCTGGCCCCGTCCTGAAAATAGCTGGTAATCTCCTCCGGAAGATACCAGAGATTAGCTGCTATTTCCGTAATTCCGTAACTCGCCAAAAGTTTGACTATATGCTCCATCGCCGGTCGATTCACTACCGGAACCATTGGTTTTGGCCGATTAAAAGTCAGAGGTTCAAGCCGTGAGCCAACTCCGGCTGCCATAATCATTGCTTTCATAAAATCGCCTCCTGTTTAATTCTCTTCTATATCTAGGGCTTGACTCCTTTTTTAGAAAAATATGTAAATTATTACAAAATCTAGAAGGATTATTTTCATATTTGGTAAATATTTACACAAAAAAGGAGTGATTCAGAGATGAACAGAGTTCCCCTCTTTTCCCCCAAAGCCGGTCTTCTCTTTCTTCTAATTTACCTGAGTATGATCTCCGGACAAATCGGCTGTTTGAAGAAGCCAAGCCTTCCCGGACTGGAAGGGGGAAAACTGGAACTCCGCATCCATGTAGCGGACAAGCCGGCCACCACTCGCGCTTCCATTAGTGATCTGCGCTCCTTCCTGATTTGCCTCAAAAACCAAAAAGCCCAAATCACCAAAGAAAAGATTATCGACCTGGATGGTCCCTCGCCAGAAGAATATGTGGAAACCTCCTTTCCTGATTTATATCCAGGAATCTGGGAGGTGGATGTCTATGGCTTGAACCAGGCGGCAAAAACTGTCTTTCGCGGAGGAAGCGAAGTGGAAATCAAAGCCGGTGCTGTCAACCGGACTACTATTATGTTAATTGCCGGTCCGGGAATACTCGAGGTTATTCTGGACGCCTCCCAAATCCCCGGCTTTGGTGAGACCATCAACTCCGGCCGTCTCTATGTCTATCTGGATCCAACCACCAATACTTCAACCAGTTTCCCACTGACCCCGGACGGGGTCTACCTAAAGGGTAAAGCCGAGTTAAATGAGGGATCATACTCCTTCCGGGTAGCCGTTCCAAACATTTCTAACCGAATATATGTCAGTTCCTTCTATGACGTGGATATCCTGGCCGGGGAGGTCTATTTACAGAACATAACCCCGGACAATGCCTTGGAAATCATCACCTTTATCGACCCGGCCCCCGCTACTCCCTCCGGCTTGACTCTCCGCCAGGAAGGCGCCTCGATCACGCTATCCTGGAAAGAAGTGGACGAAGATGACTTGGCGGAGTATTTCATCTATCGGACCAATAATGAAGGCCGCTTTGTCTGGCATACCAGAACCACTGTCTCCACTTATACTGAGAGCATTGAAGACGCTCCTTTCTTCCGGGGCCAACTGGGTTACGCCGTCAGCAGTGTGGACCAGGGAGGAAACGAAAGCCTGTGGAGCGAACGGGTCTATGTGACTAAAAAATAAAAACAAAGGTCAGCCCTGCTCAAGTACACAGTAAAGTCGCACATACACCTGAACCACCGGTTACCGATCCTTTTCTCTGGCGTAAATTTCCTGGCGCTTACCCTGTGAAACCTCTATTATTTATCTCCTTTCCGGCAAGAATATCGGCAAGGAGGTGTTAATAGAATGAGCACTGCTGATTGGGTGGTGATTGGCTTAGGAGCTCTGGTTTCGGCGTTGGGTTACAGTTTCTTACCGATGAAGTGGGCCTGGTTCGTTTTAGGCTTCGGAGTGGCCCATATCCTTCTGGGCGCGCTTGATCTAATTTTCCGTACCCAAGCGAGAGCCAAATGAGCTTATAGCTTGTTGTTCGTCACTTATCACTCATCGTTTTGCACGTGAAAGAGCGCCTTTGCAAGTATTTTAAGGCTCGCAGCTGAGCAATAATTGCTAGTTACCGGAAAGCAGGATATCCCGAACGGTCCTCTCCATATCCTGTGCAGCTACGACTCTGTGGTGGCGAAGGGGTTTAATGTCGAGATCCCGGAGAGGTTCTGGTATGGGTGTGCCGGTAAACTGAGAAATCTCCTGTAATAAGGCCAGCTCTTCCTGGCCTGTTACCTTTTCTTTCTCCATTATGGCCTGTGCCACGCTGGCAGGAAATTTATAAGGACTGGCGGTTGACGCGATCACCGTCGGGGTCTTATCACCGGTTTCAGCTGTATACTCCTGGTAGACTTTATAACCTACCGCAGTGTGAGGGTCCAGCAGATAATGATGATCGGCAAAAACCTCAGCCATAGCCTGTTTGGTCTCTTCTTCCGTGGCATATCCGCCCCAGAAGTCCGCTCCCAACTTTTCTAGCAAGTCCGCAGGCAGTCTATAGACCCCTGTCTCCTGTAACTCCTTCATCAGTCTCTTTACTCTGTCCGAATCCTTCTGAGCCAACTCGAAGAGGAGTCGCTCCAGATTACTGGAGATTAAGATATCCATGGAAGGGGAGATTGTCTGATAAAACTCCCTTTTCCGATTATAGACTCCGGTCCGGAAAAAATCCGTCAAGACGTTATTCATATTTGAAGCGCAGATCAGCTTCTTAATGGGCAATCCCAATCTCTTCCCATAATAAGCGGCGAGAATATTGCCGAAGTTCCCGGTAGGAACAACCACATTAAACTCTTCGCCCGCCTGCAGACGCCCTTCTTTCAACCATGACAAGTAAGCCCAGACATAATAAACTACCTGCGGGAGGAGTCTACCCCAGTTGATCGAGTTGGCGGAAGAGAACCGCATCCCTGCTTGGGACATTCTCTCCCCCAGTTCCTGATGGGAGAAGATGGCTTTCACCCCGGTCTGAGCCTGATCAAAATTACCCTCTACCCCGATGACTAACGTATTTTCTCCCTCTTGCGTCACCATTTGCCTTTTCTGCATAGCACTGACGCCTTTTACGGGGTAGAATACGATGACCATGGTTCCCGGCAGATCTCTAAATCCTTCCAAGGCAGCCTTACCGGTATCTCCTGAAGTGGCCACCAAAAGAATGATCTTCCGGTCATCCCCACTCTTTCGCGCAGCCTTCACCAACAGATGAGGCAAGAGTTGAAGAGCCAGATCCTTAAATGCACAGGTGGGACCATGCCATAGTTCCAAAAAGCCCAAACCCGGCCGTATGGTGTGGACCGGAGTAATCGAAGGTGAAGAAAACCGCTCTTCAGTATAGACCGCCCCCACCATTTCCTTGAGCTCTTCCATGGTAAAATCAGTTAGGAACAGACTGAGAATCCCGGTTGCCAGATCCGCGTAGCTCAGATCTTTCCAGGCCAGGTTCTCTCCTAAGACTCCCTCCGGAAATTCCCGGGGAATAAACAACCCGCCATCAGCAGCCAAGCCTGTCAAGATGGCTTGCATTGATCCGGGCGCCTTAGCCCCGCCTCGTGTGCTAATATATTCCATTTATCTATCACCTTCAATACTACCGTCTTCCCTTGTCTTGCGGACATCTATAACGTATATTGTATAAATAAACAGCCCTCTTGGCAAGGGATTAACAGGAAAGTTAAGTTTCCTGCTCAATGCTCATCCATAAAAGTGACCTCCCCTTTAGTTTAAATCAAGAATCCGCGGCAGTGGAGTGTTCTACGGAGTAAAGTATGTAAAAGAAATTGGCGATCCACACCGAAAGCGCGCAGAGGGGTACAAAAAAGGGTAGCGCACGCGTTAGCTTCCATGCGCGACCCTTTCTTCAGATACAAAACTAATTAATGGTGATGCGCCCCGCCAAAGATCACCAAGCGAAAAACCTCCTGATTTCAGCATGTCCCGCATTTATTATAGACAATATAAAGGGAACCATTGGCGACCTGCGCGGGGCGGACCGGTTATTCGCCCTTCACCCGGGAGATGGCGCTGCGTAATATTTTAATCTCCACTTTATCACCGATGCGCAAGCGGAGATCATCACCGTCTATCTCCAGAATCTCACCATGAATCCCACCGATGGTGATTACTTTATCTCCTTTTTTCAAAGCATCCAACATTGCCTGTCGTTGCTTCTGCTGTTTGCGCTGGGGCATAATGAGGATAAACCAGAAGATGACAAAGACCAGGATCATTGGTAAAAACATGCTTAAGGTAGACCCGGTGGGAGCCTGGGTTTCAGCCAAGGCGGCAGCCGCTAAAAACTGCATTCATTAACCTCCTTCGTAGAATGTAAGATAAAAATCCACATTCACAAATTTATC
Organism: Bacillota bacterium; assembly: GCA_036562625.1. Taxonomy (GTDB): domain Bacteria; phylum Bacillota; class UBA4882; order UBA10575; family UBA10575; genus DUOH01. The sequence goes on along the minus strand of DATCJV010000167.1, from coordinate 10,844 downwards.
ATATAGTCTAGAGTATTTCCACACCAGACAGAAAAATCCTACCTGTCCCGGACTTTATTTTCTTATTTTTCCACCGTCTTATAGTACCTGGCAAAAAACTCCCGGCGCTCTTCTTCAAAGCTCCCCTCGCGCAGGGCTCTCCGGATTTGACTCATTAAGGTATGGAGAAAATATAAGTTGTGATAAGTCAAGAGGATCAAACCCAGCACTTCTCCGGCTTTGAAGAGATGCCGAAGGTAGGCTCTGGTGTACTGCTGACAGGTAGGGCAGGAACAATTTGGATCCAAAGATGAAAAGTCCCTGGCATATCTGGCGTCCCGGACAATCACCCGTCCTGCGCTGGTCATGGCCGTTCCGTTCCGGGCGATTCTGGTAGGAAAAACACAATCAAACATATCAATTCCTCTGGCTACCCCCTCCCACAGAGTATCCGGGGACCCCACCCCCATTAAGTATCTGGGTTTATCCTCCGGTAGCAGGGGTACAGTAACCTCCAACATTTCATACATTAAAGGTTTGGGTTCTCCGACACTCAAACCACCTACGGCATAACCGGAGAAATCCAACTCCACCAGCTCCTTGGCGCTTTTTTCCCGCAAGTCGGGGTAAGTCACCCCCTGCACAATACCGAATAAAGCCTGATCCGTTTTGCAGTGCCGCTCCCGGCATCTCCTCGCCCACCTGGTGGTGCGCTCCTGCGCAGCTTTGGCCACTTCATAAGGAGAGGGATAAGGCAGGCATTCATCTAAAACCATGGCAATATCCGCGCCCAAGGCCATCTCGATCTCCATCACCCGTTCCGGACTGAAAAAATGACGTGAACCGTCAATATGCGAGCGAAAAACCACCCCATCCTCTTCTACTTTCCGCAGGTCGGAGAGGCTGAAGATTTGGAACCCCCCGCTGTCCGTCAGAATGGAACCCGGCCAATTCATAAAGGAGTGCAAACCGCCGGCCTCCGCCACTAATTCATGTCCGGGACGCAGGTACAAGTGGTATGTATTGCTCAGAATGATCGGAAAACCGATCGCCAATAAATTGTCCGGAGTCATCGTCTTCACTGTAGCTTGAGTACCTACCGGCATAAAAACCGGGGTCTCAATCCGGCTGTGGGGAGTAACCAGGCTCCCGCACCGTCCTTGATTTTCTGTGGATTTATGCTCTACTGTAAATTGAAACACTGTGCGCGGCCCCTCTCTCCTAAATAATCAGCATGGCGTCACCAAAACTAAAAAACCGGTATTTCCGTTGAACCGCTTCCGCATATGCGGAAAGGATTAATTCCCGGCCGGCCAAGGCGGAGACTAACATCAACAGAGTAGAGCGGGGCAAGTGAAAGTTGGTAATCAAACCGTCGATTACCTTGAATTTATAACCGGGATAAATAAAAATCTCCGTCCAACCCTGGCCGGGGAGGATAGTTCCATCGTCCCGGGCGGCGGATTCCAGAGCACGAGTGGTAGTAGTGCCCACGGCAATCACCCGTTTCCCCGCGGCCTTTGTCTCTTGTACGGCTGTGGCCAACTCTGCCCCGATCTGATAAAACTCCGCGTGCATCTTATGTTCTTCGATGCGCTCCACTTTCACCGGACGAAAGGTGCCCAATCCGACATGGAGAGTAAGAAAGGCGTTATTTACCCCCTGCTGCTTCAATTTGGCCAAGAGGTCCGGAGTAAAATGCAGGCCCGCGGTGGGAGCCGCAGCTGAGCCCTCGTGCCGGGCATAGACGGTCTGGTACCGCTCTTGATCATTCAGTTTTTCCTTGATATATGGAGGAAGCGGCATCTCACCCAGTGCCCTGATGGCCCGACGCAGATCTTCCCCCCGGCGGTTAAACCGGAGGATCCGCCCACCAAAGGCGGCCCGCTCCTCCACTTGAGCCTGGAGGAGCGCTTCTCCCCGTGGGATACCTGTTTGCCCGGGTCCATTCTCCTTGCCAAAAGAGAGGACTTGACCAGAGTGGACCTTTTTCCCAGGGCGAACCAAGGCCTCCCATCTCTCCCCATCCAGGTCATTCAAGAGTAAAACCTCCGTCCGGCCACCCCCGGGCTCCCGGCGGCCCCATAGGCGGGCAGGGATTACTCTGGTATCATTGAAGACCAATAAATCTCCGGGTTCAATCCAGTCTCCAAGTTGGAAAAAGTGTTTATGCTCCAATGCTCCGGAGTTTTTATGCACCACCAACAACCGGGAGGTATCTCTCTGCTCCACGGGTTTTTGGGCGATTAATTCCTCCGGAAGGTAAAAATCGAACTCCTCCACCAGCAAACTATGATCGCTCCTCATGCACTATTCCATTTCTTCTATGTACCCCAGTTTTCTTAGGTCTGGAAGAGAATCTCGCCAGTCTTTTCTGGTTTTTACCCACAAATCCAAGAACACAGGTTCGCCCAGGTACTCTTCTACCGCCTTCCGCCCGGCGGTTCCAATCATTTTTAAGCGTTGACCGCCTTTACCGATGAGGATTTTCTTCTGAGAATCCCTTTCCACCAAAATAGTGGCCCGAATATAAATTCTTCTCTGCTCACGCGGTCCTTTGCCACGCTCTTTGAGCTCTTCCACGACTACCGCCACGGAGTGCGGGACTTCCTCCTCCGTTTGCTCAATAATTCCCTCGCGAATCAAATCGGAGATGATCGCCGCTTCCGGTTGGTCGGTCAGCATTTCCGCCGGGTAATACTGAGGACCGGCTGGCAGAAGACCAATCATCCTCTCCAGCAATTCCGGTAGACCTTGGCCGGTTAAGGCCGAAACCCGGACGACAGGCCACTGCCGGGCCCCGATCTCCTCTATATATCTTCCAAGATCAATCCCGGAAGCGAGATCAATCTTGTTGATTGCCACCAGCACCGGACCGGAAAAGTCTCGGAGTTTTTCCGCCACCCAGCGGTCGCCCCGGCCTGCCGGTTGCGTCGGATCCGTCAACCACAGAATGGCGTCCACCAATTTAAAGGTGTTCAGGGCGGCTTTATTCATCTCTTCTCCCAGCTTATGCTGGGGTTTATGTAAGCCGGGGGTGTCATAGAAGATAATCTGCGCCTGCTTTGTGGTTAAGATCACCCTAATCCTTTGCCTGGTAGTCTGAGGTTTAGCGGCGGAGATGACGATCTTCTCTCCCACGAGGGCATTAATCAAGGTAGACTTGCCCACATTGGGGCGGCCGACAATCCCGATAAAACCCGAGCGAAAACCGGTCATTCCTTCTCCTCTTCCCTATTCCTTATAAATGCTCCGGTAAAAGCGGCAGGAAGGTAAGCACGAAGGCTCCCTTTTCTTATTTTCCCTTTTAGATTTGCCATAATTATAGGTAAATCATCGGCGAATTCCGATAAAAACTGGCGACAAATCCCGCAAGGCGGCCCGGGTTCTTCACTATCGGTAACCACAGCCAAGGCTCGAAAAGACAAATCTCCGGCGGCCACCGCGGAGCAAGCCGCCACCCGCTCCGCACAGATCGTGGCGCCATAGGAAGAATTCTCTATGTTACAACCCGTATAGATCCGGCCGCTTTCGGTAAGGATCGCGGCCCCCACCGGGTAGTTGGAATAGGGAATGTATGCGTGTTTCAGCGCATCTTCCGCTTTCTTCAGTAAAGTACGGATTTGCTCCTCGGTCAGGACCGAATCTGGTTTAGACATGACTCTCACCCCAATTGTTTATAAAGTTGAAAGATTAAGATAGTAAAGAGAATACCCAAGGCGGCGCCTGCCACCACCTCTGTAATACTGTGAATTCCACTCTCCACCCTGCTCTGGGCCACCAACAGACTGAGGATAAGTACTAAAATCGCGACCAACCCGTTACTGGTGATGAAGATTACCGCTGTCGCCAGGGAAAAACCAAGAGCACTGTGACCGCTGGGCATTCCGCCGGAAAAAGGACGTCCTTTTCCAGTGAGAATTTTAAAGGTAATCACCAGGAAGACGAGGAGTCCGAGGGCGATCACTGTTAAATGAGCCGGCGAATTTCTAATCTTCTCAATCACCAAAGGGATGGAAGGTGTAATCTTGGGGAAAAACACCATATATCCGACAACCACGGCGTGCGCAGCGGCTACTAAAACACCGCCGGCTGATACATCTTTGGCAATGGCAGCCAGTGGGTGGTATTTTCTTTTCGTAACCAAATCGATGGCGACCTCGATCGAAGTATTGATGATCTCCGTCACCCAAACAAAGGCAATGGCTAGAAAGACCAAGAGCAGTTCCGCCTTGGTCAGATGAAACCAGACACTGCTAAACAGCGCGAAAATAGCGGCGAAAAAATGCAGACGGAAATTTCTCTGTGTGCGTAGACAGTACACAATCCCGGCGATTGCCCGTTCAAAACTGTCGACCAGATTCCGATTGGTTGTCCTTTTATCCATGGCGCCGGGACCATCCTTGAGCAGTCAAAAACCGTTCTTCCGCCGCCCGCATTACTTGTTTTTCCTCGGCTGTTTGGTGATCATAACCCAACAGGTGTAAAACACCATGTACCGCCAGGTATAGAACTTCCCGTTCAAAAGAATGACCGTATTCCCTGGCTTGTTCTTGTGCTTTGGGAATACAGATAATCACATCTCCCAACAGGTCCGGTATGAATTCCGCCTGCGGTTCCTGATCACCCTCGCTTAAGGCAAAAGACAACACGTCCGTGGGGGCGTCCACCTGTCGGTAATCCCTGTTTAACTGATGGATAGTCTCTCGATCAGTCAGGATAATCCCTACTTCGGACTCGCCTTTTTGGTGGGCGGATAATACACTCTCTACTATTCTTGTTAAGGATTCAAGCAACGCTTCATCGATCCGGACCTCGGTTTGCTCATTATTAACGATTATTCCCACTGGCCTTCTTCCTCTCTGTGTCTTTCACTATCTCCGGATATTGAACCCGGTGATGGAATATACCTCCCAAAACCTTCAAGAAGGAGGTTCTAATCTTATCTAAGTCTCTCAGCGTCAGATTGGCCTCATCAAGTTCTCCACTTTCCAAGCGTTCTTTAATTACCTGCGAGACCATAGCCTCCAAGCGGGCAGGAGACGGGTTACCCATCGCCCTAGCCGCTGCTTCCACCGAGTCGGCCAGCATCACCACTGCCGCTTCCTTAGTCTGTGGTTTGGGACCGGGATAATGAAAGCCGCTTTCTTCCAAAGTTTCCTTATCTTCCTGGATCTTTTCGGAGGCGCGCTGGTAGAAATAGCGCACCAGATCAGTGCCATGGTGCTGTTCAATCAGATCGATGACAACCTCCGGCACCCCGTATGACTTGGCCAGCTCCACCCCGTCCCGGACATGCGAAGTAATGATCAAAGTGCTAAGGTTGGGTGAGAGCTTGCTATGGGGATTATCCTGGGCTATCTGGTTTTCAATAAAAAAGTATGGACGCCGTAGTTTTCCCACATCATGATAGTATGCTCCCACCCGTACCAACAGGCTATCCGCACCGATGGCGTCAGCAGCCGCTTCCGCCAAATTACCCACAATAATACTGTGATGATACGTGCCGGGCGCCTCCAGCAGAAGCCGCTTTAATAAAGGCAGGTTTGGATTGGCCAATTCCACGAGACTTAAAGCGGAAGTCATTCCAAACAGATGCTCTAAAAAGGGTAAAAAGCCATTGGCCAGCGCAGTGGAGAGGATACCGTTGAAGGCTCCGGTCACCGCAAAGCCCAAGATATACAAGAAATTTTTATTTCCAAACAATAAACTCAGGGTAATCACGGCCAGAAAATTGGCTCCGCTTAGGATTAGTCCTCTTTGAATCAACTCTTTACGCTGAGTGATATTGATCATGCAATAAACCGAAGCTGTCCCGGAAACAAAATAAAATATGGCAAAAGAAAGATTAAAATCGATAATAATCCCCACCAGAAAACTGAGCAGCGTACTCATGACCCAAGCTGTCCGCGGATCGAGCAGAATGGTCAAGATGATACTGGCAAAAGAAAGAGGAATCAAGTAGTTCAAAGCCATGACCTTAGACACACTCAGCCCTTTGGCTACCGCCAACACCGTCAGGATGACCAGCGCCAGCAGATAGATCTGACGCTCCTGCTTTAAGAGTTTTTTATCAAAATGGTAAATATATAAAAGTCCGATACCGATTAAAAACAAGGAAAACATGGAGAGGCTAAAGAACATTAAAACCCTGTTTCCCTGGTTGTCGATGAGGGCCAGCTCCCGCAGAAGCTGTATATCTTCAGCAGTGATAATGTCACCCTCTCTGATAATTAATTCCCCTTTTTTAATTTTAACCGGAGGAACCTCCTTGCTCACCTTATCCTGGAGTTGGCGCAGTTTTGCCTCGTCCTTCACCAGGTTAACAAAGAGCATGGAACTGACCAGCGAGCGCACTACTTTGACATCCTGGGGAAGCAAAGGATAGCTAAGGATAAACCGGTCCAGCCCTGAACGCAACTTGTCCAAGTTTTGCCAGCCGATCTTTTCTTCCGTCTCGATCGTGACAAAGATCTGCCTGACACTTTTCTTAATCCGTTCATAATCCTCCACTGGTAAGAGCAACAAGGTTTTTATGTCATCCGTGGGTAGCTCGGCAAAGCCTTCCGCTACTTCCATCAGGTTTCTTTTTACTTCTTCCAGATTTTCCTGAGAAAGCTCCCCTTTCACACGTTGCTTTTCCAGTTCTTGCCGGCTGCGATCGATTAAATTATAGACTTCGATCACTAAGGTTTCCGCCTCAGTGCCCGCTCTGGTCATGATGGTTTGATACTCCAACTCATTCTCGGCCTCCCGGACGGCCTTCTCCGCGGCTTCTTTTTGCAGTTCTTGCGTTCTTTCCGCGTCGATCACTTCCCGGGGAGCATAAATATTTTCCGGACTAGGCTCTCCAAGCTTAACATCTAAATTTGCCGGCACTAAATTTATCTGAAGGATGGCCACGATCGCAAAGAAACTGGTGACCACCAGAATCCGCTCTCTGGTCTGCTTCTTGACTAATATCTGTCGTATCCAATTGCTGAAACTAGCTCTCTTCCTGGCCCGGCTGGCAGAGGGTTGGTCATTTGCACGTAACTCCTTGTTATCCATGGAAGATCCCCCCTTGATCACACACCATTTTCCTCTCTCACGTCTCGCTTTTCATATTTTTCATAAGCACAAATGATCTTTTGCACCAGTTCATGACGGACCACATCTTTATGACCTAAAGTAACGATGGCAATGTCCGGAACATCTTGAAAGATCGTAGCCACCTCAGTCAAACCGGAGACACTTCCTTTAGGTAGATCAACCTGGGTTATATCGCCGTTCACAATCACCTTCGAACCAAAACCCATCCTGGTCAGGAACATCTTCATCTGTTCAGGGGTGGTATTTTGCGCCTCATCCAAGATTATAAAGGAATCATCAAGAGTTCTCCCTCTCATATAAGCCAAAGGGGCGATTTCAATAATCCTTTTTTCCATATATTTCTGGTATAATTCTCCCCCTAATATATCAAAAAGCGCGTCATTGAGTGGCCGAAGATATGGATCAACTTTCTCCTGCAGATCCCCGGGCAAAAAACCCAGTTTTTCACCGGCTTCCACTGCAGGACGGGTCAGGATGATTCTGGACACTTCTTTACTTTGCAGGGCGGCCACCGCCATGGCTACCGCCAAAAAAGTCTTTCCAGTGCCGGCCGGCCCAATGCCGAAGGTCAACAGGTGATGACGAATGGCGTTAATGTATCTTTTTTGTCCCAAAGTTCTGGGGAAAATCTTCTTCCCTCTATTGGTCACAACAATAATTTCCGTGGTCAGATCCGCTTCTTCCGGCGTAATAGTCTGATTGTCCCTAGCCAAATCCAGAGCATACTTAATCTCGTGCGGTCCAGGAACAATTCCTTGCGCCACTTGATCTCGTAAGGTTTCCAAGACTAACAGGACCACGGAGACATCCTCTTCGTCCCCGGAGATGTGCAGAGTATTGCCCCTGGCTGATAAGTTCACATCCAATGCTTCCGAGATCTGCCGTAAATTTTGGTTTAACTGTCCAAATAAGATTGGAGCAATTTCCGGGTTAATCTCTAGCGTTATTACAGAGTTAATCAAAATTCCAGGTTTCTCCTCCTTCTGAATTCACTGCGATATTTTCCAAAGTTTCCGCTACCAAACGATAAGCCAAAACTCCTTCTCTAGACTCCCACTCTTCCTGCCACCGCTCGGGTTTGACCCCAACCGGCAAGAGATAAAGGAGTTTTTTTCGGCCTTCCTCTTTTGCTCGCTGTAAAGCGGCTTCAGGAGTGAGCTGCCTTTGCACCCAGCTTACCTCATGGTAGGTATCTTTAATGAATTCTACTAAACTAAGCTGATTCCTTCCTTTATATACTTCATATCGCTGCCGGGAGTTCCGGATCTCACCAGTAACCCGTCCCCAAGAAAAAAAGGGAAATACCCAGTTTTTTATTCGCAAACAATAGACGGCCTTCTTTCTTTCTCCTATTTCAGCCGCCCAATACAGAAGCGGCTCTTCAATGTGGACTTCATACCAGACACGGGCCTTCACCACACCGGCGGCCTTCACCTCGGCGGTAACAATGGTTCCATCCAGTCTGCGCAGGGCCTTCTTCCCCAGAATTAATAAATCTCCCCTGCAGACCGTATCACCTGCTTTAACCTGGGGAGTCCCTTCCAAAACCACAATCTCCTGAACTAGCCCGTCCTTTACCGCATATAAATGCCCGGTCTCTTTATGCGTGGCCGGTGGCAACTCTTTCTCCACCAACTTCACATGGACGACGATCCCTTTTAACTCTACGGAAATAAAGGCAGTCTGCGGATACCGGATCTTCAATTCTCTAATTAACCAATTACGCTTTTCTTCTATTTTGCCCCTGGGTGTCCCCGGATAAAGTCCTAATTCATGAAGGTCCTCCATAACCTGGGTGGCAGGAATACGGGCCACTCCTTCCACCTGTATAACCCAGACAAACGAGGCCAGGATATATAAAGCGGAAAAAAAGACCGCCGCTCCGCAGAGCCACCCCTGCCTACGCTGCAACTGACGATAGAAAAATGGTAACCCCAACCGGGCAAGAATCTTTACCCGACATCCGCTCTTCTTGACCAGTACTCTGAAGGACTTAAAATCCCGGACTGTGGCTTTACAGATGATAATCTCTGGTGAGACCCGCCTGATCTCCCATAACTTAATTCCTTGCCGGATCGCGTAATTTATAATTTTTTCCGGATTTAGCCCCTGAAATTTCAACACAAGGCAACCACGGAAGTAAGCTGCGAGCCGCCGCCAAAACAAGGCTATCCCCTCCACTTGGGTAACTCGACCCGGCTGATCCGGCCTTCCACCCAGATCTCTTCCTGCTCAATAGAGACCAGGTTCAGGTCTTCCCCGGTAATACAAATTTCACCCCGGGCAGTGCGCACTCGAACTGTCTCGCCGGTATACTCAAGCAGTCCGCGGTGGTTCTCAATCACCAGTTTTTCATTACCGCTCATCACCAGGCGGGGGAGGTCTAAAAGCACATCCGGTGGTAGCTCAAAAAAGTTTATAAGCCTGCCAAGCCAGTTCTTCCGCTCCTTCCCCTTCTCCACCAGTCCACCTCCGGTAATGAAAAATATCCATAACAAAGGTTATGCGAAGAACGGATGAAACATGAATCAATTACCATACGGAGCCGAAGGCGGCAGGCGTTTTGTTCATGGCCTGAATTCCTGTTTTAACCTCCAATCTCTAGCTCCCGGATAAATAGCGTTCCTTAAGATACCGATATAAGTCTTCTCTATTATTTCGACCAGGTTCCTCTGTGATCCAAGCAAAGAGTTCTTGCAGAATCTGCCCAACTTGCGGCCCGGCGGGAATCCCCAAAACCTTCATGATATCCTTGCCATTGACCGCCAGATCCCGCAAAGTTAATACCTTTTCTGCCTGCAAGAGCGCTTGGAGCCGAGAGGCGAAGGCGGAAAACCCTTCCCAAGCCCGGTGGTAGTTTTGCCCACTGGCAATAATATCTGCCCGGCGTAATTCCAACAAATCGCAGAGATTTTCCTCTCCTACTCTACAGGCTAACCGTCGAAGCGCGGCATCAGTCTGGTTTGGATCCGCGGAAAACATATGCCACCGCACCAGAATAGTAACACGCTTAATAAAATCCTTGGAGAAGCGGAGACGTTCCAGTACATTCCGGGCCAACTCCGCGCCAACCTCAGCGTGTCCATGATAATGGAGACCGCGCGCATCTACTGCCCGGCACTGTGCTTTACCTAGATCATGTAAGAGCGCAGCCCATCTTAAACGGGGGTGGGGTGTGATCGCCTCCACGGTCGTCAGTACATGGAAGATCAAGCGCTCATCCGAGACTACCCCGGCAAATTCCGGGGCAAAGGATAATAATAACCCGGTTCGAATTAATCCAGAAAGCCCCCGGGCCGGCTGGGGAGAAACCAAAAGCTTCGTTACTTCCTCCCGGACTCGTTCCGGACTGATCTTCTTCAATAAATGGGGGGTGATGGCCTTTTCCGTCCTATGATCCCCGCGAAACCCCAGACTGGATTGGAAACGGAAGAATCTAAGCATCCGCAGAGCATCCTCGGTAAACCTTTGCTCCGGATCGCCCACAGCCCTAATCACCTTGTGCTTCAGGTCCTTCCTGCCCCCAAAGGGATCAATCAGCCGCTGGGTGAAGATCTCCAAGGCCATGGCATTTACGGTAAAATCTCGTCTGGAAAGGTCCTCTTCAATCTTTGACCGGAAATCCACCCAATCCGGGTGTCTGCCGTCGGAATATGGCCCCTCCTGACGAAAAGTAGTGACCTCAATAGCCAGAGCGTCCTTGAGGAGCTTGATGGTACCGAATTTCTTGCCAACCTGGATCACTTTCAGTCCTTCTGCGCTGTGTTCTCTAC